>NZ_BAFW01000350.1 GCF_000308535.1 Nocardia cerradoensis NBRC 101014 | reverse complement strand
TCGGGTGTGGGGGCCCAGACCGTGGGAACCGGTGGCCCGGTACAAGCGGCCACGCCCGGTAGCGGTGCGGGTGCCGTTCCACCGCAACCGGCGGCCGGACGCGGCGCGGACGGGCACGACGGCGGCGGCCTCGATCCGGACACCATGATGTCGATCCTGCCGGCCGCGATGATGGGCATGAGCATGCTGCCCATGCTCGCCTCGGCGCTGTCCGGCCTCGGTAAGGGCGGCGGCGGAAACGGTTCCGGCACCCAGCAATCCGGCTCGGGCGGCACGCTGACCCCCGAGGCGCAGCAGGCGCTCGACGCACTGCAGAAACTCAAGAAGACCTACGGCGACGAGGGGAAGGACCCTACCGGCCCCAACTCCGGCGGCAGCGGAAAACAGCTCGACACCAGCACCGGGTCCGGCACCAGCGCCGGCACCGGGAAGACCGCCGCACAGATCAAGGCACACCAGCTGTTCCAGCGCAATGCGGCCACGGCGTTCAACACCCTCGACAACGACCTGGTCAACTACATGCGCCGACTCGCCGGCAAACACAAACTCGACAAGAAGGCCGTCACTCAACTGCTGCGCGATGTCGACACCGAGCTGGCCGAACTGGGCTCGGCGGCCTACACCAAGGCCGGGCAGATGAAGGTGCACGACATCCTCACCAAGGCCCTCGAGAAGGCCACCCGCATCGTCAGCGGCGGCAGCGCGAATTCCAAGGAGGCCGCGGCCGAAATCAACCGCCTCACCACGCAATACATGTACAACCTGGCCGGCAAGACGTTCACCCAGCAGGCCGGCACGACCGCATCCTCGGCGGCGCTGAAGGCCGTCCAAGTGGCCAATGCGCAGCAGGGCCGTCCCTACGTCTGGGGTGCGGAAGGTCCCGATTCGTTCGACTGCTCCGGCTTGACGCAGTACGCGGCACGGGCCGCGGGTGTGCAGATTCCGCGGGTCGCCGCGGCGCAGTACCGCCAGCTGCCGGAGGTCCCCCCGAACGCCATCCGGCCCGGCGACCTGATTTTCCCGCAGGCGGAGTTCAACAACGGCAATCCCGGTCACGTCATGATGTACATCGGCAACGGCCAGTGCATCGAGGCGCCGAAACCCGGAACCGTGGTGCGCAAGGTCAATCTGCCCAGCAGCTATCACGCCACTCGCTGGGCGAAGTGAACGGCCCGGCGTTCAGTAGCCGACGTAGCCGGTCCCTCGGTGCATGCCCACGATGCCCGGTACTCGATCGACCGATCCGTAGCGATGGATCGCGTACCGGACACCGGCGATGATGTTGTCGACCGGATTCCAGATATCCCGGTGTCCCGGAAGGGCATACGCGTCGAACGTCGGATCGATGGTCTGCATCAGACCCTTGGACGGCGTTCCGGCCGCAGCATTGCTGTCCCAGTTGTTGATCGCGTGCGGATTCCCGGCGGATTCGTGCGCGATGATGGTGGCGATATCGGCCGGATCGATCCGGCTGGTGTCGTAGCCGTTCTGGCGCAGAATCTGCATCGCCTGGTCGATCCATTGACCGACCGCGCCGGCCGGCCGCGTTCCCGGAGGCCCGCCGCTCGCGCTGGCCGCTCGATACACCCGGGCCGGGCGGCCGCCACCGGAGTCCCGGATATAGCGTGCGGCGAGCGCGTTGATCTGCTCCGCGCTGACCGCCGACTGCGCCTGCCCGCCACGCAGAACCGAACCGGCGCGCTGGAGGGCGGCATCCAGTGCGGCGACCACCTGACTCTGCGCGGCGGCGCCGGTGCCGACCTTGCCGAGCGCGGTGAGCGCGGCATCGGTCTCGGCGATGATCGCGGCGATCGCCGCCCGCCCCGCCATGGTGTCCTCGACCGTACTTCCGAGAATGCGGCGCAGTTCGATATTCACCTCGCCCAAGGCGCCGGACTCGGCCGTATTCGACTGGCGCACAGCGGAATACTGTGCTCCGGCGCCGCTGTCCCAGGCGATGGGGCCGGTCGGCGCGCCTGTGTCGGCGAGGGTCGGCGGCGCTGCGGATCGGCCCGTCTCCGCGCTCGGGACGCCCTCACCGAAATGGCCGGCCATCGAATTCAACGTGCTCATCGCGGCCATCGCCAGTGGGCCCGCCGCCCCGGCCAGCATCGCGATATCCGAACCGCCGGCGAGTGACGCGGCCGCAGCGGTGCTCGCCGACGGAACGGCGGCGGGGAGCGCCGGTGAGCTCGGGGGCGCGACAGTGGCGGCTCCGGTGCCCGGCAGCGTCGAGGGAAGACCGCCGCGAGGTCGCGCGGGTGCCGGCGCCGGAGATCGGCTTGCGCGCGAACGGGGTTCGGACGTGGCGATCCCGGTCTGGGGTCCAGCGCCGCCGGTCGGTTCGGCCGTATCTCGCGTCCCGGCCATCAGTAGCCCCGATAGGCTTGCCCGTTGCGAACGGCCACCACACCCGGCACATTGCTGACCGAGCCGTAACGGGAGATCGCGTACCGGACTCCCGCGACGATATTGTCGACCGGATTGTAGATGTTGCGATGGCCGGGCAGCGCGTACGAATTGAATGTCGGGCCGATGGTCTGCATCAAGCCGATCGACGGAGTTCCGCTGGCGGCGTTGCTGTCCCAGTTGTTGGTGGCCGACGGATTACCACCGGATTCGTACTGGATGATGATCGCGATCGCCTGCGGATCTATGCGGCTCGTATCGACCCCGGCGGCGGCCAGCACCCCCAGCGCCTGCTCGATCCACTGCCCGACGGTGCCACCGACCTTCGTCCCGGATCCGCCCGAGTGTGAAAGCTGTTGTCCGGCCAGGTTGTACATGTATTGCTTGGTGAGGCGGTTGATTTCGGATGCCGCCTCCTTGGAGTTCGCGCTGCCACCGCCGACGATGCGAGTGGCCTGTTCGAGCGCCTTGGTCAGAATGCGGTGGACCTGGAGTTGCCCGGTCTTGGTGTAGGCCGCCGATCCGAGCTGGGCGAGCGCGGTATCCACATCCCGCAGCAGCTGGGCGACGGCCTTCTTGTCGATGGTGTGCTTGCCCGCATGGCGACGCATGTAGTCGACGAGATCGTTGTCGAGGGTGTTGAAGGCCGTGGCCGCATTGCGCTGGAACAGTTGATGCGCCTTGATCTGCGCGGCCGTTTTCCCGCTGCCGACGCTGCTGCCCGACCCGGTGCGGGTGTCGAGCTGTTTTCCGCTGCCACCGGTTTCGGGATCGGTCGGCGCCTTGCCCTCGTCGCCGTAGGTGTCCTTGAGTTTCCGCAGCGCGTCGAGGGCCTGCTGCGCTTCGGGCGTCAGCCCGCCGCTTCCGTTGCTGCCGGTTCCGTTACCGGAGCCGGATTGCTGTGCGCCCGAACCGTTCTTACCGAGGCCGGCGAGGGCGGAGGCGAGCATGGGCAGCATGCTCATGGCGGGCAGCATCGCCGAGGTGAGGGCGCTGGGGTCGGACATCCCGCCGTCCTCGGCCTCGCCGTCCCCGACCGCCGTCGCCGTGGAGCGCGGGGTCACGAGGCCCGAACCGGCGGCGCGCACGGGCGCCGGGGCCGCGGAGTCCGTCGCCGGGGTCGTCGCCGATTCCACGGATGCGGTCCGGCCCGCCGCCCAGGGTGATGTCGTCGCGGGGGACGCCGGGACGGACGATGCGGCCGGTACGGTGCGCGGGCCGGAAGTCGCTTCGGGCCGAATCGAATCCGAGACAGGCGTTGCTGCTGCGGTGTCGGATGCCGCCGGGCTGCCGGATACCGGTAGACCGGCACGCCCCGGGCTCTGCCGCGCCGGCCTGGACCACGGCGTCGGTCTGGTCGATTGCCCCTCGCCCGTCTCCGAGCCGGATTCGACCGGCTCCGGGGTGTCCTCCGGTACGGTGGCCTGCCATGTCTCCGCGCTGGTCATCGCGGCTCACCTCGACGCACGTGGCATCGGAAACCGTTGCGCGACAGTCTCTGTCCTCGGCAGGTCACTACGGAGAGTCGTCACAACGCGCACTCCTCCCGAACGCCCGGATCGTCCTGAATCATCCTGACTGGTGCGGCTGCGATGCTCACTTCCCAGTCCTGGGAATCATCGACAATGAACTCGTCGTGAGTGTCGCAACAACCCAACGTCGCGGCTGTTCGGTTCGAGTCCGGGTGCTCGTCGCAGATAGGTGATCTCATGAGTTTTCTGGGGCTCAGCTTGAAGGACGTGGTCGTCGGTGCGGTCTCCGCGATTCCCGTGGTCGGCGCGGTCGCGGGCGCCGCGACGGACGGGATCTGGACGGGAATCGAAACCGGCAGTGTGACCGACGGACTCAAGGCCGCGGCGATCACCGGCGCGCTCGCCGCGGTTCCCGGAGGCAAGATCGGCAGTATGTTCGGCGAGAAGTTGCTCGCCAAGGGTCTGCTGGGCAAGGGCGTCGGGCTGATCGGCAAGATCCCGTTGAAAACCGTCAAGAATGTGGCCGCTCGCGGTGGCGGTAAAGGTCTGCAGAGATCGCTGGGCCGCGCGGTACTGCGTGGCGCCGGTGGAACTCTCGGCAGTGCGATCTACAACCCGGAAGCCGATGCCGGGGCGCCGAAGATCAAGGCTATTCCGGTCCGTCCGGCCGGTGCGGATCTGGCCGGGAACAGTTTCCGTGACAGCCCGGCCGCCACATTGAACTACCAGGGCGGCACCGTCGCCCAACAGCCGACGACCACGACAGGGATCACGGAGCAGCCCGCCCCGGACGCTACGCCGCGTGCGGTCCCGGTGTAGGTGTGACATCAGATGGCAGAATCCTCCACGAAACAGATGCCGCCGCTGCTGGTGCCGGACGACTTGGGCGTGAGCCCGCAACCGTATCCGCAGGACGCTCGGTTCAAACTCCAGCCGGCGACGCTCAATCTCATGGACGTCCAGCTCGTCACGGTCGTGGTCGGATTTTGGAAGGCGTACGGTTCCGGCGATATCAAGGAGCTTCCGAAGGCCGAAGACATCCCGCAGGTCAGCTTGAATATGGGGGATCTCAGATCCGACGCGATGAGTAGCTACCAACTTCTCGCGTTCAATCTGCAGTCGGCCTTCGAAACCATGCTCGACGCACACAACAAGGTCTTCGACAAGGTCACCAAGACCATCGAGGACCGTCAAGCGAGTCAGAACAAGGTCGCGGACTGGATCGAGAAGCTCAATGTCAAGGCGGCCGAGCCGCCTGATGACGGTCAGAACGAGAACGAGTACATCATGACCTACGTCGCCGATGGCCTGAAATCGGGTGAGACGATCATGAACGATGCGAAGGGCAAGCAGAAGGACAACGGCGATGGCGTGGAGACCGAAGCGGACAAGCTGAAGAAACTCACCGAGCAGGTCAAAACGCTGACGGAGCAGAACAAGTCTCTCCAGCAGCAGCTCGCGGCCGCCAAGGGCAACGGTGGTGGCGGCGGCGGTGGTGGGGACACCACCTACGATCCCAACCTGCTCGGCCAGCAGGGCAGTGGCGACGGCTCCTACACCCCCATGGATTTCGGCCTCGACGGCACCGGCACCGATCAAACCGGCACCGGCACCGGCGGTTCGCTCACCGACGGATTGTCCTCCGGCTCGAATTCGGCGTCGGATCCCAGTGGGCTGGGTACCGGTTCGACGAGTGGCACGAGCCCGATCTCGGCCACTCCCGCCAGTATGACCTCACCGGATTCCGGAATGAGCTCTCTCGGTTCGGGAATGGGCTCGGGCATGGGCGGTATGGGCGACATGATGAGCCAGATGCTGCCGATGCTCGCTCAGATGCAGATGATGCGCCAGATGCAGGACCAGGGTCTCAACGGTCGCAACGGCGGACTGCAGCCCACCTATCCGCAGCAGCCCGTGGTCTCGGCGCAACCGGCGGCCGCGACTCCGCAGCAGACCCAGCCGGCCGCGTCGCCCGCATCCGCGACCGCGCAGTCCGATGCGGCGCCGAAGGGCGCGTCGTCCTCGCAGAGCCAGCAGGCCGGTGCGGTGCCACCGGGACGCACCCCCGGTGCCGACGGCACCGTCGAATATCCGTTCCCCGACGGTCGCACGCAGAAGGTGTCGCTCGTCGTGGCGCAGGCGCTCGACGCGGCGTTCGGCAATCACGGCGGCACCGACGCGCAGAAGGCGTACGAGAAGACGACCGCGAAGTGGACCGACAACAAGCAGATCGGCGATCACATCGATCCGAACCAGCTGATGACCGGCGACGTCGGTGTCTGGGAGAAGACCACCGCCGTGCTCGTGGTGTTCGGGTCCGGCACCGACGGCACGATCGAAGCGATCATCGACGGCGAGCTGCAGAAGCTGGACTCCGACAAGATGGACTCGATGTCCGGAAAGGCCGGGGAATTCGGCACATTCACCGAATTCCAGCATCCGCGCGGCATCGAGGCCACTGCCCCCGACCACCAGGCGGATTCGGCGCCGGGGATGCCGATGCCCGGAGATCAGCAGGGCGGGGTGTTGTCGGCCGCGGTCGGGACGCCGACCTGAGGCTGTGGTGAGAGGAGGCAGGTGTGGCGTTACAGGTCGATCCGACCGAGCTCGCCGCCGCGGCGGCGGCACTGGCCGAGCTGGCGCGAGGCACCGGTGCGTCGATGCCCACGGGCTGGGTGCTGCCCGCGGGTAGCGATCCCATTTCCGCACAGGCGGTTCCGCAGCTCAACACCCATGCCGCCAGCCTCATGAACGGGATGGCGGGCATTCTGCACGAGGTGCACCGGACGGCACACAAGATCGGCGAGGCCGCGCAGCGCTACACCGACGCCGACGACGAGGGCGCACGCGCCATCGGCGGGCCGGGCGGGGAGGTGCTGGCGAACCCGGTGTCCGACATCGATCCGCCGGCGCTGCGCCGCCCGCCGAGTTTCGGCCTGCCCACCTCGGGTGGTGCGGTGGATCCGCTGACCTTCGCCCAGCAGCTGCGGGCGGGACCCGGTACCGGACCGGCCACCCGGTTCGTCTCCGACGTCCGGAACTATCTGGGTACCACACATGCGGCGGCGCTGACCGGTGTCGACGGCGCCGCTTCCGTGATGCAGCACTGGACGCCGGTCGGCTCCGACGCCGCCGCGCGGCTGGGCCGCCATCGCACGTGGCTGGATACGCTCGGCTCCACGCTGGGCAAACTCGCCGACGGAATCGACACGTACACCAAGGCTTTCGACACCGCGAAAGCCAAACATCCCACCCCGGAGGAGATCATCGCCGCGCGCAAGGAACTGGTGCGGTCCATGCGGTCGAAGAATCAACTCGGAATTCAGGCCGCGCTGGCGAAATTCCAGGAGCAGAACGCGCGGTCGGCGGAGACGATCGGCTCCTACTACTCGACGGTGGGTGTCGAGCAGGCCCAGAATGCCGGGGATTCCGAAACCGGAACGGCGGCATCGACATCCGGGCAGTCGAACGGTTCGGGCGACAGCAGCCAGATGATTAGCACGCTCGCCTCGATGCTGCCGACGGTGATGAGTGGCATGATGGCCGCCGGCATGCCCATGATGGGCATGAACGAATCGAACGATCTCGGCACGGGCTCCCTCGACGACTACGGTTACGGCGATTACGGATACGACACCGGCGGGGGCGATTACGGATATTCCGGTGGTGGTGGCGGCGCCGGCGCGGATGTGACCCCGATCGGAGATCTCACCAGCGCGATCGGTTCGGCGACGTCCTCGCCCGTCGCGGTCGGGCCGATGCCCACGGTGGGATCGGCCACGGGAGCGGTGAGCAGTGTGTCGTCGAATCTGCCGCGCACGCCGGTCATCGAATCGCTGCAGAATTCGGCCGGGACGGCGGCGCGCGCGGCCGGTACCGGTTCGCCGATGATGCCGTACATGCCGATGTCTCCCGGCATGGGCGGTGGCGGTGCGAACAACGAGCGCAATCGGGTGGTGGCCTGGCATCCCGACCGCCTGATGTACGTCGACGACACGCCACATACCGACGCCGTGATCGGCGAGAAGCCCACCATCGCGCCGACCGTGACACCGGCGACACCAGGACCGGCCAACCAGGCTCCGACGCAAACCGGAGGTTCCGCATGAGTGATATCCATCCCGAGGTGCAGGCGGCCCTGGACGCCGCACGCGACCTCCGGCACAAGATCGCCGACCTGCGCGAGAAGATCGACGCCATCCGCGCCCGCCGGCCCTCGCCGAGCGGTGCGGTCATCCCGGAGGTCGACGCGATGGGCCGGCTCACCGATCTGTACTTGGCACCGGGCACCGTGGACCGGTTCGAGTCGCACGAGCTGGTCGCGGAGATCATCGCCGCGATCCGGGAGAGCAGTGCCGACGCCGGTCGTCAGTACGAGCTGCTGATGGCGCAGGATCCCTGGGGAGACGCGTCGGATGCGTCGCAACCCGCTGTGCCGGAGCAGGTTTCGTGACCGATCCGGGAGGTGTGACCGTCGCCGACACCGTGCGCTGGCTGCACGGTGAGGGTCTGGTGCGATTGGCCGGACTGGCCGAGCGGACGCCCGATCTGCTGGCCGCCTACACGATCGACGTGGCCACGGGCACCGTCAACGCCTATCCGGTCACCGGGGCCGGCGCCGGGTCGGCGGCCATGACCTTCGCCGCCGACGATCTGCCCGATCCGGTGGGCACCGCGCGCCGGCTGGTCGTCGTCGGCGTCACCAGCTCGCAGGCGGTATTGGTGGTGGATCTGGCGGCGTCGCTGGCGATTTCGATCACCTCCGCGCGTCCCGAGCCGGCCGCGCGCTCCTGGGTCCTGCAGTTGCTGCTGAACCCGGAGGTGACGATCACCACCAACAGCGCCGAGCTGACACCGGCCTCGGATCCGCGCTGCCGCACCAGTTTCATACCGGGCAGCAGTGCCACGATCGTCAACGTCGACGATATGCAGCCGCCGCTGACGACGATCACACTGAACCCGGCCACCGACGGCCCGGACCACTTGGACGTCGGACCGGACGGCACCGGGGAAATGTATCTGGGGACGAGGTTCTGGCAGCTGCACCAGGTCATGACCGTCGGCGACGAGGCGTGGTCGGCCATCTCCGCCCGGCTGTCGGGCACGGCCGACGATGCGGTCGCCTCCGGGCAACCGCCCGGCCCCGCCGTCTCCGCGCCGCCCGGGCGAGTGTCCGCCCCGGGCGTCGTCACAGGTCCCTAACTACGCATCAACGACAGGAGTCCGACCATGTCCGATTACGACGACTACGACGAGGACGACCTCGCTCCGCCCGCACCGGATTGGCAGAACCGCGTGTACGAGGTGTTCAACCCCGACCACACCGTCGGCGTCGCCTGCGATCGTGACGGTGAGGTGGTCGGACTGCATCTGACCGACGACGCGCGCGAGAACGGCGATACCTGGCTGGCCGCCGAGATCCTGCGACTGGCCCGGCTCGCCCATACCAAATCGCGGGTCGGCCTGCGGTCGGAGATGGAGTACAACGGCACCCGGCCGTACACGATCGACTCCTTCGATCTGCCCACCGAATCCTCCTACCGTGCCATGGAGATCGCCGAATTCGGCACCAATTCCTGACCAGCCAGTCACTTTCGAGACAGGTCCCCGCCATGTTGGATATCGACGATCCCGATGACGTCATCGCCGTCTCGGGGCAGGTCGCAGCGGCCACATTTTCGTTCGCCGACCAGGTCGGCGCCACCACCGGCGGCTGGACCGTCGACGAGCGCCCGGCAGCACCGCTCGACTTCCGCTTGAAGGGCGTCTTCGATCAGGTCACCGGCTGGTTCGAGACCGCCGCCACAGACCTGCGCGGCCGGACCCACGCCACCCATACCCGCGCCCACGGCACCGCGACGGGCCTGAAGAACGCCGATATCGACGGCGGCGGACACGTACAGTCCGAATCGGTCTGATCCGCATGAACCCGGAGCGCGAAAGCCCGTACTGGAAGGCCATCGTCAGGGACAACTGGCCGGAGATCTCTCCGCGCACCTGGGGCCGACTGGAGGCGCTGGCGCGCGAGGGAGCCGAGGCGCTGGATCCCGCGGAGGCCGATCGCATGCGGCGCGCCTTCGACGATCGGGTCCGCTCCAGCGCGAGCCTGCAGCCGATCAAGGACGAGCTGCTGGCGCAGCAGGGCACGCTGCGCGGATTCGTCGACGCGCTGGTCGCGGCGGCCGACACCTTCGGGCAGATGTCGAGTCTGGTCGACCGCACCCGCGACCGGATCCTCAACGCCGTCGACCGCGCATTGCGCAAGATCAGTGCGGCGCGGGCGGCCGCGGCGGCGGCGCGGGAGAAGGAAGAGGAAGCCGGCGGAGACGGTAGCGAGGCGGACGCACGCCTCCGACGCGATATCCGGAGGATCCTCGCCGAGGCTCGCGCCGAGGTCGACGATATCGCGGCGGCGGCGCTGCGCGAGGTCGGACCGCAGGGCCTGCCGGAATTGGCGGCGATCGCGGCGGCGCTGGGGCAACCCGGGCCGTGGCGCAATGGGCCGGAAGGCTCCGACGGCCCCGGTGCTGGGCCGAGATATCGGTCGCCGCACGCGGGAAGTGACGGGCCGGGTGGGCCCGGCACGCACGGGGTCCGATCGTTGCCGCAGGGATTGCGGCCCTCTGGCGGACCGTTCGTTCCCCATCTGCCGAGCCTGCAGGATCTGCGGGACCTCCTGCGGCCCAACGAATCACAACTACCGCTGTCCCGGCTTCCGGGCTGGGACATCATCGCGCCCGACGAGGTGGAACCGGGCATCGGCCACGCGCCCGCGCCGGAGGACGGGACGTCGGCCGGACCGGCCGTGCAGGTGCAGCCGGGCTCCGGGCCGGCGCCGCAGGCCGCGCCGACGGGGGGCGGACGTTCGCTCGGGCCGATGGCCGCCTCGCAGGCGGACGGCGGGCCCCCTGCGGCCGAGGTGGTCGCGCCGGAGCATCGTGCGGTGGACGCGGCACCGGAGCAATCGGATACCATTGCGGCGCAGCCAGTTTCGCACACCGAGATCGACAGCGACGACAGCCGCGCCGGCACCGCCGATTCCGGTGCCGAGCGGCGGACCGGTGAATCCGGCGCGCCGGATCTCACGGCCGGGCCCGGCCGCCGCACCGATGACACCACCGGATCGGAGAACCCGCCGTCGTGGGGCGTGGCGGCGGGTATGGCGGCGCAGATGCCGATGTTCGCGGCGCAACAGCCGACGTTCACGCCGGACCGGCCGCCGGTCGTGAATTCACCCGCCGCCGCGGGGGCCGGGGCGGATCCGCGGGCGACATCCGCGCCGGATTCCCGGAATGCCATTGCGGCACCGCGGGTTACGTCAGCACCGGGTGGGTCTCCCGGTGCGGTTCCCGGTGTGTCCGCGCCCGGCGTCACGGCGCCACCCGCCGCCGGGCCCGCGAAGAGTCAGCCGCCGGGCCGCCATACCGGCGAGGCGGGAGCCGGCGCCGACAAGGCCACCGGCAGCGAGAAATCCCCCGACAAAGATGACACCACCGGCAGTGGCGACCTGGTTCGCGATGCCGTGGGCGCCGCGATGGCCGCCGCGGCCGCACCCACCTTCATGCTGGGTAAACGGGTGGACGGTGATCTGGTCCTGGCACGCAGCCTGCTCGCTAGCCTGCTCGCCGCCGCCGGCGCACCCGCCGTCGGTACCGAGTGGGCGGTGTCGATCATGCGCCACGACGGCGGCGTGAGCGCGTTCGTCACGTCCAACGACGGCCGCGGCTGGCTGCCGCCCGGTGTCTTCCTGCCCCGCGAACTGTCGACACCGTGGGTGTGGTCGGTGGCCGAGGGGCCGGCCTGGGAGGGTCTGGCCGATCCGGCCCGGGTACTCGCCGAATTCGCGCTGAGCTGGGGGCGGCGCACCGGGGCCCGGCTGTCGGCGCTGGTGTCCTCGGCCCCCTTCGACGAGTTGCTGGCCCGGCAGTTGGGCGAGGTCGCGCTCGAAGGCTCGGTCGAGCCCGGCCCGACCATGGATTTCTCCACTCCCGCACCGGGTTTGGCCGACCGCCTGGAGCTGGTGACCGCGCCGCCGGTCCTCGAACGGGTCGCCGCGATCCCCGCGGACCGGATCGGCAGCCGGGGTCTGGACTTCGCCTACGACGCGCATCAGCGGCTCGCGGTGTCGGGTCCCGATCCGTTCGCCTCCCTGGGCGCCGCCGAACTCCGGCATCGCATCATGCAGACGATCCTGCAGGGCGGTCCGGTGCAGGCGCAGTGGTGGGAGCAACTGTTCGACGCCGACCAACTCCTGGCGGCCTCCATGCTGCCGCTGCTGGCCGACGTTTCGCGAGTTCCATTGGGGGAGTTGCGATCCGAGCATTCCACGGGCCGATCCGCCACCGATTCGGCCACCCTGCGGCTGTCGGTCGCGCAACGCCGCTGCAACGAAATGGTCCTGCTGATGTCGGGCGAACCGTCCCGGCAGCGGCTACGCGACATCGTCTACGCGCACGGGCAGGTGGCGGAATATCTGGCGGCCGTCCCGGCCGGCACGATCACGCCCGAACCGGTGCGGCGCCCGACGATCACCGCGCCGCCCCCTCGCTAGTGCACAGGATGGCGTGCCGGGCCTCGCCGCGCGCCCTTCCCGCGAGTGGGAAGGCTCGACAATGAGGACGTCACCGGTGGGAAGGATCTGATTCGGCATGTCGGGCAGCATGGAAGTCGACCCTGCGGTCTTACTCGATTTGGCCCTTCAGCACGATCGGGTCGCCGAAGACACCTTGGAATGGGCGAAACCTCCCACCGACTGGTTGCGGGAATTCCCCAATACCTACGGCCATATCGCGGACCCGGTGCTCGGCGCCCTGCAGGATTATTACCAGGCGCGACAGAACGCGGGTATCGCACTGGCCAAGGAACACCGGGACACCGCAGCGAAATTGCGCGCGGCCGCCGCCGCCTTCGAACGCAGCGACGAGGACGGTGCCGCGAACATCCGCCGGTACGACGACACGAACGGATCCGGCGCCGCGCCCTACCAGCAGTCGCCCTCCCTGCCCGGTTCGGGCACCCAGGCACCCACCGGACCGCAGGTCGGCGCGCCGGGCTCCGGGCCCGCCGATGCCGGCGCCCACACGCCCGGTGACACCGGCGCCGACACCCCGATGGGCGTCGCGCCCGGCACCGCACCCGGAACACCCTCGGCCACACCGGATTCGACCGGCACCGCACCCGGAACGGCGCCTTTCGGGGCGGGTGCGGGCACGGGTACCGGCCCGTCCGCCGCCGGAGGTCCGGCCGGACCGGGCGGTGGTCCCTCCGGCCCGCCGTCCGGACCGCTGGGCACGACGCCGCCGTCCGGTGTGGTACCTCCGGGCGGTCCGGCCGGCCCGCCGTCCGGTTTCGGACCCGACGAGCGCGGGCAGGGACCGAACGGCACCACCGCTGCCGGGGATCTGCCGCCGGTTCCGGTGCCGACCCCGTTCGCGGCCGCCGTCGCCAAGGCCAAGGACGCCGAGGCCGAACCGGCCTATGTCGTCGGCGACGCCGTGGACAACGATCTGCTGATCGCCCGCATCCTGCTGGGTGCGGTGCTGGCGGCGGTGGATTCGTCCGTGCTGGGCCTGCACTGGGCCGTGGCGGTGCTGCGCGGCCCCGCCGGCGCCGGTGTGTTCATCACCTCCAACGAGGGCCGCGGCTGGTTCCCGGCCGGGCTGTATCTGCCGCGCGAGGTGTCCTCGCCGTGGATCTGGGACGAGGTGCTCGCCGACGGTTCCGGCGACCCCGCGTCGCCGTGGGAAGGCGTCTCGGATCCGGCGCGGGTGCTGGCGGAATTCGGTCTGGCCTGGGGCCGCAAGGCCGGTGCGGAGCTGACCGCGCTGGTCTCGTCCGGATCGATCGACCACGGACTGCGGCAGCGGTTCCCGAGTGTGGCCATGCAGGATCTGGTCGGCCCCTCCTACGACGTCGACTTGCGCGTGTTCACTCCCGACACCGCCGACCGGCTGGCCCTCGCCGGATCCGGCGAGGCCCTGGAACACGTTGCGGCCGTGCCGGATGCGCAGATCCGCGCGCGCTGTGAGGAACTGGCCACCGAGGCGCATCGGCTGGTCGCCGGCAGCGCTCCCGGCGGGCCCGACGCGGCGCAGTCGCGCGGCATCCGGGACCGGATCCTGTCCGCGCTCGGGGCCGGCCGCCCGATCCCCGCCTCGTGGTGGGAAGAACTCCGCGACGCCGACGATCTGCTCACCGCGGCCATGCTGCCGCACCGGGTCGACGTCGGGCGGGTCGACGTCGGCGAACTGCGGGTCGACGACGAGGCCGCGGCGTTGCGCGCCCTCGTGTTCGAACGTCGCTGCAACGAACTGGTTCTCCTGCTGGCCGGCGAGGCCTCGCGCCAGCAATTGCGCGACGCGGTCTATGCCCACGAGCAGATCGTGAAGC
>NZ_BAFW01000351.1 GCF_000308535.1 Nocardia cerradoensis NBRC 101014 | reverse complement strand
CAGCCGCCGGCCTGGTGGTGCGGGAGAGCGACGGAGACCCGGGGTTCGACGTCGACGGTGCCTACCTCCTGCCGCGCAGGAAGGCTGACCCGATCCAGCGCATCGCCCTACGCGGGTGGCTCGCGCATGGGATCGCGCACGCCCTCCTCGCGCAAGACGCGGGCGAGCGCCCGTCGTGCAAGCCTCGCGCGCACGCGCTAGAAGCGGAGCGCGAGGCGACGTACCTGGCGACGCTGATCATCATCCCGTCGTCGCCGCTGGCTGCCACGCTGCGCTTGAACCCCGCGGGTGCACTCGTCGGAGGAGATGAGGTCGGAGCCACGCTCGACGAGATCGCCTCTGACTTCGACGCGCCCGCGCCGTTCGCTGCCGCTCGCCTTGTCGAGGACGGCGCGCTCGCGGTGATGCCGCTATGACGGCTGACACCGGCGCGCAGGCCCCGTTCGACGAGGCGCTCCCAAGCCCGCTGCGGTCGCTCCGGGCGCTGAGGGCGGATGCCCGGGATGCGGTCGTCGCGCTCGGCGCGCAGACCGGTGCTCAGGCGACGACTTACGTCGCGAGCGCGGTCGACGACGCCATCACCGAGCTCGCCTCAAGCTCGCCGGTGCCGCACGCCATCGTCATCGCCGGCTCTGCGGGAGGCGGCAAGAGCGGCTGTGCCGAGCGTCAGCGGCAGGCGGCGCCGAACCTCTTCTCCGACATCGTCGAGGACGCGACCCACTCCGATCGGCCCAGCGAGGATCAAGCGGACACGCTCGCTCGCCGCCTCGCGCCGCTCGCCGACTGCGCAGGTGCGCGACCGGAGCGGCCGGTCCTCATCGCGGCCAACACCGGCATGATTGTGCAGCTCGCCGCGGCCTGGACCGAGCCGCGCCGGGGCCACGCATTCGATGGCCTGATCCGCCGGCTTTTCCTCGCGCTCGGACTTCCGGGCGCTCCCGACGACCCGCGGGACGCGTTGCCGCTAGACGTCAGGGTGCTGAACCTCGACGATCGGCCAACCAGCGGCGAGGGCGGGCTGCTGCGCGGCATGCTGCCGATGCTGCGGCCGGCGGCGACAGGTACGGCCTTCCCTGACGAGCGGTGCGCAACGTGCGCCGCCATCGCGTACTGCCCGGCGCGGGCGAACGCCGAACTCCTCGCCACGGTGGGCGTCGACGTGGTCGACCGGCTGGCCTCGCGGGCTGCTGTCGAGCGCGCACGCCAGGACACCCCACGCGCGCTATGGGACTTCCTCTCCCGGATGGCGTTGCCTGACTCGCACTACGCGTCCGACGAAGACCCCTGCGCCGCCAGCGCGCGCGCCTACCGCGACTCCGATGCTGGTTGGGTGGTCAGCGGGCTGGTCCCGCTGACGATGTTCCGCGCGGGCGGCGACGTCGGCCGGCGCGTCGCCCGTCTGGACCCGGCGCGGCAGCCTCGCAGAGAGACGTATGACGCCTTCGCGGGCGCCGGGTTGATGCCCGAAGACGACGCAGAGCCGCTGCGCCGGCTGGCCGACCACGCCCGGAGCGCGGGATGCGACGAGGCCGCGATTGCGACGGCTGCCTCTGCCCTTGCGCAAGGTGTGGCCGACGGCGCCGACGAGCGCGAGTGGCGGGACGCGGCTGCTCACATCAAGCTCGGCGTCGCCGTCCTACTCGGGGAGCTCGTCCCGGACGATGATCCCGCAGAGCGGCCGTTCCTCCAGGCGCTGGCGCTCTATGAGCGGTGGCAGCGGCTGGAGGCCGATGGCGCCGACACATCCGCGGTACTGGAAGAGATGGAGGACCCGTTCGACCTCCTCGTCACTCAGCTCGCGAACGGTCTCGCCCGGATGTTCGGGGAGACCCATGACGACCGCACATTCCTGCCGGTCCGGAACTACGACCCCCGCGAGGCCAGCCGCGCCTTCGTCGAGTTCCAGCTGCACGTCTCGACCGCGCAGCCCGAACTCGACCGCGCGACCGCGGCGAATCACGAGGGCACCCGCCTGATCGGGTACCGGCCGATGGCCGTGTCGCTCCAGCTCGAAGCCGGTATCTCCGTGAATGTCGACCTCCCGACGTACAGGCTGCTCGACGCGACGCGGAAGGGACTCGCCGGCGGAAGCGGCGACGCCGAGCGGACGTTTGCGCTCCGCCGCGCCTCGGAAGCGATCGCGCGGGCCACCGCCGAATCTGAAGGCGTGGCGATGCTCGTCACCGATCCAGGCACCTCCAGGCGGTATCTCGTGACGACGCAGGCGGGCCTGGGTGGCCGGCTGAACCTGCGGGCCAGGGCGGTGAGCGAGTGACCGCGGAACTGGACGGCGTTCTGCAGGAGATGGCTCGCGCCAGGGGCGCGATCCTCGCTCTCGATGGCACGCAGGTGACGGCGACGATCGGTGGCCGGTCAGCATCGCTGCTACTCCCCGCAGATGCCGAGGCGCTGACCGCGCTGTCGGATCTGCCGAGCGCGTTCCCGTCCCGAGCGGCGCGCGGCGACGTGCGCGAGAAGACGCTCTACAACATCGTGCAGGACATGGTCGGCATCTCCGAGGGCGCCCGGCTAAAGGACGGCACCTTGCGGGACGAGCTCCCTGGGGTCATCCGAGCCGATCCCGCGTCGCGGCGAGTGCTTGCTGCCGTCATGGGGCGGCAGTACTGGTTCCGGCCTCGAAGCAGCTCGCCGGTGACCTTCCTGTCGCCGTTCCACGCCGACCTACCCGGTGCGTACGACTACATGGGTCGCTACAAGTCCTTCCGCGGCAGCCTGCTGCTCTTCCTGAGCTTCGACGGGAGCGGCTTCGACCTGTCGCTCGCGGCCGAGGTACTCGAGTTCCTTAGCAGCGAGGGCGGCCTGAACCCCCTGGACCGCGAGCTGCTGCACGCGGCGCGCGCTGTCGCGGAGCAATCGGGGCAGCGGCGCGTCCCGGATCCGCAGCGGCTGGTGGAGCTCGATGGGCAGCTCCGGCCGGATGCGCAGGTCCGCGCGCGGCTCGCGCGCGGCGCGTTCGACCAGCCGGCGCTGGACCTGATCCGGCGCGACCTGCGCACTGTTATGACGCTGGAACTTCCCCGGCACGACAAGGTGGCGGCGCTCGTGCTCGCCGTCAGCCTGCACGTTGCGCTGTACTACTACCGGATCGCGTTCCGCATCGGCGAGGGGCTGCAGCGAGCTGCCCGCGCGCTCGATGGCGGCGGCGCTCCCGCCGCGCCCGACTTCAGCGGCGCGGCGCTGTTCCGCGTCGGCAGCGGCGGCGATCGCCCCGTCCGGGAGAGCGACCCCTGCGCCCGGTCCTGGTGGCAACTGGACGAGCAGCACCTGCTTGCACTTCCCGCCACCATGATCGCCGCGAACCTGCTTCACGCTGCAACCACAGCGGTGCTAGGCGACAGGGCGCCTGCGATACCGGACCCGAGCGCTTGTGCTGCCGCCCTCGTCACGGACGGCACGTCGCTGGCTCTGGGCGAACTGCTGTGCGCGGCGGTTGCCGCCCGTGTGGCTGAAATCGCCGGCGACCTCCCCGCGGCGACCGATCCTGGCGCCGGCGGCTATGCCCTGCGGGCGGCCGTGCTCGAGACGTTCCGCGGCCGGGACACCGCGTTGAAGCAGCGCGGGCGCGACGTCGTGAACACGATGGTTGGTGGCTTTGGCGGAACCCTGAAGCGCAACCGCGGGCGCGTTCGGTTCTTCGAGCTGGACGAGCAGGTGCTTTTCCTCCTAGTAAAACTCGTTCTCGACGGCGCGGGCGTCGAGCAGATGCCGCTGAGGTCGGAGTTCCTGCCCGCTCTGCGCCAGTACGGCCTCGCGCCCCAGAACGCCGATGAGAAGGAGCTTCTCGCCGACGCGCTCGAGCGGCTGGGGCTGCTCGTCCGCTACAGCGACGCGGGGGAGGCGACCTATGTCCGTCATGTCATCTGAGGGCGCTGCGACAGCGTTCGCGCGGGCAGCCGCGGCCGCCATCCGCCGCGAGCTCGCCGCTCCGCGATGGGGCAGTCGCAGGCTGCTGTTGCGGCAGCTTCACGGGCTGCCGCCCGCCGCCATCTTCGAGGCCCTCCTGGACGGTGTGCAGACGCGCGATATCACGGTCTACCCCGACGGCCCCGGCGGGAACGGTGCGACCATCACGTCGATTGTTGCCGACGGCGGGACGCTGATCATCCCGTACCTGGTGGACACATCCGCTGCGACTCCTAATAGCGGCAACGAGGGGTTCGCGGCCAGCCTCAGAACGCACTTCCTCGAGGGCGCTCAGGAGCGCCGGGTGCTTCTCATCCTGGCGGCGGATCCGCAGGAGACGATCGCTTCCACGACGGATGATGCCGCCACCCTTCCGGCAGTTTCTTTCGATCGCCTCTGCAAGGCAGCCGTCCTGCCGCCACCGGGTCATCCCCAGCCGTCACGGCTGCTGCGGGTCGTGGTTGACGACTACGTCACGCGCGTGCAGGCGTTGGCGGGGACGCCGACGTGGCAGGACGCAGAGCGGCTGCGTGACTGGGTCGACCGTCACCACGATGACCCGGATGCGGCAGTTGGTGCGAGCCTTCACGAGCTCGGGATGTACGTCTCGGACCCGGATCTAACGCCGGCAACTGCTGCCCGCCGGCTCGAGGAATCGGCGTCCTGGCGTCAAGACCTCGACCAGCTGGTGGCGTCGCCCGGGCAGGATCTGGCCAGGGTGCTTTCGCGGCGGGTTGGTGCGGTCGGGATCGATAAGGTGCTATCAGCGCAAACAGTGCGCGGCACCGACTACGCCGGGTTCACCCTGTCGGACCTGAAGGATCGCGGCGCTCGGCCACCGGTGGAACTCGACGCGATCACGCCCGTCGAGGGTGCGCGACTGGCCCTGCAGTCGGGCTCTGCCATCGCCCTGTGGCTCCCCGTCGCCGGTGCGACGCTGAAGTTCAAGCTGACCCGCCCGCTAGGTCGCACGGAGCAGGCGCGCCTGTGGTGGCACGGATCGCAGCGTGCGCTGCTGCCGGTGCGCGGGCAGTCTGCCGAAGCGAGCGTCGCGGCTCCCCCGAGCGGCGAGTGGCGCTTCGGGTGGCTCGAGCTACTCGACCGCGGCAGCGTGACTGCCCGCTATCAGGTCGGCGCGGTGTTCAGTGATGGCGACGCCGTCGCGTTCGAGGATGCGCTTGACATCGACACCGAGATGGGCGGCTTCAACTGCGGCGAGACGCCGCTCCTGACTGCATGGGATAGCAAGGGGCGGTCTCTCGGTGCGGTGCGACTCGACCATGCTGATGACGACGGAGATGACCCCGTCCGGCACGTCTCGGGCTGGATCGGCAGCGTCCGCGTCGGGCCGGTGCCCGTCATCCCGGCGCGTGCCGACGACGATGACGGCGGCGGTGGCGGTGGCGCCGCAGGCGACGGCGAGGATCGCGGCAGCGACCGCGGCGACGGTGACAGTGGCGGCGGCGCGCCAGGCGACGGCGACGAGGGCGCCGGCGACGACGGCGGCACGGATAACAGCGGCGGCATATCAGGCGCCAGCGGCGATGACGGGTCACTGAACGGCGGCAGCGCCGGACGCGGCGAGCTACCGGCGGCGTCCGCAGAGCAGCCCACCCTGGCGCACGCGATGCTCGCCTTCCGCCAGCAGGAGTGGCCAGGCGGTGCGACCGCCGCCGCCGGGGGCACGCTCGTGACCGGGCGGTACGGCGCAGTCCGGCTGAAGGTGCACCCGCGCTCTGAGCGCACCGAGCTGCTACCGGTCGAGCAAGCGATCCTCGCTCATCCCGAGTGGTGCATGTTCTCCGTCGCGGCTGACGGCAGCTCGTGCTCGCCAATGCGAGAGTTCCCGCGACCGGAACCGGAGTGGGCGTCTCAGCTCGACGCCTTCCTCGGCGCCCGGGTTCGCTACTTCGACGCGGCGGTCCGAGCCGGCAGCACATACGCGCTCGACCCTCGCAGCGAGGTTGCCGGTGACTACACGGCGGCCTACCGGAACTTGCTCAACGCCCTCCCGCGCGACGCGACGTCTCGCGCGGAGTACGACGATCTTCTCCTCGTCGACCGCACGGAGGTTCGCGGGATTGCCGATGCGCTAGTGGCGCCGACATCGCCGCTGACTGTCGCATGGCACGCCGCGCTGGCGGACCGGTTCTCCATGCTCGCCGCCGCCGGCGCGGCCGTGGATCGTGCTGACATCGCAGCTTTCACACCGCAGCACTTGCTTCCGGTAGTGATGAGCTTCGGCGACTGGTACGAGGCGGTGCCGTCGAAGACGGCCCTGCTGTGGCGACGGTACGCGCCGCTCGCGTCGAGCAACCCTGGCGCTCTGGAGCGCAACGCGACCTTCATCGCGAGCAGGATCAGGTTCTTCCTGAGCGTGCACCCTGGCCTGAACCGCCCGGAGACCACCGTGGCGGTGACGTTCGCTGACGCCGACGATGGGAGCGCCGTCGTCGAAGCGGTGCGGCACTTCTTCAGCCCAGAGCGGACCCTGGAGATGTACCGGCGGCCGCGTCTCCGTGCGGTCATCGCGGGTGGTGGAACCGAGGCCAGGCGGGCCGTCAACAGCGTTCTCGCCGGGGCTACGAGCAGTGATCTCGACCGGATTGTCCAGACGCGCTGCGACTTCATCGTGTCGGAGACGGCCTCTCCGCCCGAGTTCAGCGACGTGTCGTTCCTGTTCCGCAGTCCGGGTAGCCGCGGCGTGCGGCCTGTGGCGCTCGACCAGCGGGCACCTACCACCTACTCACGCAGCCTTTGCACCACGCCGGGCCGGATCCGCGTTCCCGACGCCGAGTACGTGTTCGCGACCGGTACCTTCGCCGCACCGCTCAGTGACGACGCGACCGATCTTGAGGCGATCCAGTACCGGAGCCTCGAACTCGTCGGCGGCCAGGGCGGCGAGCGGCTCCAGCCGGGGTGGACGCGAATGGTCACTGCGACGGCCGCCGAAGCTGACCTCGCAGACTGGTACGACCAGTCCGCATGGGTGGTGCACCTCGACCGCCTCGTAGGGCTGGAGGCCTTCGCCGACGCCGACTCCGGCAGGACGCTGCTCGAGTACGAGGAGGGCGCGGACCCGGCCTACTTCGGCTACGACGGCATAACCGGCACGCGGATTGCCGTGCAGCCGTACATCGCCGCCCTGCGTCGCGCCCTCGCCGGTGTGGCATCACCGCGCCCAGACGAGGCACGCGCGCTGATGCGCGTTCTCGAAGCGGTGTCCGGCAGATGGGCCCTGCAGATCGTGCAGCGACCGCTGCTGAAGGTTCTCGAACGCACCGGAACCGCGTGCGCCATCAGGCATCTCGCGAGCGTGGAAAACGCGCTGGACGCGGACGGCGGTGACAGCTTCAACGCGCTCGTAGCCCTCGAGGAGATAGTTCCCGGCTTCCCGGAAGCAGGCATCCCGCAGCGGCTACGTGCCTCCCGCACCGGCCGCGCAATGTGCGACGACCTGCTGCTGCTGTCAGTCCAGCCGCGCGGTGATCAGGCACCGCTTGTTCAAGCGACCGTCATAGAGGTGAAGTTCTCCCAGGGGGGAGGAGCGGACTACTCAACCGCCGCAGAGCAGGTCGAGGAAACGATCTCGTGGCTGCAAGGCCGGTTCTGCGACGCCGGCGAGCTGGAAGAGCTCCGCGGGCGGGACCTCGCTGAGCTGATCCGCTCATCGCACACCCGCAACACGTCGTTCGGACTCGCACCGCCGCTACCAGCCGGTGCCGAGGACTCCCTCGCTCGTATCTCGGCGGGCGATTACGAGCTGGACTTCGGCCACTGGCGCCGGGATGCGTACCGGCGCGGGCTGGTGATCGCCGTCGAACCTCGCCTTGCGGGACCGATGGAGCTCACGCAGCTGAACGCGCAGCTCGGACCCATCGACCTGGTGAGCATCAGGCGCGATGCCGCGGCCGCCGCGCTCGAAATGCACCGGCTTGCCCCGCCCGGCGGATGGGCGCGGCTGCGGCTCGTGCCGCCGCTAGCGTCGGCGGCCGGAGGAGCTCAGCCGGCGGCACCGGACTCTGGCTCGGGTTCCAGCCCCGCTGCGAGTCCCGCCACCGACACCGGTGCGCTCTCGGTCGAGCTCATGCGCGACGCGGCGAGCCTCGACGCGGCGTTCGCAAGGTACGCCTTGACCGTGGAGCCGTTCGACCCGGCCCTGGCCCAGGCGGGCCCGAGCGTGATCAGGTTCCGCACCAGGGCCGTCGGCAGGCTTTCAATCTCCGAGGTAGAGAGGCGCAGCCGCGACATCAGCCGGGAAGTGGGGGCGCCGGGCGTAATCGGCATCGGTGACGAGCCGGGCTTCATCACCGTCGACGTGCCCCGGGCACAGCGGCAACCCGTCCCCATGCCGATCGCCTTGCAGGCCCTCGATGCGCACGACCCGAAGCCGGGCGCGCTCTCGTTCGTCGCCGGCGTCGCCCCCAGCGGGGAGGTTCGGATCGAGGATCTCTCGCGCCTCCCGCACCTGCTTGTGTCCGGGGCAACCGGGTCCGGAAAGTCGGTCTTCCTGCGCGGCATGCTTGTGGAGCTGCTCCGCTCTCGCACGCCGGAGCAGCTGCGCCTGATGATCGTCGATCCCAAGCGCCTCGACTTCGCACCGTTTACGCGGGCGCCGCACCTCGAACGCGGGGAGATCATCAGCGATCCGGCGGAGGCCCTTGAGCGCCTGCGGGCGACGCTTGAAGAGCAGATCGACCGGCGCCAGCCGATCCTCGAGACCGCAGGCGTGAGTTCAGCCGCGGAGTTCTATGAGTCCGGCGGTTCGCTCGACGAGCTCCCGCAGCTTGTCATCCTGGTCGACGAGTTCGCAGACCTTGTCCTCGCCGGACCGGACCGGCGCGGCTTCAGCGAAATGATCCAGCGGTATGCCCAGCTGACGCGCGCCTACGGCATCTTTCTCGTGCTCGCAACGCAAAGGCCAAGCGTCGACGTCATCACCGGAAGCATCAAGGCGAACCTGAGTGCCCGCGTGGCATTCTCACTGCCGAGCGTCCGCGACTCGATGACGATCCTCGATCGTGGCGGCGCCGAGGACCTGCTCGGCGACGGCGACCTGCTCTTTTACCGGAACGGCAAGATCGAGCGGCTGCAAGCCCCGTTCGCGACGCTCGCGGACGTGCGCGCCGTACTCGATGTTCTCGGCTGAGGGGCGGAGGGCTGCGCGCCCGGTGCAAACAGCGATCTCGCGTCATAACCCGCAACTGTCGTACCGGCCTGACAGTGTGGCGGACGTGGCGGGCGTTGATGGAGACGCCCGTCGGAGACGTCATCGACGTGATCAGGCCTGCTGGCTTTGGAAAGCAGCGTGCGGCTCAACTGCAGGGGTTGCTCCAAAGGGTGGCTGCCGACTGCAAGGAAAGAGGCATCCGTCGGATCACCCTGGACTGGCTCCGGCACCTGCCAGATGACGACGTGGAGAGCTACCTCACGTCTCTGCCAGGCATCAGCGAGAAGAGCGCCCGCTGTGTCGTGTACTACTCGCTGGACCGGCAGACTCTGGCCGTCGACACGCACGTGCGGCGGATCCTCGACCGGCTAGGGGTCGTTGCTGACCGCAAGGGGAAGGTCCGGTACGCCGACTACGAGGCCGTGGTGCCGGAGCGATTGAGGCAGCGCCTGCACGTCAACCTCATCCACCACGGCAGGGCGTTCTGCCGATCGCAGCTACCAAAGTGCGGCGGTTGCCCGCTCATCAGCTTCTGTCCCAGCGGGCACAGCGCAGGCAGCCGACCCGTCGTAAGGAAACCTGGGGCCAATTTGGGGCCACACGTCGTGAGCAGCCCTGCGCGCGCAGCACTTTCATCGCGCCATCCTCGGAGAGGTTTCACGCTTGACGTGCGTAAACGACTTCCACAGGGAGCTGGGGGTCAAGTGGTCGCAGGTTCAAATCCTGTCAGCCCGACCGAGAAAATCCCCTCCGACCAGCGTCAGAGGGGATTATTTGTTCCCGCAGCCAGCCATTGATGACCGCCAGTGTGCCAAGAGTGTGCCAACGCGCAGACTTCTGCCTGCCAACCCCCGGGGCATCCCGTGGTCGGGGCGCACGTCCACGGCTCCCTCGGTGCATTGAACCTCTCCAGCGCGAGAGGTCGCTGGTTTCAAACCAGCTGGAACGGGCCCCGCCCGTTCACGACGGGGCAGGTTTCGCATGAAGGCGATTGCGGACGGTCGTGTCGCCAGGCGAGAAGTCGACGTAGGTTTTCAGCCTGGCAGTCGAAGATCTTGTCGCTCGACCAGTCTCCGAGCTGACCGGTGGTGGCTCCAGTGTCCGGAAGAGCGTTCGGCCTGCCCGTCGCGTCGGCTCAAGCGGCTCCTGGTGCCAGGAATGCCGGCAGCATGAACGTTTCGAGAAGACGCCGATGCGCCGGGTCGTCGGGGTCTTCGAAGTCGAGGCGGCCGACCAGGATCAACTGGACCAACGCCAGCCACTCGCATGCTTCTTCGTTGGTGATGTCCTGGCGCAGTTCGCCGGTTTCGCGGGCGCGGTCGAGGATCGGTCCCCACATTTCGAGGGTCAGGTCACTCGCCAGCCGGGAGGTGCCGACCACAGCGGCGGCGAGGTCCATGTGTTCGGGGCTGACGATCAATCGGATGAGCGGGTCTTTGCGGCCGCGATCGACCAGGAAAATGAGGCCGTCCACGATTTGGTCACGGAAGTGCTCGCGTTCCAGGACGTATTTCGTTCCTTTGACGAAGAGCTTGCGTGACCGCAACCGGATCAGTTCCGCGATCAAGGTGTCCCGGTCGCGGAAGTAGCGATAGATGGTCGGGCGGGAGACGCCGGCGGCTTTGGCGATGTCGTCCATTGTGGTTTTCGCGACGCCGAAATGCAGGAAGGTCGACTGAGCGGCTTCGAGGATCTGCCCGCGCGCCTCTTCGACGTCCCCGCTCAGGACGTTGCTGTTACGTCGAGCCATTCTCTGTTCCTGCCCTCCATGGGAATTTCTGCGTGTGTTTGCACAGCTGATGACACCATGGACAATACTCGTTATTTGTTGTTCGTTCGAAGCCGTCGCCGTTCACCGGGCATGTCGACGGCACCGTGCATCGCGAAAAGTGTTGTGCTCGAGTGTGTCTGGAACACGGCTACCAGCGGGTATCGGCCGCTGGCGCATGCGCGTCGATTGGAAAGCTGGTGAGGACTCTCACACAGGGCTCACCCGGTTCTCCGCTTCGATGCGGCGAGACGAGTGAGGGCCGCGCGGTGCGGCCCTCACTCGGTTGTTCAGTTGTTCGGGGTGAAGGTAATCGGTAGTCGCGCGCAACCGCGCACCTGACTGGCGTGCATGACCGGCGGATCGCCCTCGACGAGAGCGTAATCCGGTATGCGCCGGTGGATTTCCTCCAATGCCAGCCGTAGTTCGATGCGGGCTAGGTGGGAACCGAGGCACCGGTGCGCGCCGGCGCCGAACGACAGGTGCCGGTTGGGCGTGCGGTCCAGGTGCAGCTCTTCCGGATCCTCGAATTCGCCGGAATCCCGGTTCGCCGAGCAGAGCATGAGGATGAGCTGATCGCCCTCGGCGATCGTGACGCCGCCCAGCTGCGTGGTCCGGGTGGCCCGCCGGCCGGGAATGACGGCCGCTTCGATGCGCAGAATCTCCTCGACCGCGGAGGGGATCAGGCTTTCGTCGGCGATCAGCTGTGCGCGCTGCTCCGGATTGTGCGACAGGTGGATGATGCTCCAGGCGAGCGAGCCCTGCACAGTGTGCAGGCCCGCGATGAGCAGCAGGAAGAACATCCGGTTGAGTTCTTCGTCGGTCAGCAGGCGGGTGCCGTCTTCGAGTGCAACCTCGGTGTGGATGATCTGCGAGGTGATGTCGTCGCGCGGGTTGGCTTTACGGTCGTCGATGATGTTCTGGAAATAGGCGAGCATCTTGAACGCCGCCTCACCGCGTGCCTGGTTGGATTCCTCCTCGCTGGCCCCGGGGATGCCGGTGAGGAGGACGTCGGTGGCGTGGGTGAACATCGGCGCGTCCGACAGAGGCCAGTCCATCAGGGACAGGAAAACCCGAGTGGGCAATTCGTGGGCGAAATCGGCAATGAATTCCGATGTGCCCGCGGCGGCGAAGTCGTCGATGAGTTCGTTGACGACCGCGCGGATATCGTCCTCGAGGGCCTTCATGCGATTCGGGCTGAACAACGGCTGCAGCGCGAGTCGATAACCGGTGTGTTCCGGCGGGTCGAGTTCGAGCGGAATGAATTTTCCGAAACCCGCGGTGGTGGTCGTCAGATTGTTCGGATGGCTGGAGAACGTTTCCGGGTCGCGCAGGACCTCGTGAATCTCCTGGTATCGGGTGACGATCCAATGTCCGCCGTGGGCGGTGGAATAGACAACCGGGCCGCGGCTCGCGAGTTCGGCGACTCGGGCCTGCACGGTGTCCTCGGGAAATGCGAGCGACTGGTCGTAGATGTCGAAATCGACGACCAAGTCGGCGGAAACCTCTGCGGTGGTGGTCATAGCGTTTATTCCTCGGATAGGGGAAGGGCGCTCGTGAGTGTCAGCGCACGTTCGGGACATGCCGCCGCCGCGCGATGGGCGGCGTCGAGTTGCGCGGCGGGCACCGGATCGCTTGTGACGACCGGATTTCCGAAATCATCGGAGTCCAGCAACTCGGGCGCTGTCGCATAACACAGCCCGTGCCCGGCACAGGCTGTCCGGTCGACGACCAGGTGGGCGGGTGAATCGGCCATCACAGGTCTCCGGGCGAACCCTTGTCCTCGGCGAACCACATGCCGACGCGGGCAAGGGTGCCGCCATCGGTCGAAGGCAGCACGAGACCGGACAGATACTGCGAGTCGTCGGAGGCGAGGAACAGTGCCACTTTCGCGTTGTCGAGCAGCGACGGCGGCCGGTTCAGCTTGAGGGGGATGGGGGAGATCGACGGATCCCATGGACCTGCGACCTGCTCGTAGGACTGTCCGACCACCGGCGATCCCGGAGGCATCAGGAAGTTCGGCGACATCCCGTGGGTGGGGCAGATGGCGTTGACCCGGATGCCGTATTTACCGAGGTCGAGGCTCAAGCCGCGGACCAGGCCGTTGACGCCCGCCTTGGTGGCCGAATACATCGCGATGTTGTGATAGGCGACCAGGGACGCCGCCGAGGAGGTCGCCAGGATCGTGCCGCCGCCGTTGTCGCGCAGGTACGGCACCGCCGCTTTGGCGGCATAGACGACACCACTGAGGTTCACGCCGAGCACGTGCTGCCAGTCCGCGTCGGTCAGATCCTGGAATTCGACCTCCTCGCCTCCTGCCACCGACGGCACTCCGCCGCGTGAGACGACGCCGGCGTTGGCGAACATGATGTCCAATTTGCCGAAGTGCTCCACGGCTGCCGCGACAGCGGAGTTCACCTGCTGCTCGACGCTGACGTCGGCAGTGATGGCGATGGCCTTACCGCCCTGCTGCTCGACGAGTTCCACCGTTCCGGCGGCCCGCTCGGAGTCGATGTCGACGACCGCGATGTTGGCGCCCTCGGAGGAGAACAACTGGGAACACTGACGACCGAAGCCGGAACCGGCTCCGGTGATGACGGCGACTTTGCCTTCGAGCTTCATTGGGAGACTCCGATTTCCAGAAGGATGCGGCCGGCGCGGAGAGGCCGGTCCTGACGGAGGCGACAGCGTGCCGGCAGGGGGAGTGCCGGAGTGACCTATCCGAGTTCGGAGTGCTGTGCCTCACATTCGAAGCTACGTCATCGGACGACTGACGTCAATCGTAATTTGTCAGTAAATGTTCACCGAACGATTGACGCCTTTCGTTCCTTGTATCTACCCTGGTGGCGACGTTGCGCAGCCGCGCGCAGGCCGTGCAGAGGTCGATGGATCGTTATGGAGGCAGTAATCGGTGAGTCGTGTTAGGTATCAGTTCCCCATCACGACGTTGAGGCCCGCGTTGCTCGGCATCGCGAGTGTGGAGCCGCAATGACTGCCGCGCCGGCGCCGTCGTGGCCGGGGTTTCCGAAGCAGGCTGAGCTGCAGGGTGATTGCGCGACGGTGCCGACCGGAATGACGGTTGAAGCGGCGCACCGGATCATGCAGCAGCATGCGCACTGGTCTGGTACACCGTGCGCTCGCCGTGCCGCCGCATTGCGACACTTGGTCGCTTTGGGGCGGTATGTCCTCGACAAGCGCCGATGCCGGGTGCGGGTGCGGTTCGCGCAGTCGGACGTTTCCGTGGATTATCAGTGCACTCGCGAGATAGCCGAGGCGTTCGCGACACGGATGCGCCGCCGTTTCGATTCCATTGTCGTCATCGATGATCGAGTCCATCCTGACCTGCCTCCGTTGCCGTGTGCCCGCCTCTGGGCGCCATAGGCCGACGACTGCAGTAAACCTACAGCCTATAGGTATATTGCGGTAGGTCGGCGGGATCGTCGATCGAGAACAG
>NZ_BAFW01000352.1 GCF_000308535.1 Nocardia cerradoensis NBRC 101014 | reverse complement strand
ACCTGGACATCCTGGACGCCAGGCTCGCGTCTTCTCCACCCGATGCGTTCTGGTCGAAGTTCCATTCCCTTCGCGCAGAATACGAATCGCTGATCGCGACGGAATCGCCGGATCATGGCTGATCTCGGCGACCACGCGACACGTCCGTACCAGGAAGAGACCGTGACCCGGCGAACGAGCCACCGCCGCCGGTGCCATGAAGCCGTAAACACCTGTGCCGCAACACATGTGGTGCGAGCGAACCGGTCGAGCGGTGGCACGCCGTCGAGCTGGTTTCGCACCGGCGCGCCCAGTGAGGAACTCAACGGCGTCCTCCGGATCGGCGATGCGAGCCCGCACGAGATCGAGCGGCTGCGAACGCTGGTCGACGGCGTGCCCGCGAGCTGGCATTTCTGGCGAGACGTCGATTCGCCGGAGATTCCGGACCTTCTGCGCCGGACGGGCTTGGCGCTGTTCGAAACCGAACCGCTGATGATGCTCGCCGATCCCGGCCGAGTCGTGAACGGTGAGCGCGACGAGCCGGAGCGAATCGAGACCGTCACCGATGACGGCGGACTCGCCGAGTGGGCGGGACTCTGGTCGGGTGCGACCGATGTCGCTGCCCTCGTGGCCGGCCTGCGCCAAGGGATGGACCGAGGCTCCACCCGCTACCTGCTCTGGCGCGAAGGCGGCGAGGTGCTCGGCTGTGCCGCGGTCGTGACCAGTGCCGCGGGCGCGTCGCTCGAACACATCGTCACCCGAGCCGACCGTCGTGGGCAGGGCATCGGCAGCGCGCTCACACGGCACGCGCTGGATCTCGCACTCGAAGCGGGTGCTCGCCGGGTCGTCCTCACCGCCTCGCCGGACGGTGAAGGGATCTACCGACGCCTCGGCTTCGTCACCGTCGGACATGTCGAGCGCTATGCGTGATCGGCGGTCCGGCCGGGACCTGGGCCTGCGTCGCGCTGTTCACTATCGGAGGAGGGTTCGGCTCCCGCGATGAGCAGGTTGTCGGCCAGATCTCCCAGGAACCGGAGCAGGAATCGCTTCCACAGCCATCCGGTGCCGGGGATGCGTTCGATGTACTCGCCCGACCATCGCACGGTCGTGGTGCCGTCGTCGTGGGGAGTGAACTCGACCCGGGCGTGATAGTCGCGGACCGGCCAGCGGGTGAGTATTCGGTAGGCGTGGACGTGGGGGCGATCATCGACGGTGATCTGCTCGGGGGTCTGGAATCGCGGTGTGCCCATCAGCCGCACCCGCCCGACGATGTCGTCGCCGACCCTGGCTTTTCCGTCGCGCCAGGTCGCGTAGGTGATCAGCGGGCCGGCCCATCGGGGCCAGCCCTCGGCGTCGCGTATCAGGTCGAACATCGCCTCGGGTGCGGCGGTACCGCGGCGCTCCAGTCGGTAGGTGAACGTGCGGCCGAACATGTCGGCTCCTCTCGGTGTAAGGCCACCGAAATATAACAGAAGGGTGTTCTATTATTGGCGTGTTCGGTTGCTCCGACCGGGTGGGAGAGGTGCGATGACAGGGGAGAGTTTTCAGCGAGCGCGTACTGCTGCGCAGCGGGCCGAGCGGGTGCACGCCGTCTTGGCGGCCACGCGGGCGTTGCTGGCCACCGTCGACGTGACATCGCTGTCGTTGGGGGCGATCTCGCGGGAAGCGAACCTGGCGAGCTCGAACGTGTTGCGCTACTTCGGTTCTCGCGAAGCATTGCTGCTCGATCTCCTGGATGTGGAGTACCGCGCGTGGACCCCGCATCTGGAGACGACGGTGCGGAAACATCGCGGACCGCTCGACGTCGATCAGGTGGCGGCGATCGTCGCCGGTGACCTGGCCGAGCGGCCGATCCTCACGCGGCTCATCGCCGCCTCGGCGGAACTGCTGCAGTATCCGATGCCGGAGGCGGCGCGCGAGCGGTGCCGTGAGCAGGGACGGCACAACCGAGCCGAGCTGTCCCGCATCCTCACCGCGGCCCTGGGCATCGAACTACGTGCCCGTGACCAGGCATACCTCGTGGCGGGATTCCACGCCGTCGTCAGCGCGGTGTCGGCATGGTCGAACCAGCCGACGTTCCCCGTCGGAACAACCAGCGCGATCCGTGAATTGCTGGCCATCCAACTTCAGGGCCTGATCTGCCGCCGCGCGGGCGGACATCACGCGCACGATCGCCGTCGATGACATCCGGCACAGCAGGATCGATTCGCGAAGTCGCTCCGGCGACCCGCGCTGCGGCGGCCGGAACCGCTCGAATAATCGCTGGTAGAGGCGCTGTCCATGTAGGATGGCGTACTGATTGGTCGATATGTGTGGTGCCGCGGCCGGGGTCCGGCCGTGCCGACGACGGATATTTCGCTGACGAGGGAAGGCTCGCATGCAGATACCGGCCGCGCGAATCCTGTTCACCGACGATGACCGAGACGAAATCGCCCGTCGCGTCTCCACGGCGCTGAGCACCGGCGCACTGACCCTCGGGCCCAATACGAGAGAGTTCGAATCCGATTTCGCCGCTGCACACGGTGCGCCCTACGCCGTCGCCGTGAGTAGCGGAACCGCCGCGCTGGAGATCATCCTGCGCAGCATCGATGTGGCGGGGCGAGACGTCGTCGTGCCGGCGAATACCTTCGCGGCCACGGGATTTTCGGTGCTGCGCGCCGGTGGCAACCCGGTCTTCGCCGACGTCGACCGCGACACCTTCGCCCTGTCGCCCGAGACCGTGGCGGCCGCCCTGACTCCCGACACCGCGGCCGTCGTGCTCGTCCATATCGGTGGACTGGTCTCGCCCGATGCGGCGGCACTGCGGGCGCTGTGTGACGAACGCGGGATCGCCCTCGTCGAGGACGCGGCGCATGCGCACGGCTGCGGCTACGGCGGCCGGTTCGCCGGTTCGTTCGGAGTGGCGGGCGCGTTCTCGTTCTACCCGACCAAGGTGCTCACCAGCGGCGAGGGCGGCATGATCGTGACCGGGGACGAGCGTATCCGCGACGAAGCGGTGATCCACCGGGATCAGGGGAAGGCCGGCTTTCTCGGCAACGTCCACATCCGCGAGGGCTATGCCTGGCGGATGAGCGAGCTCCACGCCGCGGTCGGTCTGGTCCACCTGCGTCACCTTCCCGACTTTCTCCGGGTGCGCCGCGCCGCGGCGCGGCGCTACGACGCGGCAATCGACGCCATGGACGGATTCGAGCGGCTCGTCGTCGGCCCCGAAGGGCACAGCAACTATTACAAGTACATCGTGCTGCCCACCGACGACATCGACCGAGCGCAGTTCAAGAAGGCGGTCAAGGAGCGGTTCGAGGTGTCGTTGAGCGGTGAGGTGTACGAGGCGCCGCTGCACCGGCAACCGGTGTTCGAGCGCTACGCCCGCCGCCGGCTCGAGGTTGCCGACGACATCTGTGCCCGCCACATCTGCCTGCCGCTGCATTCGGACATGACCGATGCCGAGGTCGACCATGTGCTGGCGGCGCTGCGCGAGGTCCGAGACACGCTGACGGGAGGCTGAACACTTATGCGGATCGGAGTGACAGGCGGCTCCGGCTTCATCGGAGCCCACGTGATTCGCCGGCTCGCCGAGTCCGGCCACACCGTGTACGCCCTGGATACGGTGGCCCCGTCGACACCGGACCCCCGTGCGCGGTTCCGTCGGCTGGACGTCCTCGACCCGGCCGCCGTCCTCGACGCGTCGTCGGATCTCGAGGTGATCTTCCACTTGGCCGGAATGTCGAATGTCGATGTCGCGCAACATGATCCGCTGCGAACGGTCCGGTTGAACGTGGACGGCACCGCCCATGTTCTGGAAGCGGTGCGTGTCCACGGCCTGCGCCGAATGGTGTTCGCGAGCACGGTCTGGGTGTACGGCGCCGCCTACGACACCTCCGGCGGGACGGAGCCGCTGACGGAGGCCGCGCCGATGGCGCTGGCCAAGGCCGGCCACATCTACACCTCGACGAAGATCGCGGCGGAAATGCTGATCCACAGCTACGCCGAGACCTACGAGGTGCCGTTCACGATTCTGCGCTACGGCGTGCCGTACGGGCCCGGCATGCGAGACGAACTCGTACTGGCCCGTTTCGTCCGCAAAGCCCTCGCGGGTGAACCCCTGACCATCGCCGGGGACGGCAAGCAGTTCCGCAACTACGTCTTCGTCGAGGATCTCGCCGACGCGCATGCGCTGGTGCTCGACGACGCTGCCGAGAACCAGGTGATAGCGCTGGAAGGAAACGAGCGCGTGAGTGTCCTCGACATGGCGGAGGCGGTCCAGGCGCGTTTCCCCGGTACCACGATCGAACATGTTCCGGCGCGGCCCGGCGACTTCCGGGGCATCGACGTGTCGAACGCACTGGCGCGGACACTGGTCGGATGGCGGCCCACGACCACGTTCCAGGACGGTGTCCGCCGGTACGTCGAGTGGTATCTGGCGGAGCATCCCGACTCGGCAGCCGCACCCGGAAACGGGTAGCCATGGCGCCGCCCTCCGCGTTGCTGCTGTCCGGCTCGCTCGGCATGGGACACGACGTGATGGCCGAAGCGTGCGCGGTGTCGCTGCGCCGGCGCGGCTGGACGACCGACACCGTCGACAGCATGCGCCTGATGGGGCACCGTCGAGGTGGGCTGGGGGAAGCGGTGTTTCGTGGCATGCTCGCCGTGCCGGGCCTCTACGACGCCTTCCACTTCGGGCAACTGCGTTCCGGCGGCCGGCTGGCGCGGTTCATCGACGCGGCATCCTGCCGTTACCTGGTACCCGCCCTCGACGAACGGCTGCGTGACCGGCCGGTCGAGTTGCTGGTGTCGGTGTTCGCGACCGGTGCCGCCGCTGCCAGCCGCATCAAGGAGCGCCATCCCGATGTCGTGAACGCGGTGTTCTGTACCGACACCTGTCCCCACCGCCTGTGGGTCCACGACAACACCGATCTGTACCTGGTCACCTCGGATCCGGCGGCCCGCTACATCCGGCGCTTCGACCCGGACGCGGAGATCACGGTGGTGCCCGCGCCGGTGCGCCCGCAGTTCTACCGGGCGCCGACGCAGGCCGCGGCGCGGGAGGCGCTGGGCGTGCCTCCGGACGCGGAGTGCGTGCTGCTCATCTCGGGGGCCTGGGGTGTCGGCCCGCTGGTCGAGGCGGCCGACTTGATCGCGCGCGCAGGTGTCCATGTGCTCGCGGTGGCGGGCCGCAATGCCGGACTGGAATCCCGGTTGCGATCGCTGGCCGCGACGACGGACCGGGTCGTCCCGTTCGGTTTCACCGACGAGATCCCCACGCTGATGGCCGCTGCCGATCTCGTCGTCACCTCGTCGGGTGACACCTGCGCGGAGGCGAGAGTCATCGGCCGGGACCTGTTGCTGCTCGACGTCGTGCCCGGACACGGCCGGGAAAACCTGCACCAGGAGCTCGTGCGCGGCGGCGCCGCGGTCACGTCCGCGCAGCCGGAGGCGATCCGGCGTTCCGTTTCCGCGTGTCTGCGGCGGGTGGAACCATCGTCGGCCCGGAGCGCCGGCGAGCCCACGGCGTGGGAGGAAGCGTTCGGCACCATGCTGGAACGGGTCGGGCCGGCCGGCTGGGCGGCGCCCGCGCCGTGAATCAGTCGCTGACCTACGGATTACCCGCGGTGGTCGTGGCCGCGGCACTGTACGGTTGCGCGCCGGTGGTGCAGGCCGCGGCGGCGCGGCAGACCGCCCCGGGCGGCGGCCTCGGGCTCGCGCTGTTGGCCCGGCTGGCTGTGCGGCCCCTGTGGCTGCTCGGATTGAGTTGTGAGATAGGCGGTTTCGCGGCCGAGGCATACGCGTTCTCGATCGCGCCGGCGACGCTGGTCGCGCCCTTGCTGACCCTGGATATGGTGTTCCTGGTCGTGCTGGCCCGGCGCGGGCTCGGTGAGCGGCTGGCCGTCGTGGGCCGGTACGGGATCGCCGCGATGGTGCTCGGCACCGGTCTGATGGCGTATGCGTTCGCCGGCGAATCATCCCTCGGTTCCCCGGCTTCGGACGCACAGATGGTGCTGTTCGCCGTCGTGGGCGCGGTGGCCGCGGGAGCCGGAGCGGTCGCCGGGAATCTCGGGTCGAGAACCGGCCGGGCATCGGTTGCCGCGCTCGGCTTCGGCGCCGCGGCGGGAATCGCCTACGGCATCGCGACGGTCGCGACACGACAGTTCGGATTGACCTTCGATGTGCACGACCCCTGGCGGCTGCTCGCCACCCCGACACCGTATGTGCTGGCAGTGTGCTCGCTGCTCGCGATCAGCCTGCTCCAGCGCGGACTGCAGGCGGGCGCGGCCGTGCTCACCTTCCCGGTCACCAGCGTCGTGTCCTCGCTGGTTCCCGTCGCGCTCGGCATCGCCGTGCTCGGCGACGAGGTACCGGGTGGCCGCGCGGGTGCCGCCTTCGCGGTCGCGTTGGTGGCGATATCCGTCGGTGTGACATGTCTCGGTCGCGACCGCGCCGCGGCCGCGCGGGGGATCGAGACGGCCACCGACCTGACCACGAGGAGTACCGGGTGACCTGGCTCGTGACCGGCGGCGGCGGGTATATCGGATCGCATGTGGTGCGCGCTCTGCTCGCGGCCGGACGACCCGTGGTCGTGCTCGACGACTTCTCGACCGGCCGCCGCGCCGTGATACCCGACGACGTCGCGACGGTCGCGGCGTCGATCACCGACTTCGCGGCCGTGACCGCCGTCCTGCGCGACTACGAGATCACCGGTGTCGCCCACCTCGCCGGCCGGAAATCCGCGGTGGACTCGGTGACTCATCCACTCGAGTACTACGAGCAGAATACGGGCGGAACGCGCACCTTACTCGCCGCCATGCACGCCACCGGCGTCGAACATCTCGTATTCTCTTCCAGCGCAGCGGTATACGGTTCGCAGATCGGTGACGGATCGGTCGGCGAACAGGCACCGCCGCGCCCGATCAACCCGTACGGGCGCAGCAAACTCGCCTGCGAGTGGATCGTCGCCGACGCCGCCGCGGAATTCGACAGGCTGAACTCGACCGTTCTGCGCTATTTCAACGTCGCCGGGGCGGGCGGCCCCGGCCTCGGTGACCGGAATGCGACCGGGTTGGTACCCAATGTCCTGCAAGCGATTTCGTCCGGTCGCCCCCCGGTTGTCTTCGGTGCCGACTACCCGACGCCGGACGGATCCTGTGTCCGCGACTACGTGCACGTGCTCGACGTCGCGAATGCACACGTCAGTGCGGCCGAACGGCTCGAGTGCGGACAGCCGGGTACTTCGGTCTACAACGTCGGAACCGGGCGCGGGTACTCGGTATTCGAAATTCTCGATGCCGCCCGCGCGGTGACCGGCGAACGGTTCCGTCATCTCGTCGGCGACCGACGGCCGGGAGATCCGCCCCGGGTGATCGCCGACATCGCACGCATCGGCGACGAACTGGGGTGGCGGGCGCGGCTGGGACTGGCCGAGATGCTGGGCAGCGAATGGGAAGCCCGGTGCGGTGTGCCAGGCGGGCTGACGGGCGCATGAAATCCGTTGTCGCGCACGCGGCGACCGCCGGTGCCGGTGCGGTCCTGCTGAATGCCCTCCCATCGGTCACAGCGATCTCGACGCTTCGCACCCGCCTGACCCCCGGCCTGTCCGGATACTCGGAGACCGACACGGTCGCACTGACCTTCGACGACGGCCCGGATCCGGAATCGACGCCGGCCATCCTCGACGCACTGGCCGCCGCACACGTGCACGCGACGTTCTTTCTGCTCGGCTCCATGCTCGAGCGGGCGCCTGCGCTCGGCGCGGAGATCGTCGCCGCCGGGCACGAGGTGGCGGTGCACGGGTGGAGTCACCGCTGCCTGCTGGCGCGCGGGCCCATATCGACGTACCGCGACATCGCCCGCGGGTACGACGTGATCACGGCGACGACGGGGAGCAGGCCGCGACACTATCGACCGCCGTACGGGATACTCTCGGCCGCGGCGCTGGCCACGGCCCGGCGGCTGGGACTGGCGCCGGTGCTGTGGACGGCGTGCGGGAAGGACTGGGTACGGACCGCCACGCCGGACACGGTGGCACGCCGGGTAGTCCGCGAACTTCGGCCTGGTGCCACCGTCCTGCTCCACGACTCCGACTGCACATCGGCATCCGGCGCGTGGCGCGCGACCCTCGGCGCGATCCCGCGGATCGTGGACGAGTGCGCCGAGCGTGGCCTGGTCGTCGGCTCTCTCGCGGAGCGGACACCTACCGCCCGGCATGCGCCGCGCAGCCGCACCGGGTAGCCCGATTGCTGAGACTCATCTCGCCGGCACGGCCCGATGTCAGGCGTCTTCGAGGGCTTCGCCGATCTCGTGGGCGACGCGGTTGTGTTGATTCTCCGCGAGCCAATGTCCGCCCGCCAGAACCAGCGCGACGGGCCATTCGATGATCTCCGCGGCGGCGAGGGCGCCGAGTGCGCCGTAGTAGGCCAGCTGTTCGGGGCGGGGGACCGGTACTCGGCCGAGCAGGGGAAGTTCCACCGCGAAACTGTGCGCGGCCATGACCTTGTCGACCGCGTTCCGGTGGCTGATATGCGATTCGTCGGCCATATGTTGCCTCCCGGTCATGTGATATTCGGGGTCTCGACGCCTGGGTTCGTCAGAGTGTCCCTCGTGAGGACATCTGAGGTAGGCGGCCGGGATCCGTTGACGGGCGCGCTGACGCAGGTGCTGACCGTTCCGCTGCGCGAGTTGTACGCGGTGTTGTGGCGCCTGGGAGTCATCGACGTCGTCGGCGAATCATCACGCTGATCGCCCCCACGCTACGCCGTGAGGCGATTCCGCCGCGGGCTAAGTCTTACTCGGTGCGTGGCGCGATCCGGTCGCGTTCTTCCGCGCAGTCGCCTTCCCTTTGTCGTCGCTGGGGAGGGCAGGTCGCTCACCGGGAGGCTGCTGCTCGTCACGCGCGGCAGGAGCATCGGTAGCGGATGCCGATTGCTGGTCCGGGTGTGAAATCAGCTTCCGGATCACGAGTGCGGTGCCGCCCACGCCCAAGAGCACAGGCCAGTCCACGACTCCCGTGGCTCCGATCGCGGCCAGTGTGAGCGCGGCCGCGGGCGTCGAATGACTACCGCTGCTCAGTCCGCTGCGTACCCCGGACACGACGCCCTGCATACCGCCGAGAACCCCGTTCACGGCAGCGCCGCCCACCGCCCCGGCCGCGGATGTGGTCGCATCGGCCGTCCACGAAATCGCTTTTACCCCACCCTCGAGAAGGTCCATCGTCACTCCCTTGAGTTCACCTTGTGGACATCTGCGAGCAAGCTGCAGTCTACTCGCGACAAGGGGGCGCACCGGGGGCAGCGACCGAGATGAAACATGCCCCGGCACCCTGCGGCGGCTGGGTCGGATCGCGCGCGGAGCGACCCTTGTGATCGATGCGGCGCCGGGCGGAGAATCGGTGAGTGGTAGTCCGAACTCCGGCGAAAGAAATTGTGATGTCTCGAAGGATTGGTCTTGCCGTCGCCACGGCTGTCACCACGTTGACCTTGGGAGCCGCCGCCCCCGCCATCGCCTCGGCCGCGACGCCTGCGGCCGACCCGCCGGCGACCAGTGACACAGCCGCTCAGGGGACGCAGATTCAGTGGCTCTCCGTTTGCCTGAATCTTCCTCTGGGATCGGCGAGCGTCAGCTTCTGCGTCTAGCGTGACACGGGTGCCCGGCACCGGCTGCGCCGGTGCCGGTAAAAGCCTGTCGCCCTTGTGGTCCTGAAGGTCCGTCGCGTCTACTCCGGAGTGGGATGCACCTGTCCATCGGATCCGACCGCGGCACGAATTCTGGTGACGAGGTCGTCGAGTCGCCGCTGGTGCGAGCCCTCCCAGTAGATCCGGTGGCATTCCCGGCATTCTCTGAAGGTGTCGTAGTACTTGCGGGTGAGTGGTTCGAGCCTGTCGACGACGTCCTGTTCGGCGACGTCGGTCAAGAGGCCCCCACAGGGCAGGCAGCGGCTGAACGGCAGCAGCCGATCGGCCAGATCGAGGCGGCGGACGACCTCGACGAACTGATCCAGGGGCCGGTTCGCACGCACGAAGACGCCGTGGGTCATGCGAAAGGCGCGAAGTCCGATCCCGGCCGGGCTGCGCCGAAGCGGCTACCAGGTGTAGATGTGACCGGGTGACCACATACCGCTGCGGGTCTCCTGGGTGACCGCCGGTGTCGCCGGGACGGCCGAGGGATCGATCGGGTCGAGACGCTGCAGCTCGCCCCAATCCTGGTCCCAGTCGTACGCGAGGTAGGTGGCCAGGGTTTGTGAGCGCAGCAATTGCTGACTCCAGCCCAGCGGACCGCCGCCGGCGTGGCTTTCCCACATCGTGGTGTCGGCCGCGCCCAGACGGTTGGGCAGGATGCGCCACTGCGGCACCTGGGCGATGCCGTCCTTGTGGTCGAAGGGACGCTGGCACGGGAACTGCAGACCCACGGCCCAGTCCAGCAGTACCGGTTGTTTCGAGCCGACCAGGTCGTTGAGGGTGTGCGTCTTCGGTATGCGCGGGGGAGTCAGCGCCACCCAGCGTTGCGGATCGAGGTTGTGATCCTTGGCCACGATGCGGATCACGTTGGCGGTGGCGGGAATTCGGTCCAGCGGGACTCGCAGGTTACGCCACGACGGCGCCGGGCCGATGTCGATCGGGGTCACCCGTCCGAGTGCGTGTGCGCTCGTCTCGGAGTCGGTGCTGCCGTATTCGATCTCCACCGGTTCACCGCCGACGTATCCGTTGTTCGGACCCACCGCCTGGATACGCCCGGCCGCGGCGATCGAGACGATATCGCTGCGGTCGTGCTGGGCGGGCAGGCGGTACCAGCCGGTGACGAGATCGGCGGGCTGCTCCTCGCCGTAGGTGCCGAGTTCCGGTGTGGTCGCCGCGTCGAGACCGTAAGGCAACGGGGCGCCGCCGGTTTGGGTGGCCGACTCGCCGGTGCCGGGCTTGTCGCCGAAGGATTTGGCGATGCTGCTGGTCTCTTCCTTCTCGTCGGGAGACATCACGTCGCCGACGCCGTTCGGTACGAATCCGCGCGCACCGGAGGTGAAGGTGGAGAACTGGTCGCCGACCAGTGGCTGCATCATCGACGCGTTGGGATCGGTTTCGACAACGACCTTGTTGGCCAATCCGCACGGATTACCCACTACCGCATGGATATTCGAGGACGCCAGCGAAAACCCCGGGTATTGCGCCACCGCGCCCGCGGTGAACGAGAACACCTCGAACACCACCAGGATCGCCGCGGCCGCCATCAGCGGCGGGAACTTCGCCAGGCGCCACGCGCGCGGTGAAACCCGGTGCGGGATGCCCGGTTTCGGTGCCCGCACATGCCACCAGATCGCCAGCAGCAGGCACAGCGCGGCGATGATCAGGAAGATCTTGCTGAATCCGACGCCGAGAACGGCGGGGGGCTCGTTCCACCACGGGACGCCGAAACTCGATACCCACCACCACTGGTTGACACTGGTGAAGATCTGAGCCATCGCCAGCGCCACCACCGCCGCGAACAGGGCGCGGTTGCGTGGTGAGCGCATCACCCGGGGCCCCACCGCGACCGCAGTGAGGACCGCTACCGATCCGGCCAGCCCGGCGTACACACCGTTGTGGTGGGTGAATTTCGTCGGGCAGGTCGCCATCAGCACCATGGCCCCGAAGGTCACACCGAGCAGCCGCCGTGCCGGCCCGGGCGCGGTGAACGGAATGCGGCCGCCCTTGCGCAGCAGGACGAAGACGCAGACCAGCAGGCTCAGCCACATCGCGACCATGCCGAAGCGGCGGGCGATGGAACCGTCGGCCGAGGGCATGAACAGCCACTGGTAGTTCAGATAGTCGTTGTACCAGGGGTCCGAGGGGCCGACGATGTTGTGCACGCGCTGCATCTCGAACATCGCCGAGAGCGGTTCGACGGCGAAAGCGAAGGCCAGCACCAGCATTCCGGCGGCGGCCAGCGGCGCCAGCAGCGCCCCGTACGCCCGGATCCGAGCGCCGGCCGGCACCGGGCTTCCGTGCCCGGCACCGGCGAGTTCACGCGCTCGCGGGACACCGAAACCCACGGCCGAACGCAGTCCCGCCAGCAGCGGCGCCACACAGATGATCCCCGAGGGCGCGGCGGTGAAACTGAACGCCGCGATCAGGATGGCGAGGGCGTACGGCAGCAGTCGGTGTGTCGCGATGGCGCGCTCGACGAGGCACCAGGTGAGCAGCACGCAGACGGCGACCACCGGCTCGGGCCGCAGCCCGTTGTTGTAGGGCAGCCACACGGCCAGAAACGCCAGCGCGCCCGTCCACACCGCCACCTTGTCGTGGCGCACGGCCACACCGAGCCGCGGGATCACCTCCCGGCTCAGCGCCAGCCAGGTGACCACGGCCGCCAGCAGCGTCGGCAGCCGCATCCACGGACTCGCGACGCTGATCTCCGACATGTGCGCGATGATGTCGTACGGCGGCGTGCCGACCGGGTTCTCCGGGACGCCGAAGAACCGGAAGTAGTTGGCCATATATCCGGACACCAGCGAGGTCCGTGCCATTCCGAACTGGTAGCCGTCGTCGGAGGTGGTGGCCCCGATGAAATGCCACAGCAGCAGCGTAGCGAAGGCGACGAGGTCGACGCCGGTGAACGTGCGCCACCGCTGCGGAAGCAGCCGCCGCGCACGCCGGCCGTCGGCGCGGTCCAGCCGGTACAGTGCCGCCAGCGCGACCAGCGTGAACACGACCGCCAGGACTTCGGCCGTGCGTTTGAGGACGGTCGGCGTCACGGAGAACCGGCTGTCGACCTGCGCGACCACCTTGGCGCCCTCGGCCTTGGAGAGGTCGCTGAAGATGCCGACCACCTGTGGCCGCCAGTCTCCCGGCGGCAAGGTGGCGGCTTCCACATCCGATCCGGTGATACCGACCTTGGTCGACGACATATCGGCGTGCACGGTCAAGGTGCCGTCGGCTATCGCGTCGATCGGGGTGGTGAGCAGGGACTGATTGCGCAACACGACCTCGAGTTGCGCGGGCTTACCGTCCTGTGCCGGTCGCACGCGCGCGACGAACCCGTATTTCTCCAGTTGCGGCGCACCGGCGGGCAGCGTCGACGCCAGCACTCCGCCGTGCGCGCTCAGTTGCGCCATCGACCGGCCGGGAATGGTGGCATCGAAGGTCAGCGGCGCGTAGGTGACCAGCGGCGCGTCGATACTGCGGGCAGAGTCCTGTTGCGGCCACGACAGCGTGGTGTGGTCCACCTTCACCGGCAGCAGCGGCACCGCGAGGGCGCACAACGCGCCCAGCAGCCCGGCGAGGAAGGCTATCGGTCTGGCCCAGTCGCCGCGCTGTCTACCCGAGGGCCTGGGTGTCGCGCCTGCAGTAGGCGCACCGTCCGCCCTCACCATCGTGTCGACCACGGTCGCCGATGCTAGCGTGACGCTTCTGTTATCCGGTATTTCGTCTGTTGTTCTCAGTCTGCACTCAGGATCTGCGGCCGGGTCGGTACCGCGATACGGGCGGGTTCAGAGGTGGCCCGCATCGGCGCGCCTCGCCACGGCGGCGAGCCGCAGCAACACCGGAATCGCCGCCGCCACGACGGCAGTGAGGTAGAGATCGGCGAATGTGAGCCGCACGTCCTGGGTCTGCGGGAAGAACTGCATGACGACGTGAATCAGCTCGACGATGACGAACGGGCCGAGCGACATGACGAGCCCGGTCATGGCATTCGAGATCGATTCGGGTTCGGATCGGTGTATCGCGCGCACCGCGATCCATGCCCACCAAGCAGGGAGCAGAAAGAATACGGCCGGTATCAGCCAGGCGAGGTGATGAGTCGTGACGCCGTACGCTACGCAGAACCCACTCGACAGGATCAGCACGATTGCGTAGGCGCCGACGACGACCGGGGCCGTCCGTACCCGAAGTTCGGCCGGGCGGTGCGGTAACCATCCGCGCCGCCGCGCATATCTCGACACCGGTACCCAGAGGAGTAACAGCGCCGCCGCGACGATGGCCGATACGGGATTGGTCGTGGGCCCGGCAGAGGTGGTCTCGGGTCGCGGGGCCGGCCCGTGGAGGATCGAGTCCGGGATGGTGAAGGGCGACGGTTGCAGTCCATCGCACAACTTCATCGGCGCGACCTGATTCGCCACCATGTCCCGCCAGAGCAGGTCGCCCATGTCGGTCGTCATCTTCGCGCAGATGGCTCGCGAATCCGCCTGTGGGGCAGGAATAGCGGTCACTTCGCTGCGATCGGTGACGATGCGGATCGCCCGGTTCGCCGCGTCGAACGCAAGCCCTTGGATCGCTCCGGGCAACTGCGTGGCGGGGACGGTCGTCGGCTGTCCGCCGTCGGTATTCCACACGTGGACCGCACCACCGGCGTCACCGGCCGCGACCCAGCGGTTGTCCGGGCTCAGCGCGACGGCAGTGACGAGGTGCGTGCCCATGGTGGTCCGGTGCACATCGCCCGAGGTGAGATCGAAAACGTACAAAGTCCCGGTGTCATCGCCGGCGATCACCAGATGCCCGTCCGTGGCGATCGCCGGTGAAAAGCCCTGCAGGCGGGTGGATCCTGTGCCGATGTGTCCGGTGACCGTATTCCAATACCGCAGATCACCGGTCGCTCGGTCGAACAGGATCACCCAGCGTCCGTCCGGGCTGATCGCCGCCGGATGGATTTCGGCGGGAGTATCCGCCGCGGGCGCGGCCCGCACACTGTTCGCGGTCGTGTCCCAGATCCGCACCGCTCCCGCGCCGTCGCCGGTGGCGACCCAGCGCCCGTCCGGGCTGATCGCGACGGAGGTGACAGTCGTGTGACCGGAGTCGGGCATCGGCCGGCTGTCACCGGTGACGGTGTCCCGCAGCAGCACCGCGCCGTCGGCTTCGCCGGTCGACCA
>NZ_BAFW01000353.1 GCF_000308535.1 Nocardia cerradoensis NBRC 101014 | reverse complement strand
GCATGGAGCGGCGGATATCCCAATAGACCATGCCGGTGTCGAGGATGCTGCCGCAGGTCAGCATCATGTCGACGGCGGCGTCGTAGTCGGCGCAGGACTGGAAATACGGTGGCGGGCCGGCACTGGGCCAGCGCCGCCACAACACGTTGCGCCAACTCGCGTAGCCGGTGTCGGTTCCGCGGTAGACCGCGGAATTGGCCGTGAGCGAAAGGAGTACCGGCAACCACGGCCGCAGATGATTGCTGATCTGCACCGCGGTCTCCGGATCGTCCACCGAGACGTGGACGTGGCAGCCACACAGCCCCTGTTCGTGCGCGAGCATGCCGAAATGCTCCTCGATACGGCGATAGCGCGGCGTATCGGTGACCGGATAGGCGTCGGGCACCGTCGGCGGCACCCCGGTGGCGAGCAGCCGGGCGGTGTTGTCGGCCGCGGCGCGGACGACGGCGCCGCGCAACTGCCGCAGTTCCCGCAACAGCTCGTCCACTCGCGTGTGCACCGAGCTGCTGGTCTCCACCTGACAGCTGGTCAGTTCCAGCTGCAGATCGATCCCGGCGTCGCCCGCCGACCGCGCGACCTCGCAATTCTTCGGGACCGGCGCTCCGGAGACCGGATCGACCAGCAGGAATTCCTCCTCGACCCCGAACGTCACATCGGCGGCATCCATCGGCTCACCCGCCCGGCACAGTCCATGGCTCGGTGATGCCCGGCGACCGGAACGGCAAACGCATTCCGGCGCGGATCGAGGTTTCACTCGCCGGGTGCGGGTAGCCGCCGCATGTGACCATTTCCGGACTACGCGAGTTGACCGAGCATCCGGGACCTTTCGCCTCGGTCTACATCGAGACCGTCAGCGATACCGAGGACGCCGCGCACCAGCAACGACTGCGCAGCCGTGCCGTGCGGGAGGCGCTGGACGGGGACGGCGCGGACAGGGCCGTTCTCGACGCTGTGGAGCGAGGGCTGTCCGATCCGCCGCCGGGGCGTGCGGGGCAGGCCGTCATCGCCGATGCCGACGGCGTCCTGCTCACCGAGGCGCTGCCGGAACCGCCCGCTCGCACCACGGTCCGGCTCTCGTCGATGCCGTATCTGCTGCCGTTGCTGCAGTTGCGCTCGCCGGCCATGGCCCACGTGGTCGCGGTGGTCGACGATCGCGGCGCCGATCTGTACACGGTCGACGGCGACGGTCACCGCACCGATCACCGGACCGAGGGCGCGCAGCATCCGGTGCACAAGGCGCACGGTGGCGGGTGGGCGCATCGCTCGATGCAGAGCCGGGTCGAAGAGACGGTGCGCCGGACCATCGATGCCACCGCGGAGGAGGTGGTGCGCCTGGCCGACGAGGCCGGCGCGGGCCTGATCGTGGTGGCCGGTGAGATCAGTGCGCGCACCGCGCTGGTCGGCGCGCTGGCCTCGCATCACCGCCGGGTCGTGCAGATCGACGGCTTCACCCGGCATACGAGCGAGGACCGGGCCGATCTCGACCGGCGGGTCGGCGAAGTGCTGCAGGACCTGGCGCGCACCCGAGTTCGCGACGTGCTCGGCGAATTCGAGCAACGCCGCGCGCACGAACTCGCCGTGCAGGGCTTGCCCGGTGTCGCCGCGGCGCTCACCGAACGCAATGTCGAGACCCTGCTGATCGACCCGGCCGTCATCGGCGACCGGGCCGTGCACGTGGGCCAGGATCCGACCGCGGTGCAGGCGTCGGATCTGCCCTCGGGCCGCGGTGTCGTACGCCGCGCCGACGAGGCGCTGCCGCTGGCCGCGCTCGCGGCGGGAGCCGACATCGTGACCATCGATCGGGATCCGGCTCCGACCGACGGTGTCGCTGCCCTGCTCCGGCACCGCTGATCCGCGAAAGGAGAGGACGATGGACCGAGGAAACACCAAACACGGTGCGCGCGAGGACGATCAACTACGGCACGAACTCCAGGGCACGCTGCGCGGCAACCGTTCCAGCCGCGCCGAGGAGTGGCGGGATCCCGAACCCCCCGCCGATGACGACCCGCAACTGACACCCCCGCGAACGACGACGCCGGAGGGCGCCGAACACGACCGGACCGGCGAGGTCGACTGATCGCATCCGATTCGCGGTCGGCGATTCCGCGCCGGTTACGGTCGAGCAGGCGGGGTATCTCTCCGGTACCGAGAACGATTCGACGTAGCGCCCTATTCGTCAACGGCGACGGATACCCGCAATTCGGTCCCGCACAACGGAGTGCGCCGGTGCGAGGCATACGATGAATCGTCTCTCCGGACGGGGCGGTAGTCCCAGCACGACCGGCCGACTGCCGTGCGGCCGGCACCGGCTTTACGGCCGGTGCCGGCCGATTTTTCCGATGATGTTGTGCCAGAATATCTTTCGAGACGTCATTCCACCCGAACCGGGTGGCGCCGCATGCGTCGGCCGATGGGTCGCATACGGTCGACAGCCGCGTTCACGGCATCCGGCCGCCCCGCATCGGCCGCCGCGCGCGAGGTCCACGATCCGCTCGCGGCCGGGGCGGTCATCGGGCTCAGGAGTCACCGGGTCGTCGTAACCCGTGTAATCGACAGACATCTCGCGACCTCCCACCGGCCCGCGCCATTGCGATATCAGCGCGAGTACCCGCGCCGACGGGCGGGAAAACCGCGAATTCGACTGAGCTGGATATAGTTTCGGTCAAGGCGGAGCGGTGCGGACGCTCAGGCCAGCGAGACGATCAGCGCGATCGCGACGACGACGAACACCACCACGATCGCCGCGACGATGACGATGAGCAACGCCCCGCTCACCGGGAAATGATGACGGGTGCTCGGCTCCGGCGCCGAGAGACCCGAGGTCTGTGCGGTATCCGGCGGGGTGGAACCGGGAGGTACGCCACCACCGGGTTCCAGGTCCGGAGTCTTGGCCGGGTCCGGATCCATTGCAGACATGTTCGGCGTCCTGTCCGGGGCGATCGTGCCCCCTCGTCGTCGGCTCTCACTGCAGCCCTACCCCGCACCGGCGGGGACAACCACGCCGGTGCGGGAAAACGGGCAAAACCTATGCCGGTGGCGGAGTCGGCGGCTGGTGTGCCCGGCGGCCGCTCACGAAACCACGCACCTTGTCCAGCACGGCGGCCAGCAGGCCCGCGGACTTCAAGGTCGCGGGGTTGGAGGGGGTGCTCGGATGCGGATCTTCCACGTAATCCCAGCTCATCCCCTGTGGCCACGGCCCCTGCCCCTCGTTCCACGGCCCTCGGCTGGAGTCGTTTCACATCGTCGTTGAGCCCGTCGAGCAGCATCGTGATCATCGATCCCACGATTTCGAGGTGACTGAATTCCTCGGTCGCGATATCCATGAACAGCTCGTAGGTCTTGGGGTGTTTGCGCCGCAGGACGAAGGCCTGACAGGCCTCGAATCATGTCGTCGGACACAGATGTGCGGCGGCTACCCCGGCGCCTCGAGCGGAAACGCACACCCGCGGACGAACTGCCGCGATTCCTGCGCGCAGGTATGTGTGCGCACCGTCCGGGTAGGCGGGAGGTATGACCGACACACCTCCCCTGGCACTGGTGACCGGCGCGTCCAGCGGTATCGGGTTCGAGCTCGCCAGACAGTTCGCCGAACGCGGTTACGACGTGGTCATCGCCGCCGAGGACGCCGCCATCGACGTGGCCGCCGAATCGCTGCGCCGTTCCGGTGCGCGCGTGCGGCCGCTGCGCATCGACCTGCACAGCGCCAACGGGCCGGAGCAGCTGTATGCCACGGCCACCGAGGACGGCCGCGCGCTCGATGCGGTGGCCTTCAACGCCGGCATCGGGCGCGGCGGCGATTTCCTGTCGACCGACCTCGACGACGAACTCGCGGTGATCGACCTCAACGTGCGCTCGACCGTGCGCCTGGCGAAACCGGTGGTCGCCGATATGGCCGCGCGTGGCTCGGGCCGGTTGCTGTTCACCTCGTCGATCGCGGCCATGATCCCCGGCCCCGAGCAGGCCGTGTACCACGCGTCGAAGTCGTTCGTGCAGTCGTTCGCCGAGGCGCTGCGGCAGGAATTGCGCGACAAGGGCATCACCGTCACGGCATTGATGCCGGGTCCCACCGACACCGACTTCTTCCGGCGCGCCAAGATGCTGGACACCCGCATCGGCCGCGGCCCGAAGGACGATCCCGCCGAGGTGGCCCGCCAGGGGGTCGACGCGCTGCTGGCGGGCGAGCAGAAGGTCGTCGCCGCTTCGCTGCCCACGAAGGTGATGGGCCTGGTCGGCCGGATCGTTCCCGACGCGCTGAAAGCCAAAGCGGGACAGGTCATCTCGGGCCGCTGATCGTGGGCACAGAGCAACCGGCGGCGGCCGGGACGGCCGCCGCCGGAATCGGATATCGGCGCAGTGCGCGCGTTACGCGGCCTGGGCCTGCCACATCCAATGCAGTTGCTCCAACCGGGCAGCGATATCGATGAGCAGATCCTGGGTGACCGGATCGGCCTTCTCCGAGGCATCGATCCGCTCACGCAGCCGGCGCACGACCGCGGCCAGGGACGCGACGATCGCCGCGATCACGTCACCGTCCTGCTGCCACCCCGAGGGGAACGATTCGGCGCTGGAACTCTCCGCGACCGTGCGGGCACGCCCGTCCGGGCTGACGCCGATGGCGGTGGCCCGCTCGGCCGCCGCGTCGGTGAAGCCGCGCGCGGTCTCGACCAGTTCGTCCAACGCCAGATGCACGGTGCGGAAACGGGGGCCGATCACGTTCCAGTGCGCCTGCTTGCCGATCAGGCTCAGATCGATCAGATCGACGACGGTGGCGCACAGCGCGTCACCGGCGATCCGTTGCTGTTCCGGCTCCAGCACCGTCGCGATCGGATCGGTGGTCGTGGAGGTCTTGGCCACGATGGTCTCCTTCCTCGCTGACAGTCATCACCTAGGCGACTGCTTGCCTGCACGACCTACCCGCTGTCGGCGACTCCAAACGAGCGGCACGGTTCAGCCGGCGGCCATCGCCATCGCCAGATACACCACCATCACCGCGAACAGGAACCAGCCCGCGCCCTGCCATACCGGCCACGGCCGCCCGCCGCGCCACTGCCGCACGGTGATGACGAACGCGCCGATGCCGCCCAGTAACAACACGATTCCGGGCACCAGACCGACGGCCAGCCGCGAGGCGGTATCGCAGGCCACGTGGTCGGCGTTCGCGCACTGCTCCCGCGAGGCCGCCCAGCCCAGCGCCACCCCGGCGACGACCGCCGCCACCACCAGCACACCGACCGCGTACCGCACGGCCCGCCGGAAACTCGGCGGGTCACTCCAGCGGGGATTGACCTCGCGTGCCATCGTCACCTCCGGCCCGGTCGTCGTGCGCTCGTCACCCAGGCACTACCCGGCCTCTCCGCGAATATTCGATCGAGACCCGGACGCTCGTTTCGCCCGATCCCTCCCGGGTAGGCGGTCGCTGAGGACCAAAGGAGGCCGATGTGCACCGCGAACCCGATCCGCACGGCGACACCGATTCGCGCAGCCCAGCCGATCCTGCCCGCCCCACGCCGGCCCCCGGCCGAGCCGCCCACCGGCTGACCGGACCGCGCGCCGCGGCGGCCTTGGCCGATCTGGGCCTGGCATCGGTCGCCGCCGGGGTGATCGCCCGGCGCCGCGGCATGATGGCGGTGCTGGAACGGCTCGGCGCCGACGACCGCGCGGTCCACCGGATGCACCGGCTACGGCGTGAATTCGGCAGCGGGCCGGTCGAACTGGTGCTGCCGGGGCGACGGGTGCTGGTGCCACTGGATCCCGCCGACATCCCGCGGATACTCGACGGCGCGCCGAGTCCGTTCCATCCCGCCAATCGGGAGAAGATCGCCGCGCTGCGCACCTTCCAGCCGCACGGAGTGCTCATCTCCGAGGGCGCCGCCCGCGACCAGCGCCGCCGCCTGAACGAACAGGCGCTCGACACCGACCGGCCGCTGCACCATCTGGCCGATCCGTTCGCCGGGTTGGTCGCCGATGCCGCCCGCGAGCAGATCCGCACCGCGATCCAGCGCGGCGGGCTGGACGCGGCGCACTTCACCACCGATTGGTGGCGGCTGGTGCGCCGGATCGTGCTCGGCCGCCGCGCCCGTGAGGACGACTCGATCACCAATCGGCTGTGGCGGCTGCGCGCGGCGGGCAACTGGTCGTACTTCGCGCGGCCGCATCGACGGCTGCGCGAGCGCTTCTACGAGCAACTCTACGATTACGTGCAGACCGCCGAAACCGACAGTCTCGCAGGCGCATTGACGCAACTGCCGGCCCCGGGCGCGGTCGATCCGGTCGGGCAGATCCCGCATTGGCTGTTCGCGTTCGACGCCGCCGGCATGGCGACCATCCGCGCCCTCGCCGTGCTTTCCACCCACCCCGAGCAGCTCGCCCGCGCACGGCTGGACGCGCAGGAGCCCGAGCGCGCCATGCCACGGCCGTATCTGCGTGCCTGCGTCCTGGAGTCGGTGCGGCTGTGGCCGACCACCCCGGCGATATTGCGCGACACCACCGAGGACACCGAATGGGGCCGCGGCGACGACCGTTTCACCGTGGCGGCGGGCGCGGCCCTGCTCATCCCGGTACCGGCCTTCCACCGCGACGCCGACACTCTGCCGTTCGCGCACGCCTTCGAACCCGATATCTGGCTCGACGGACGCGCCGAGCGGTACCCGCAGCTGGTGCCGTTCAGCGCCGGTCCGGCCCGGTGTCCCGGTCGCGATCTGGTCCTGTTTCTCACCACGAGCCTGCTGGCGCATCTGATCGACGAACTGGATCTGGAGCTGCGCTCGCACCCGCGGCCCATCCCCGGGGCGGCGCTGCCGATCACCTTCGACAACTTCCGCATCGACTTCACCGCGCGGGCGCGCGCACTCCAAGCGGCCCAGTCGCCCTCGTCGGCGGGGAGGTGACGGTCGTGCGTGTGGTCGTGGTCGGAGCCACCGGGAACGTCGGCACCGCGGTCGTGTCCGCACTGGCCCGGCGACCGGAGATCGACGCGATCGTCGGACTGGCCCGGCGGCTGCCGCGGCAGCCGGCCGAGGGGGTGCGGTGGGCGCGCGCCGATATGCGCTGCGACGATCTGCTCACCGAATTCCGCGGCGCCGATGTGGTGGTCCATCTGGCGTGGGTGTTCCAGCCGACGCATCGCCCCCTCGAAACCTGGCGCGCGAACGTTCAGGGAACCGAACGGGTCTTGCGCGCGGTCGCGCAGGCCGGCGTCCCGTCGCTGGTGTACGCGTCGTCGGTCGGAGCGTATTCCCCTGTGCACCACGATGATCCGGTCGGCGAGGACTGGCCCACCGAAGGCTGGCCGCCGGCCGGGTACATGCGTGAGAAGGCCTACGTCGAGCGATTGCTCGACCTGTTCGAGAACGAACATCCGGATCGGCGGGTGGTGCGGATGCGCCCCGCCTTCACTTTTCAGGAGGCCTCCGCCAGCCAGCAGCGCCGCCTGTTCGCGGGCCCGCTGGTGCCCGGCAGCGTGCTGCGCCCTCCCCTGATCCCGGTGCTGCCCGTGCCTGCGGGTCTGCGACTGCAGGCGGTGCACGCCGACGATATCGGCAGCGCCTACGGTCTCGCCGTCGTCGACCCGAGCGTGCACGGCGCGTTCAACCTGGCCGCCGACCCGGTGATCGATCGCGCGAAACTCGGCGCATTGTTCGACGCGCCAACGGTTTCGGTGCCGCCCGGGGCCGTGCGCGCCGCATTGGCCGTCGGCTGGCGCTTGCGCCTGGTGCCCGCCCCGCCCGAACTGTTCGACGCGATGATGCGGCTGCCGATCATGGACACCACCCGCGCCAGGCGCGATCTCGGCTGGGCACCGCGCGTCGACGCCGTCTCCGCCCTGCGCGAGGTCCTGACCGGTATGAGTCACGGATCCGGCGGCGCCACACCGCCGTTGGCGTCCGACGCCGGTGGGCGGCTGCGGGTGCGGGAGTTCGCCTCCGGCGTCGGTGGCAGCGACCCGGTCGACCGTTGGGGCGCGGACCTGTGAGTGTCCCGGGCCGCCCCGGGCGCCCCGGCCACACGCTGAACCACGCGTTTCGCCACCGCGTGGGACCTGTGGGGGATTCACACCACAGGTAGGAGGTGATCGACGATGTGCATGCAGATGATGGCGATGCTGCGCGACATGTGGAACATGATGTTCCCGATGATGCCCATGTAATCCGGACCGACGGGAGATCGAACCACGCCGGATCGTCGTCGGCGCCGTGCTATCCGGGAGCGTTGACCTCGTCCGGCGTCTTGTCCGGCCGCAATCCGCGCCAGGACGGGTGACGCAAGCGCCCGTCCCCGGTCCGCTCTGTGAACGACACCTCGCCCACCAGTTCGGGTTCCACCCAGATCGCGTCCTTCACCGGCGCCGCGACCGTGGGGGTCTGCCGCCGCAGCGGCCGCAGCCTGGCCTGCAGATCGTCGAGCATGGCCTGGGTGAAGCCGGTGCCCACATTGCCGATGTAGACCAATTCGCCGGTCTCGTCGTGCACGCCCATGAGCAGTGAGCCGATGCGTCCCGCGCGCCGGCCCGCGCCGGGCCGCCACCCGACGATGACGATCTCCTGATCGTTGACGTTCTTGACCTTCGTCCACAGCGGACTGCGCCGGCCGGGCAGGTACGGGCTGTCCAGCCGCTTGCACACGATGCCCTCGAGTCCCAGCCGCGCCGATTCGGCGAGGACGTCGGCGCCGGTGCCGGTCAGCCGGGGCGGGATGCGCCAGTTCGGTCCGCGCAGGCCGAGTTGTTCCAGCAATCGGCGGCGTTGCTCGTAGGGCAGATCGATCAGCGACCGGTCGCCGATGTGCAGCAGGTCGAAGATGAGGTAGGTGGCCGGGATCGAGCGGGTGAGTGCGCGGATCATGGCCGGATTGCGCTGGTGCATGCGCGGTTGCAGTGCGCTGAAGGAGGTCCGCCCGTCCGCGGCGAAGGCGACGATTTCGCCGTCGACGACGATCGGCGGCGCCGCCGGGGCGAGGTCGGCGAGTTCCGGCCAGGCCGCGGTCACGTCGTTGCCGTTGCGCGAGATCAGCCGCAAGTCCCGGTCGACGTATCCGATCGCGCGGATACCGTCGAATTTCACCTCGTACGCCCAGGCCGCACTGTCGGCGGGCAGAGCGCCGGCCGTCGCCAGCATCGCCGCATAGCGCGGCAATCCGCTCATGAGCGCCCACCCTTCGACAAACCCTTCGACAATGGCTATTTTTTGGTTACTACCCTGAAATACTCCTCTTACAGCGATGACGCCGCTGGTATTTCGGTCACGACCCGATCTCGCAACCACCTGATTGACCGGCCGAACCGCAATTTCGTATGGTTGTGTGAGCGACGATTCGAGGAACCCGGTGAAAATCCGGGACGGTCGCGCCACTGTGAGCCTTCCGCCGGGCGGAAAGCGAGTCAGATACTCGGATCGCGTGGTAACCACCATCGAGCGGGGACGCGCAATCCCCGGAGGAGAGTCACATGGCGACGTCCTATGTTCCCCGGTCCGGCCTGGAGTCGATGCGACTCTCCATTCCGACGACGGCCCTGTGGCTGGGCGGCACCACCGTCCTGGCTCTGCTCGCCCTCTACTTCATCGGTATCGATCAGGGTGCGGTCTCGATCTTCGGCGACGATATGCACGTGCACGAATTCGTCCACGACGCACGGCATTTCCTCGGTTACCCCTGCCACTGACCGCAGGATCGAGCCCCCACAATGGAAAAACGAATCATCGCCCGCGGCGTGCTGGTCGGCGCCATCGGCGGGCTGCCGGCCTTCGTGTTCGCCCGTATTCTGGCCGAACCGATCATCGATCGCGCCATCGCCTACGAGGGCGGGCGCGACGGGGCGCACACGACACTCGAGCAGGCCGCCGGTCACCCGATGGCCGGCATGGAAGAGGGCGAACTGTTCACCCGGTCGGTGCAGGCGACCATCGGCGTCGGCTTCGGCATGATCGTGTTCGGCGCCGCGATGGGTGCGCTGTTCGCGGTCGTGTACTGCCTGTTCGTGGGCCGCGTCGGAGCGCTGAGCCCGCGCAATCTCGCGCTGTGCGTGGCGGGTGGCATGTTCGGCGTGCTGTACGCCGTGCCGTTCTTCAAGTATCCGGCCAATCCGCCCTCGATCGGCAACCCCGACACGATCGGGCAACGCACCGGCCTGTATCTGCTGATGGTGGTGATCGCCGCGACCTGTGCGGTGGGCGCCGTGTGGCTGGGCCGCAGACTGCAAGCGCGCCTGGGTAATTGGACGGCGACCATCGCCGCGGGCCTGGCCTTCGTCGTCGTGGTGACCGCGATCGCGTCGCTGCTGCCCTCACTCGGGCATCTGGCCGCCAACCGGGCCCTGGGCGACGCGGCTACCGAAACACCGCTGCCGCTCACCGATTCGAGCGGCCGGATCGTCTATCCGGGCTTCCCCGCCGACGATCTGTACTACTTCCGCTTCTATTCCCTTGCCGCACAGGTCATTCTGTGGTCGGTCATCGGTGTGGGTTTCGCGACACTGGCGCCGCGGCTGTTCCGGCGCGCGGACGACTCCGCCGCCGCGCCGGCAGCGGCGGTATGAGCGCGGCCATCACCCGGCTCACGCTGATCAGCCACGGCATGACCGCAGCGATGCGGTCGGCTCGCTTCCCGGTCGACGAACCGATCGACGAGCTACCCCGCGGCGCCGCCTCTCCGGCGGCGCCGCGGGCCGACCGGGTGCTGGCCGCCCCGGAGCTGCGGGCGAGCGCGACCGCCACCCTGCTGGCCCTGTGCGCGACCACCGAACCCGCCCTGGGCGACCTCGACTGCGGCGTCTGGGCGGGCAGGCCGATGGACGCCCTCGACCCGGCCGACCTCATGTCCTGGATGACGGATCCCGGCTACCGCGGCCACGGCGGTGAGGCGATCACCGACCTGCTCGACCGGGTACGCGACTGGCTCGACACGGTGGTCGCGGACCGATGCCGCATCGTCGCGATCACCCATCCCGCCGTCGTGCGCGCGAGCGTTCTGCTCGCCCTCGCCGCACCGCCGGAATCGTTCTGGCGCATCGACGTTCCGCCGCTCAGCGCCACCACACTGCACAGTCGCGGCCCGGCCTGGACCGTGCGGCACACCGCGAATCCGCTGTGAGATCGTGCGGCCCGGCCACGCGGGTCCACCTCAGTGCGGCGCCGATTTCTTCTCGACCAGGTCGGCGAGCACCGCTGCCTCGCTGATGTCGATCCGCTTGCTGGCCGACAGCAGCGTGAGCATGCCGCGCCCGGCGAGTTCGCGCAGATGGTCCAGGTCGGCGGCGCGTTCCGGATCGTGCAGTTCCTCCCGGTAGCGGCGACCGAATTCGTCGAATTTGGCGGGGTCGTGGGCGTACCAGGTGCGCAGTTCGGTGGAGGGCGCGATCGTTTTGCACCATTCGTCGAGGTGAGCGTTCTCCTTGCTCATCCCGCGCGGCCAGAGGCGATCGACCAGCACTCGCATCCCGTCGTCGGGATCGGGGTCGTCGTAGATCCGCCGGACCTGGACTCGCGGTCGTGTACTCGCCATCGCGCTGCTCCCTTCGGTCGGCCGTCTCGCCCGGCACCCACGACGCGGGATGGCCGGTCCCCTTCCCGCATCCGAGGGTAATCACGCGCGCGGCCGCATTCGCCCCGCTCGGCGAGAACGGGTTCGCGGCCCCTACCTACGTAGCCGTAGGTTACGGTAGCGTAGGTTGAATGAACGCCCCGATCTCGACCGCCGATCCCGTAGCCCTACCCCCGTCGGTCGAATTCGACAATCGCGACGCCGTCTACGAGTACTACCGCACCCACCGGGCGCCCCGCACCCGCGCGCGCCTGTTCTACGCGATCACCGCCTATCGCAAACGCCCCGCGGTCCACTATGCCGAGGGCGCCCGCGCGGCGATCCGGCAGCTGATTCGCGACAACCGGCGCATGATCATCGCGATCAACCATGTGAGCGTGGAAGATCCGCGCACCGTCGCCGCCTTCGCCTGGCGCAGCGTGTTCCGGCCGCGGATCGGCCACATCCGGGTGCTGGCCAAGGACGAACTGTTCACCGAGCCGGGACAGCGCTCGCGCATCGACGTCATGGGCGCCATCCCGGTGTTCCGCGGCAAGGATCACGGCGCGCGCGCCGCCTACGCCGCCGGGCAGCAGTTGATGGACGTCTGCGTCGGACGCATGGTCGACGGTGACGACCTCGCCCTGTTCCCGGAGGGCACCTGCAACGAGACCGATCCGTCCCGGGTGCAGACCATCGGCACCGGCATCGGCCACATCGCCGCGCGCGCCCGGAATGCCGGGGCGGCACCGGTTTTCGTCTTCCTCGGCCTGACCTACGGCCCCGGCGGCCGCGCCACGTTCTACCTCGACGAGCCGCTGCCGGATTTCCCGGAGCGGCCGGCCCAGATCACCCGGGTCGTCGGCACCCGGATGCAGCGCGCCCTCGACGGGGCGATCGCGGCCGTCCGGTAACGCGCGTCAGCCGGCGGGCAGCGTGCGCACACCCGACCCGGCGGCCACCGCACCGACCACCGTGCGGAAGGATTCGACATCACAGTCCGGTGGCCGCATGCCCACGGCCTCCAGGGCGTAGGCCTTGAAGGCTCGCGCCGCCCGGCTCGGCACGTACGCCGTCGGTGAGGCCTGCGCGAAAGATGTTTCGCCGCAATCCGTTTCGCCCCAGAACCGGACGTCGGTGCGCGCGCTGCCGATATACCGGCGGGCCCATTCGCGCGCCGGTTCGCCCAGTGCGGACAGATCCCCGGCGACGGCGAAGGCGTGCGGTATGGGCACCTGCCGCCGGCAGCGCAGCACACAGCCGAGGTCGAGCACGCCCAGCCCGAGGATGGTCAGTGGCCGGATATCGCCGGGTGAATCGACCGCGACGGTGACCTCCCAGCCGGCCACGGCGCGGTCGAACAGCCACCCGCCGGCGCGCGAGACGACCTCGACCGGATTGTCCGCGATCACGACCAGCTGATATCGCAGCGAGCGCCGGCCGGATTCGGCGACGGCGCATTCGCGCGGAGTTTCCGCCGCGTGGGCGTTCGTTGGATACCGGTGCGACACAGCAGACATAGCACTTCCGTTCCGATCACAACCACCACTGCCTTCCCCGTCGGACGGCCCACATCGCCCGAGCAGAGACTAGTTTATTTTCCCCCAGCGGGAGAAAATATTGGCCAAACTCGCCCCCATCCACCGGGCGTGTTGGCCGGACCCACCGACGGCATCCGTAGCCTGAGAGAGTGAGCGGCGGGAATACAACCGGGTCCGGAGCAGGGATCGTGCAGACATCGCGGCGCGGGCGCGGGCGGCCACCCCGGCTGAGCCGCGACCGCATCGTCGCCGCCGCACGCGCGCTGCCGCCGGAAACACTCACCATGAAGGCGGTCGCCGACGCGCTGGGCGTGGATCGCAAATCGCTGAACTACTACGTCAGCGACCGCGACGGATTACTCGAACTGGTCGCACTCGACGCCTTCGAAACCGAGATCCGCCGCCTCGCCCTGCCCGCCGACGGTGACTGGCGGCAACTGCTGCACCTGTTCGCCGTCGCGGTCGCCGAAGCCCTCACCCAGGTCGGGGTGCTGATCTACCATGTGCGATTCCGCGGCCGAGGCGGACTGTCGACGCTGGCCGAGATCGAGCGGATCTTCCAATCGCTGGTCTCCGCCGGATTCGAGCCGATGGAGGCCGGGCGCACGCTGCGGCTGCTCGCCGATATCGCGTACTCGGCGGCGCGCGAGTCCGCGGAGGCGACCCGGGGCCATGTGGACCTGCAGGCCGAACACGTCGCGCGGACACTGAATTCGGAAGTGGGAGAAGAGTTTCCACTCCTGCGGCAGGTGGCGACCACGCGCGAGAGCACCGGGCGGGTCGGCGAGCAGTTCGAATTCGACGTCGACCTCGTGATCTCCGGGCTGGAACGCAAACTCGAGGCCCGCGGCCGGGCCTGAGACCACCGGATTTCGATCCCGGTGACCGTAACGCTGGCCGGACCCGGCCGGCGGGTGGTTACCTACCGCACGTCCGACAGGCCGGAAGAGAGGTCGTGCGATGTCCGTCGACGAGGCAACCGATACCGCGGTGCGAGTGGTCCGGCTGGGTAACCACATCGGCGCCCGGATCGAGGGAGTTCGCCTCGGCGGCTCGCTGGACACCGACACCGTCGCCACGATCCGCGCCGCCCTGCACCGGCACAAGGTGATCTTCTTCCGCGGCCAGGACCACCTCACCGAGGACGGGCAGTACGAATTCGCGCAACTGCTCGGCACGCCCACCACCCCGCATCCGACACTCACCTCCGCGGGGGTGAAGAGTCTGGCCATCGATTCCCAGCACGGCCGCTCCAACGTCTGGCACACCGACGTCACCTTCGTCGACCGCGTGCCGAAAACCTCGATCCTGCGCGCGGTGTCCCTGCCCTCCTACGGCGGATCCACCACCTGGGCCTCCACCGTGGCCGCCTACGACTCGCTGCCGCAACCGCTGCGCGTGCTGGCCGAGAATCTGCGCGCCCGCCACACCAACCGCTACGACTACGCCGCCGAGGCCGACGACCGGCCCGACGCCGGAACCCGTTCGTACCGAACCGAATTCGAGTCCCGATACTTCGAGACCGAACATCCGGTGGTACACGTCCATCCGGAGACCGGGGAACGCGCGCTGCTGCTGGGCTGCTTCGTCAAGGAGATCGTCGGCCTGTCCACCGCCGAATCGCGGGCGCTCTTCCGCCTGTTCCAGGATCGCGTCACCCGGCTCGAGCACACCACCCGCTGGGATTGGGCGCCCGGCGATGTGGCGATCTGGGACAACCACGCCACCCAGCACTACGCGATCGACGACTACGACGGCACCGAACACCGCCGGCTCACCCGCATCACGCTGGCCGGTGCCGTACCCGTGGGCGTCGACGGCCGCCCGAGTACGGTGATCTCCGGTGACGCCGCGGCCTATTCCCGCCCCAGTCGCTGCCGCGGGCGGCATGAAAGCCACTGCCCGGCGCGGCGTGAACCGCGCGGCGTGCGGAACCGGAGCCGTACTGTCATTTAGTCTTTGACCAACCTGCGCCCCGTGGCGGCGCGCGGACAGGTGCCGGCAGAGGGC
>NZ_BAFW01000354.1 GCF_000308535.1 Nocardia cerradoensis NBRC 101014 | reverse complement strand
GCGGTGATGCGGTCGAGGGTCCACCCGTCGGCGACGCTCGCCGCGGTCGAGGTGAGGTAGCGCGCCGGTGTAGTCACCGCGAAGCCTCCGTAGTGCTCTGGGACGGGGGATCACCCGATTCGGTGCACGCCACACGTCTCCCGCGAGACGATGGTGATGTATGACACCTTCTCGTTTGTGGAGAGCGTAGTTCTCCACTTCCTATCATTCAAGTGTTGTTATCATTGACAGGATTGACGTAGTATGCGGAGGCGACCGATCATCACCTGCGGCGATGCCGTTCGGGGTGTTCGGTTGTGGGCGGCTTACCGGGGGGTCGACGGCGCTACCGCGGGCGCGGAGCTGCCGCGCCCGCGGCCGGACCCTGCGCGGGAGTGATCAGACGGGATAGCCGGATTCTGTTGGGCGCGAAGGATTTTCGGGTTCACGCGGTCCCTGGTCCAGCCGGAACGGCGGATACTCGTCGCGCATCAGCGACACATAGGCCCGGACCCGCAGCGTCCACCGGTTCATGCCGAGTACGAAGGCGAACAGGCCCTGCGGATACCGGCCGGTGAACAGCAGTGCGATCGCCGCGATGAAGACGAGGATGCCGAGCAGCGGAATCCAGATGACGGCGGTCCCTTCGTCGTCTCCGCCCCAGTACCGCGAGCTGCCGACGAACGCCCAGACGATCAGATACTGCGGGATCGCCAGCAACCACCATTTGATCAGGACCAATCCCCGGTGCAGCCGCTCGGGATAGTCGACGTCGAGGTCGGCCGGATAGCTCTCGTCCGGTCGGAGGCTGAACGGTGGATATCGGTCGGTGCCGAGTGCCGAGAGCGCGTAGAACCGCACGCGCCACGACCAGCGCAAGACGCCGACGTTGAAATCGAACAGCCCGCGCGGATAGCGGCCGGTGATCAAGATGGCGAAGAACGCGATGACCGTCACCACCGCATAGGCGATATGCAGGAAGAACAGCACGATGTAGTGCGGTATCGCCAGAATCCATTTGACGATCCACTGCCAGCGCGACAGCGCGGGGTCCAGGTCGCCGCGCACGCGGACCGGGTAGGGAGATGCCTCGGGTTGCATGTCACGCTCCTCTCGGCGGTCGCGGCCCAGCCGAGCCGCGTCGGATATGCACGATTGTTTCGCATTCACGCTGCGCGCAGGGGCAATTCGAGGCCGTGCGCGTCACCCGGGCCGGACATCCGCCGAGCCGGGGAATACGCGGAGGCGATGGCGAGGTTCGGCCTCGTATGAAGATCGGAGTCAACACCTTCCTGACCGATGAGGGCATCGGTCCCCGAGTTCTCGGACCGGCGCTCGAGGAGCGCGGATTCGAATCGCTGTTCCTGGCCGAACATTCCCACATCCCGGCGAGCCGGGAAACGCCGTACCCGGGCGGCGGTGAGCTCCCGCGCGTGTACTACCGCACCTTCGATCCGTTCGTGGCGCTCGCCGCGGTGGCGGTCGTGACCGAACGTCTGGTGCTCGGCACCGGGGTCACGCTGCTGATCCAGCGCGATCCGATCCACACCGCCAAGGAGGTGGCCACCCTCGATCACCTTTCCGGCGGGCGGGTGGTCTTCGGCGTCGGCGTCGGCTGGAACCGGGAGGAGATGGCCGACCACGGCACCGACCCGCGCACGCGCGGCGCCCTGCTGGACGAGCAACTGGCCGCGATCCGGGCGATCTGGACCCAGGATCTGGCCGAATACCACGGCCGGTTCGTCGATTTCGATCCGATCTTCGCCTGGCCCAAGCCGGTGCAGCGCCCGCATCCGCCGATCTTCGTCGGCGGCGGGGAGGTCGCGGCGCGGCGTGCGGTGCGCCTCGGCATCGGCTGGGTGCCCAACGGTGTGGCCGATCCTTCGGAGGTACCGGCTCAGCTGGCCGCCGTCGGCGACAGCGATATCCTGATCGCGATCACGCCGGTCGCGCCCGAGCCCGCACTGCTGGATGCCTATGCGGAGGCCGGCGTCGAGCGGGTGACGCTGTCGTTGCCGACCCTGCCGGAATCGGAATCGCTGCGCGCCCTGGACGAATTCGCCGCCGTCGCCGAGCGCTACCGCGACTGAGGTGTTGCCGGGCAGTGTCGTGACGGCATACTCACGGCGCTGCCCGCAAGTGCGAATGTGGCGCGCAGCCGATCCGAATACGCTGTGCCCGTGAGCTTTTCGATCGGTACCTACAGTCTCGCGCGGGGACCCGCGGCGATGGCCTGACGTGCCAGATCCGAGGAGGCGTTGACCATACCGGAGTCGTAGCGTTCCAGCACGACGGACTGGGTCGCGCGCAGGTGGGCGCGGGCCAGGCGTTCGGCCTCGGCGTCGTCGCCGTCGGCGATCGCGGTGACCAGCCGGGCGTGCACCCGGGCCGCGTCGTGGGCCTGCGGTTTCGACGGATACTCACCGCGCCGGGTGAGTGTCTCGGCCCACGCCTGTTCCTGTGCCGACCACAGGGTCACCAGACTGGACACCACGCAGCGCACCGTCGCGTTCGGGGTGAAAGCGACCACCAGATCGTGGAATTCGCGTGCGGTGCGCGTGAAGGCGACGCCGTCGCCGACCACGAGCTCGCAGGCGTGGATATTGGCCTCGAGCGCCGGCACCACGACCTCGGCGCGGTCGGGGCGACGGGCGCATTCGGCGGCGCACAGCGGTTCGAGCATCTGCAGCGCGGCCGCCAGATCGCCGAGCGTGACCCGCGCTCCCTGCAGCGCCAGACCCAGGTGGTAGGCGGCGGAGGTTTCGTCGGGCCGGTGGACCTCCGCGCCGCCGACATTGCCGCGGCGCACGGTGACCAGTCCCTCGGTCTCGAGGATGCGCAGCGATTCCCGGATCGAGGGATAGCTGACGCCGAATTCCTTCACCAGCTGGTCCTGAGTGGGCAGGCGATAGTCGTCGTCGCCGGACAGGATGCGGGTACGCAGCTCGGAGGCGACCGTTTCGGCGATGCGGCGCTGCGGAATCCGCCCGCGACGCGCGGTGGTCACGCGGGCTGCCTTTGGTCCATGCACGGATTCTAACCAGCCGGTGCTGACCATTCAAATATTGCTATCCTTGTGAGGATTGACGTACCGTCTGGAGATGGACTTCACGATGGGGGAGGCCGCCGACGCGCTGCGAGATGACTTGCGGCGCTTGGTGTCCCAGCATGTCCCCGCCGATTTCCTGGGCGCCTTCACCGACGATCCGGCCGATCTCGCCGTGGCGCAGCGGTTCTGCGGAGTCCTGGCCGAGCGCGGACTGCTCTGCGCGGCCTGGCCCCGCGAATTCGGCGGACGCGGCGGATCGGTGTGGGAGCAGACGGTGGTCCGCGAGGAGATGTGGGCCCATCACGAGCCGCGCGGCGCCCAGTACATGGGGGTCAACTGGGTCGGCCCGGCGCTCATGCGGCACGGCACCCCGCGGCAGCAACGCACTCATCTGCCGCCGATCGCGCGCGGCGAGGTGATCTGGTGTCAGGGATTCAGCGAACCCGAGGCGGGCTCGGATCTGGCGTCGCTGCGTACCACCGCCCGCCGTGACGGCGACGGCTGGCTGATCAGCGGGCAGAAGATCTGGACCTCCTACGCGACCATGGCACAGTGGTGTTTCCTGCTGGCGCGCACGGCCACCGGTGCCCGCAAACAACACGGGCTGACCATCTTCCTGGTGCCGATGTCCGCGCCGGGGGTTCAGGTGCGGCCGATCCGGGCCATGATGGGCCCGCACCATTTGAACGAGGTGTTCTTCGACGAGTTGCGGGTGACCGAGGACGATGTGCTCGGCACGGTCGGCGAAGGCTGGGCGGTCGTGCAGGAGGTGCTGGCCTTCGAACGCGTCGGCATCGCCCGCTACGCCCGCTGTGAACGACTCCTGCGTGCGGCGCCGGAGGTTCTGGGCGATCGCTGGGCGGAGGTGCCGGCCGAATTGCGCGGGGGCTGGGCGCGCATGCTGGTGCACTGCCGCCGGGCACGATTGCTGGCCTACCGGGTGGTCGCGATGCAGAACGAGGACCGGGTGGCGCCCGGGGACGCCGCGGCCTATCGCATCGCCGTCACCCGGCTCGATCAGGACAGCGCCGAAGTACTCACCGAACTGGCCGACCAGCTCGACACCGCACCGGATACGCAAAGGGAGAACTGGTTTCGCCGCGCGGTCGCCGACCATTGGCGGTATTCGCAGGCCGCGACCGTCGCCTCGGGAAGTATCGAAATGCAGCGACTGCTGTTGTCGCGGGCCGTGCTGGGGGCGTCGTGAACATCGACCTGAGCAGGGAGGCCGCCGACTACGGCCGCGAGGCGAGCCGGGCCTTCGCGGGCGCGGGCGGCGACCGGCTGATCCAGGACGCCGAGGCCGATCCGACCCGTCGCGCGGATATCGTCGCGCCCGTGCTGGCCGGACTCGGTGCGTGGGAGCTGGATCCGCGTCGCGACCGCGACGATCTGGAAGCGGCGGCGGCCCTGTGCCGCAGTGCCGGCTACTGGGCGCTGCCCTATCCGCTGGCCGAACGGCTGGCGCGGCCGATCGACGCGCAGGCCGACGGTCTGGTGGTCGTCACCGAATCCCGCGCTCGGGGTGCGGTCGCCGATCTGGACCTGCGGTGGGCGGCAGTCACGGTGGAGGGCAAGCTCTTCCAGGCGCGGACGCTGCCCGACGGCGCTCCGCCGCGGACCTCCGCCTTCGTGACGCCTCTGGTGCTGACATCGGTCGGGGCGGCCGGGCACGCGGACGCGGCACTCGTGCTGACGTTGAACTGCTGGACGCTGCTGGGCATGCTGGACCGCGCCCTCGACCTCACCCGTTCCCATGTCCTGATGCGCACCCAGTTCGGGCAGCCGCTGGCGAAATTCCAGGGCGTGCAGTTTCAGCTCACCGATGCCGAGGTCGAACGCAGTGGGCTGGACGTCCTCGCGACATACGCCCTGTGGAGCGTCCGGTGCGGCGGGGAGGATGCTCTGGGCGACGCGCTCGCGGCGCGGGTCGCCGCGCTCGATGCCGCGGAAACCGTCTTCCGGGTCGCCCACCAGCTGCACGGGGCCATCGGCTTCTGTGACGAATCGCCGCTGTCGTGGTTGTCGCGCTACAGCCTGCCGCTGCGCCGGCTGCCGTGGGCGAGTTCCGGGACGCGCGATCGGCTGACCCGCCATCTCGGCACGCGGGGTCTGCCCGGGCCGTTCGACGGCGGGGAGGCAGTCGATGCGACATGGCAGTGAGTGCACCTGTGCACCGAATGCGAAAGTGCGGTAAGTGCCTGTGACAGACGATATTCCGGCATACGATCTGCCCGATGTGCTGACCGTGACGGCCGACGGGCCGGTGCGAACGGTGACGATCGACCGGCCCGGCGAATTGAACGCCGTGAACGAACCGCTGCACTGGGCGCTGGCCCACGTGTGGCGGCAGCTGGCGGCCGACACCGCGGCGAAGGTGGTCGTCGTGACCGGCGCCGGCCGGGCCTTCAGCGCGGGCGGCGACCTCGACTGGATCACCTCCTTCCTCGACGATCCGGTGGCGCGGGAGGAGAGCCTGCGCGAAGGCGCCCAGATCATCGAGGAGATGTTGCGGTTCCCGCTGCCGGTGATCGCCGCGGTGAACGGCCCCGCCATGGGACTGGGCGCGAGCGTGGCCGTCCTGTCGGATGTGGTGTTGATGTCGCGCAGCGCGTACCTGGCCGATCCGCATGTGAGCGTGGGACTGGTCGCCGGTGACGGCGGCGCGGCCTTCTGGCCGCTGCTCACGCCGCTGCTGCGCTCACGCGTCTACCTCTACACCGGCGACCGCATCGATGCCCCGACCGCCGTCGACTTGGGACTGGCCACCGCGGTGTCCGAACCGGAGGATCTGCTCGACGACGCCCTGCGGCTGGCGCGGCGACTGGCCGCGCAACCGGCACCGGCGCTGCGGGCCACCAAGCGCGTCGCGAACATGTATCTGTCCCAGGCTCTCAGCGGTGCGATGCAGGCGGGATTCGCCGCCGAATCGGTCACCATGTGCTCACCCGAACATCGTGAACGGCTGCTGGCGCTGCGGCGCTCGGCGGCCCGGAGGTAGCCGATGGATGCCCTGGCCGAATTCCGGGAGCGGGTGCGGCAGTGGTGTGCGGCCAATATTCCGCCCGAGTGGCGGACGCGGCAGACCGGGGCCACGGATGCGGAATTCGTGGAGTTCCAACAGGAATGGTTCCAGCGCCTGCGCGCGGGCGGTTTCGCGGTGCCGCACTGGCCGCGGGAGTGGGGCGGCGGTATGCCGGTCGCGCAGCAGGCGGTGCTGTATTCCGAACTCGCCGCGCACGACGCACCGCGGCTGGTGCTGGCGTTCGTCTCGATTCATCACGCGGCCTCGACGTTGCTGGCCGCGGGTACCGCCGCGCAACGCGAGCGGCATCTGCCCGCGATTCTGGACGGTGAGATCTGGTGCCAGGGTTTCTCCGAACCGGACGCCGGATCGGATATGGCGGCCTTGCGCACCTCCGCCCGCCGCCACGGCGACACCTACCTGGTCAACGGTCGCAAACTCTGGGCCAGCGGCGCGGCGTTCGCGGACTGGTGCCTGCTGCTGGCGCGCACCGATCCGAAAGCCCCACAGCGGCAAGGTATTTCGTATTTTCTGCTCGATATGCGTTCACCCGGGGTGGAGGTCCGGCCGATCCGGCAGGCCACCGGGGAATGGCATTTCTGCGAGATCTTCCTCGACGACGTCGAGATACCCGCGGCGAATCTCATCGGTCCCGAGAATCAGGGCTGGCAGGTGGCGCAGCGGACGCTCGGCGCCGAACGCGGGCTGACGATGCTCGAACTGGCCGAACGGCTGGCGCACGGCGGATTCCGGCGACTGGTCTCGCTGTGCGCGCGGCCGCGTCCCGGTGGCGGATGTGCACTGGACGATCCACCGGTCGCGGATCGGCTGGCGCGGCTGGAAACCGAACTGGCCGGCCTGCGGGGGTTGTGCGCGGATCTGGTCGCGGCCGAGCGACCCGGCCCGGCCGATGCCTCGATCGTGAAGTTGTACTACAGCGAACTACTGCAGCGGATGACCGATTTCGGGACGGAGGTGGCCGGGGTGAGCGCCCACGCGGTGCTGCGCAAACCGCGGTCCAGCGGATGGGAGTCGGGGGCCTGGATGCTCGACTTCCTCGGATCGTGGGAGTGGACCATTCCCGGCGGCACCAGCGAGATCCAGCGCACCATCATCGCCGAACGCGGACTCGCCCTGCCGCGGGAACCGGTCGTGCCGCGATGACCGGGCAGCTGTCGCAGCCGGTGGCCGACTTCGCGGAGGTGCACGACGACCTGCGCGCGGTGGCACGGCGCGTACTCGGGGCGACGGCACCGGGGGAGCCGCAGGACTGGACGCCGATCGCGGCATCGGGGTGGCCGGGGCTCGAGGTGGCCGCCGAATTCGACGGTGCGGGAGCCACATTCGCCGAAGTCGCGGTGGTGCTGCGGGAGATGGGCCGCGCGCTCACCCACAGTCCTTACGCCTCGGTGACGGCGCTGACGCTGCCCGCACTCGCCGCGGTGGTGCCGAATGCCGCCCGGGACCGGCTGTTGCGCGCGACGGCCGGTGGCGCGGCCGTGCCGATCGTGGTGGCGGGCGGGGGCGCCGCACCCCCGTGGGGCGACTCCGGCGGATTCGTGCCGTTCCGGATCGAGCGCCGAGATGACGCCGTATATCTTTGGGGTACAACGGAATTCGCGGCCGACGTCACCGCCGCGACCACCCTCTTGATTCCGGCGAGGGAACCGGACGGATCGGCGGTTCTGGTGGCGGTGTCACCAGGCTCGCCCGGTCTCGCGGTCACCGAGCAGCCGATTCTCGACGCGACCCGCACCGTCGGCGCCGTGTACGCCGACAATTCCCGCGTGGACGCGGAGTCGGTGTGGCAGTGGGCAGGCGCCGATCCGCTGCCGGTGTTGTTCGAGCGGGCGGCGCTGGCCACCGCGATCGACAGCGTCGGACTCGCCGAGGCGGCCTTGGACGCCACCGTCACCCATGTGCGCACCCGCGAACAGTTCGGCCGGCCGGTCGGCTCCTTTCAAGCGGTGAAACACGCGTGCGCGAATATGCTCGTCGCCCTGCGCATCGCGAGCCGGCTCGTCGACGACGCCGTCGCCGCGCACGTCCGTGGTGCCGCGGACGCGTGGATCGCGGTCGCCCGAGCCAAGTCCCACGCCTGTGCCGTCGCGGTCGACATCGCCGGAAAGGCCATGCAGCTGCACGGCGGGATGGGATACACCTGGGAGAGCGGCATCCACCGCTACCTCGAACGCGCCACCTTCAACCGCGCACTGTTCGGCTCCCCGGCCGACCACAGAGCGCACCTCGCCGGCCGCTACCGGGACCCGGACTTCACACCCTGAGGATTTCCTCGGCATCGAATGCCGGACCGGACGCCGTGCGGCCTCCGAGCTCGCGAGTTCGGTAGGGGTCAGCGGGCGGTCCACCCGCCGTCGACGACGATCGTCTGCCCCGTGACATAGCCCGCGGCGTCACCCGCCAGCCAGGCGACCGCGCCCACCACATCCTCCGGGGTGCCGTGGCGTGGCAGGGGTGTGTTGCGGCGCAGATATTCGCGGGGGCGCTCGTTGTCGTAGAGCGGGGCGGTGATCTCGCTGCGGAAGAAGCCCGGGGCGACCGTGTTCACCCGGATGGAGTGGCGGGCCCACTGGACCGCCAATTCGGCTGTCAGACCGGACAATCCGGCCTTGCTGGCGGCGTAGGACGCCTGGGGGATGCCGGGGATGCCCACCCGGCCACTGATCGAGGAGATGTTGACGATACTGCCGCGACCGGCCGCGCGCATATGCTCGAATACCGCCTGCGACAACAGCAGCGGTGCGGCCAGATTCAGTTCCAGGGTGGACCGGATGGCCGGCAACGGTTCCGATTCCGCGCGTTCCTCGGTGAACATGGTGCCCGCCGCGTTGACCAGGATCTCCGGCGGACCCAGCCCGGCGGCCGCCGCCTCGGCGATCACGCCGATCCGGTCCAGCTCCGACAGGTCGGCGGTGACGGCGAGGCCGTCGATCTCCGCGGCCAGCTCGTCCAGCCGATCGCGCCGGCGCGCCACCACCGCTACCCGGGCGCCGAGTCCGGCGAGGGTGCGGGCCACGGCTGCGCCGAGGCCCGACGACGCGCCGGTCACGATCGCGACCCGGCCCTTCAGCTCGAAGATGTCCGCCCCACCGGAGCCGTGCTGTTCGGTCACCGCGTACTCCCTTTCGCCGCAGCGAGTTTCATGGCAAGGGTGTGCCGTGCGGTCACGACGGTTCTCCGGGCCCTGCGGCGACCAGCGCCGCGAGTTCGGTGCGCCGGATCTTGCCCATCGCATTCACCGGCAGCGCCGGCACCTGAACCCAGCGCTCGGGCACCTTGTAGCTCGCCAGTTCGCGCCGGCACCACGCCGCCAGCGCATCGAAATCTATTGCCGGACCGGTACTTTCGACGACGGCGGCGACCCGCTGGCCGAGCCGCTCGTCGGGAATTCCGCAGACCGCCGCGGCGGCGACCTCCGGATATCCGGTGATGACGCGTTCCACCTCGAGCGGATAGACGTTCGCGCCGCCACGGATGATCACCAGCTTCTTGCGGTCGATCACCCGCAGCCAGCCCTCCTCGTCGACGGCTCCGATATCGCCGGTCGGTAGCGGCAGCGGCTCGCCCGGCCGCACGCGGCCGTCGGCCCAGTAGCCCAGCATCGGTGTCCATCGGCCTGCCCACGGCCCGGCGGGTGCCGGGGCCAGCCGCAGTTCACCCGGTTCGCCGGCGGGCAGGCGGCGGCCGTCGTCGTCGTAGGCGGCTACGTCGAATTGCGGTGTCACCCGGCCGCTCGTGCCCGGCCGCCACGCCGAACCGGGCGGGTCGATCGACACCACGGTCGGCGCCTCGGTGAGCCCGTAGGTGACGCGCGGAACCAGGCCGTGGGCCTCGGCGAAGGCGTCGCGCACCGCGTCGGAGGTGTCGCCGCCGCCGCTCCACACCTCGCGCAGCGAGCTCAGCTCGGCAGTGCGCCGGGCCAGATCGTAGAGCTGGGCGGGCGCACCGTTCCACACCGTAACCCGATGCGCGGCAATCCATTCCGCCACTCCGTCGGCGTCGCGCCGGTTCATGATCACCGCGATCCCGCCGGCCTGGGCGGTGGTGAGGGTGGACAGGATCATCATGTTGAGAATGGTCAGCGCGAAACTGTCGCCGCGGCGCAGATCCGGCCCCCAGCCGCGCGTCGCCACCGTGACCGCGCCCGGCAGCAGCATGCCGCGCTGGGAATGCACGACGGCCTTCGGAACCCCGGAGGTGCCGCTGGTGAACGCGATGGCGGCCGGTGCGCCGGGATCGGTCTCGACCCGCGGCGCGGGGTCCGCCGCGTGGAGCAGCCCGGTCCATCGGTCGGGATCGACAGCCTGCGAAACCCGAGGTGCGAATCGCGGTCCCGCCAGAACGACGGACGGTTCCACCAGATCGCACAGCAGTTGCTGTTCGGATGCCGCGGCCGCCTCGCCGATTCCGGCCCACACCGCGCCGATCCGCTGGGCGCCGTGGAAGGCCGCCACGATGGGCAGATCGTTGGGCAGGCAGGCCGCGACCCGATCGCCCGGGCGCACCCCGAGCCGCCACAGCGCGCCGGCCGCCCGCGCCGCCGCCTCGTCGAGTTCGGCATACGTCCACGCGCCCGACACCGCTTCGATCGCGGTGGCGCCGGGCCGGGTGGCCAGCATCGGATCGAGGATCGCGGCGACCGAAGCGGGAATCCGCACGCCGTTGTTGTCACTGCCCACCGAACCTTGATATCACTATCCTTGTAAAGATTCATCAGATAGCCTGAACATGTTGCCCCCGAGGGCTGTTCGCGACTCCGCGCGGCCGGTGGGCTTCGATTCCACGTGCCCGGACGCCGTGGTCACGCCCGTCCGGAGCCGGTCGTCGCGCGGGAGTGTCGAACGAGGAGGCACCGATCATGCAGCCGCCGAACACCGCCGCCGGTCCGCTCGCGGGGGTGCGGGTCATCGACCTGACCGCGATGGTCATGGGCCCGTACTGCACCCAGATCATGGCCGATATGGGGGCGGAGGTGATCAAGATCGAGCCGCCCGCCGGGGACAACACCCGCTACATCTCCGCCGGACCGGAACCCGGGATGGGCGGGGTGTTCGTCAACGTCAACCGCGGCAAACGCAGCGTGGTGCTGGATCTGCGCACCGAGTCCGGCAAGGCGGCACTGCGCGCATTGATCGGCACCGGCGATGTGTTCATCCATTCGATGCGCGGACGGGCGATCGCGGCACTGGGTTTCGACTACCCGGCGGTGGCGGCGGTGAATCCGGCGATCGTCTACACCAACTGCTACGGCTACGGCCGCCGCGGCCCGGACGCGGATCGCACCGCCTACGACGACACGGTCCAGGCCGAATGCGGACTGCCCTACGTCCAACAACGCCTGACCGGCCACACCGCCTACGTCGGCACCATCATGGCCGACAAGGTCGCCGGCCTGACCGCCCTGTACGCGACGGTGATGGCGCTGTTCCATCGGGAACGCACCGGCGAGGGCCAGGAGGTGGAGGTCGCCATGTTCGAGACGATGGCGGCGTTCATGCTCGTGGAGCACGCCGCCGGAGCCCTGTTCGAGCCGGCACTCACGCCGCCGGGCTATCCGCGCGCGCTCACTCCCGACCGCAAGCCCTACCGCACCGCCGACGGATACCTCGCGGCACTGGTCTACAACGACAAACAGTGGAACGCGTTCGTCGACGCGGTGCGCCCGCCCTGGGCCACCGGCGAATTCGCCACCCTCGCCCAGCGGGCCGCGCGGATCGACGAGGTCTACGCCCTGCTGGCCGGCACGTTCCGGGAGCGCACGACACAGCAGTGGCTGGACCTGCTCGGCGCACTCGACATCCCCGCGGCGCCGGTGAATTCCCTGGACGCGCTGTTCCACAACCCGCATCTCGAGGCGGTGGGCTTCTTCGAAACCGTCGACACGCCGAACGGTCCGGTGCGGTTCCCGGGTCCGCCCGCGTGGTTCTCCCGCACCCCCGGCCGCGTGGCCGGACCCGCACCGCGGCTGGGCGCCCACACCGCCGAACTCGTCGGCGATCGGGACAGCGGCCTGGCGCGCGCCGGTGAGGGCGGAGGCGCCGCATGACGGTCGTGCGCGATCCGGCGGACCTGGATCTGAGCGAATTCCTGCGACCCGGCGATCATCTCGTGATCGGGCAGGCCTGCGGCGAGCCACCGACTCTGGTCGAATCGCTGGTGCGCCAAGGCGCGGGCATCGGCGGGCTGACCGTCTTCATCGCTACCAGCTTCTCGGGATCGTTCACCCCGGCCGCCACCGCGGGCCTGCGGATGCGCAGTATGGGCGCGATCGGCGCGCTGCGCGGCCTGACGGCTTCGCACGTGCTCGAGGTGATCGCCTGCCACGTCGGGCGGATCGGGCCGATGCTCGAATCCGGTGCGCTGCGGTGTGATTGCGCCTTCGTCCAGGTCGCGCCCGCCGACCGGCACGGCAACCACAGCCTCGGGCTGGTGAGCGACCATGTCGCCGCGGCGGTGCGCGCCGCGCGGGTGGTGGTGGCCGAGATCAACGAGCAGGTGCCGTGGACCTATGGCGAATCGATCGCCGGCAGCGAGATCGACTACGCGGTCGAGGTCTCGCGACCGCCGGTCACCGTCGCGCCGACGCGAATCGGACCCGTCGACGAGGCGATCGCACGCCACGCGGCCGCCTTCATCGGCGACGGTGCCGTGGTGCAGACCGGGATCGGCGCGGTGCCCGACGCGCTGTTGCGGATGCTGAGCGACCGGGTGGATCTCGGCGTCCACTCCGGCATGATCGGCGACGGCCTGGTCGACCTCGTCGAGGCGGGCGCGATCACCAACGCCCGCAAGCGCATCGACACCGGCGTCTCGGTGACCGGCGCGCTGATCGGCACCCGCCGGCTCTACGACTTCGCCGACCGCAACCCGGCGATCCGCATGTGCCCGGCCACCTACACCCACGATGCCGCCGTGCTCGCCCGGCTCGATGATCTGGTGTCGATCAATTCCGCGGTGGAGGTCGACCTCACCGGACAGGTCAACGCCGAACAGCACGGAACGGCCTATCTCGGGGGCACCGGCGGACAGGTCGATTTCGTGCGCGGCGCGGCGCGCGCCCGCGGCGGGCACGCCATCATCGCGCTGCCCGCCACTGCCAAGGGCGGGACCGTGAGCCGGATCAGCGCCGCTCTGTCGGGACCGGTCACCACCGCGCGCAGCGAAACCGACATCGTCGTCACCGAATTCGGCGCGGCCGAGCTGGCGGGGCGCACGCTCGCCGAACGGGCGCGCCGGTTGACCGCCATCGCCCACCCCGATTTCCGCGAGGATCTGGAACGGGCCGCGGCCGAAATCACGAAGCGAGGATTCTGAATGGCCGATACACCCGCGACCGATGCACCCGGCGCCGAGGCGGTGCTGTTCGACGCCCGCGCCGACGGCATCGCCGTCATCACGCTGAATCGGCCCGCCACTCGTAACTGCCTGGACGCCGAGATCCGCGCGGGTCTGTTCGCCGCCTGGGACCGCTTCGAACACGATGCGGCGCTGCGGATCGCGATCCTCACCGGCGCGGGAGACAAGGCCTTCTGTGCCGGGGGCGATCTGAAGGAGATGGTCGCGACCGGGATGCAGGTGCCGCCGCGCGATATGTACCCGCTGCCCTACGACACCATCGAATTGTCGAAGCCGACCATCGCCGCGGTGAACGGCGTTGCGTTCGCCGGCGGATGGATGATCGCGCAGGCCTGCGATCTGTGCGTCGCCGCGACGACCGCGCGTTTCGCGGTGACCGAGGTGAAGGTCGGCCGCAGCTCCCCGTGGGCGGCGCCGCTGATCCACATGATCCCGCAGCGCATCATGATGGAACTGCTTCTGACCGGCGCGCCCATCGACGCGCAGCGAGCCTACGAGATCGGCCTGGTCAATCGCCTCGCCGAACCCGGGCGACTGCTGGACGCCGCGATCGAGCTGGCGCGTGAAATCCTCAGCGGCGCACCGCTTTCGGTCCGAGCCGCGCGCGAGACGGTTATGCTCGCCACCGAGATGGGCCGTGCGGCGGCCCTGCAGGCGGCCCGCGCGGCCAGTGAACGCTGTTATCGGAGCGAGGATGCGCAGGAGGGGCCGGCGGCGTTCGCCGCACGCCGCCCACCGGTGTGGAAGGGGTGTTGACTCGATGCCGATCCCGCCGCGTGATACGTCCACCGCGTCGGATGTGATCTGAGGCAAAAGTCGGCACAAATGAGACCCTTGTCACATAGTGCAAACCGACCTACTGTGTGTTCAGTAGGTTGCTTCGACCAAAGGAGTTCGGTGTCCGGTCAGCGACGGCCAGCCAACGTTCGGGCCTACGACACGCTGCTCGCCAAGGGGGAGGAGCGCAAACTGCGCATCCTCGCCGTGGCGCAGCGGATGCTCGCCCGCAACGGGTGGCGGTCGACCACGCTCGCGCAGATCGCCCGGGAAGCCGGAGTCACCCCGGCCGGGCTGCTGCACCACTTCGAATCGAAGGATCAACTGCTGCACGCGGTCCTGGAGGCCCGCGACACCGACGACGAAATGCACGCGGATCTGGAAGGCGAACTGCCCGAACAGATCTCCGGAGTAGCCGATCGTTTTCACCGCGCGCCCGATCTGATCGGCATGTACGCGGTGCTGCTGATCGAGAATCTGGAACCTGATGCGCCGCTGCACGATCGCCTGCTCGATCGCTACCGCGCGGCGACCGATCAGGTCGCCGAGAGTATCCGGCGCGGACAGCGCTGCGGGCGCTACAGCGCCGATGTGGACCCTGCCGTCAAGGCTGTGGAGATAGTCGCTTTTCTCAATGGAATGGAAACGTCATGGCTGCTCGATCCCTCGATTCCACTGACCACGGTGTTCCAGGAGTACGCTCGGTCGCTCGAACGCGAGCTGACGCGCAGCGACGTCCATTGAGGTACCGGCTGGGTGTGGTGGCACCGACGGTGACCGAAGTGGTGCGCTGCGCCGGCGGCTGGCTGTTCGATCGCGGGATGGCGGGCTGGGAGGTCACCGTCATCGTCGGCGATCCCACCCACGCCCGCGCACTCGAGATTCTCGGCGCCGTCGTCCTCGATATGGAGGACTCGTTGTCCTCGCCCGTCCACGGCCCGCATCCGCACGCGGTGGCGTTGGCCGGTGAGTTGTTCGAAACCGATCACCGCATCCGCTGCGGCGTGCTCGACACACTCGACCGCGGACTGTCCGAGGTCACGCTGCTCGGCGAGTTCTGTCCCAGCGAACTCGACTGCCGGGTGGATACGGTGCAACACCGATTGAGCGTCGCCGCACGGGCTTTCAAGCGTCAGGCCCTCGCCGCCGCGGGGATCCCGGCCACCGCGGTGGCTCCGCTGGAGACGTTCCGCAGCGGAGCACCGGTGTGGGCGCCGCCGGTGGATCTGGTGCCGGTGGCCGGTTAACCCCCCGCCTCCTCGTCGTCCAT
>NZ_BAFW01000355.1 GCF_000308535.1 Nocardia cerradoensis NBRC 101014 | reverse complement strand
GCTCGACGATCGCCAGCAGGTTGTCGGCCATCATCTCGGCGCGCACGCTCATCAGGGCGCCGAGGCGATCGGTGGCCGGAGTGGCCATGGCCGCGTGGTAGCACAGCAGGCCCTGCGCGATGCGCGCCCGGGTGACCGCCCGGTCGTAACCGATCGGATCGGCCGGTCGCAGAGCGGGACCCGCGCGGTGCAGCGCGCCGGCGAGGTCGTCGGCGACGACGCGCAGGGCACGGGCACGGGCGGAATTGCCGACGGAGGCGGCCGGATCGAACATGGCCGCCTCGTTCGTCCACTCGGCATCCGCACCGAGCAGGGCGTCGAGATCACGTGCCGACTCCGGCCGCAGCGCCGCGGGCAGATACTCGGTAACCGCCGACAGGGTGTGTCGCGGACTCGGCGCGGCGGAGATCTCCACCGGCGCGTCGAATCCGTAGCAGTGCACGCGATCTCGCGGCGACCGGCCGGCGTTGTAGGTGCGCAGCCATTCGACGAGTTCGCGGTTGCCCGGGATGGCGCCGAAGCCGTGGCTGAACCCGGTGTCGAGGATCTCGTCGATATCCGCGGTGGCGCCGCGGACGTAGTCGTCGACGCGGGTGGCGGCGAACAGATCGATCTCCAGCGCGATCGACCGGAATCCCCGCTCCACGAGGTGGGCCAGAATGTCGTTGCGCAGCAACGGGAATGCCGCGATTCCGTGCGTCGGCTCGCCCAAGCCGAGCAGCGCCGGAGGTTCCGGACGCGCGGCGAGCAGTTCGTCGAGCGCGCGGCCCAGGCGCACCGGGTCGTCGAGTGGGCGGCCGATGGCACGCAGGGTGGTGGCAGTGGACATGGTGACCCCTTTCCGGCAGTGAATGCCTTCGACACTATCGTTGAAGGTTCGAGTGAAACTTCTGCGGAAACGAGCTGGTAAAACACCGATCGAAGTCTCAAACGGAGGTACACCCTGCGACCTGTCGACCTCGCCCGCGAACACGGATTGTCCCCGCAGGCGATCCGTAATTACGACGATGCGGGCATCCTGCCGCCGACCGAGCGCACCGAGACCGGTTACCGCCGCTATACGCCGCGGCACGCGCTGGCGCTGCGCGCCTTCCTCGCCCTTCGCGCCGGGCATGGGCATCGGCAGGCCGCGGAGATCATGCGCGCGGTCCATCGCGGCGATCTCGAATCCGCCTACCGGCTCATCGACGCCGCCCATGTCGCACTGCTGACCGAACGCGAGACGCGGACCGAAGTCGCCACGGCCCTGAGCGGCCTGTCCGCCGCGCCCGCACCGGTTCCCGGACCGCCGCTCACCGTGGGCGAACTCGCGCGCCGGATCGGGGTGCATCCGGCGACCCTGCGCACCTGGGAAACCCACGGCATCCTGCGCCCCGAGCGCGACCGCGCGACGGGCTACCGCCGGTACGGCCCGGAGTGTGTGCGCGACGCCGAGATCGCCAGGCAACTGCGCCGCGGGGGGTATCTGCTGCCGCAGGTCGCGCAGTTCCTGGAGTCGTTGCGCGCGGCGGGCGGCGCGGCGGCGCTGAGTGTCTTTCTCGCGATGTGGCAGCAGCGCCTGACCACCCGTAGTCGCCATCTCCTGGCCGGCGCCGCCCGGCTCGACGAGTATCTGACGGAGGTGGACCCGGTGCGGTAGCCGGCCCGCGTGTGGTGCGGACTCGTAATGGGTTGTGGCGGTTGGCCGATGGGTATGTCAGGGACATCATCAGACCGAAGGAGGCAGCGTGAGACGATGGATCGTGCGTACGGTGGCGATGGCCGGTGCGGCAGCGCCGCTGGCGTTCGGTGGCGTGGCCGGCGCCGACACTCCCGGGCCGGTGTACTTCTCCGCCGGGACTCTGAACTGCTCGATCGCCGACGACGGCAGCGTGGGATGTGACCTCGCCACGCCGACGTGGATGTCCATCAAGCTCGGCGACAACGTCTCGGTGCCGGTGCCCTTCCCGGTCCGTGAGGTCGTCATCGACGTGCCGTGGGCGCCCGCCCATCCGGGGTTCGATGCCGGGACTCCGCACACCCTGCCCGGCGGCAATCCCGATATCTCGACCTACGGCCAGAGCGCCGGGTCCGGGCCGACCGCCGGTCCCGCGGTCTCACACGCCGGGACGACGTGCGCGGTCGGCTTCCATGGCAGCTTCTCCTGTGATGCGAAGGGCCACCACTTCTTCTACTACGAGGCGATCACCGGCAGCTGACCCGTCCGGCGGAAACCCGGTCGCGCAATTCGCCGGTCCGCATCGATGGATCCGGACGAATTGCGCGACAGGCTTTTCCGGGACGGTTACGTACCGTTCAATTCGGGCAGTTCGCCGCTGGCCCAGCGCGCATAGGTGTGCTCGGGCGTGACCGTGACGACGTCGGTGATCGCGAGCAGGTCGGCGGGGATCACCCGGTCGGCGAAGTGGTCGAGGCTCGGAACGACGACGGCCTCGGCATCGAGTCGCACCACCGCGTCGATCAACTGCTGGATCGGATCGCAGGTGCGGTTGCTCAATGCCACGGTCTTACATAGGTTGTAGCCCAAACGCCCTGCCAGCCAGCGTATTTGGGACTCGTCCCAATGCTGGTGCCGTCGCGAGACATCTCTGCGTAGATATCCGAGGGCAAGGAAGGTCATGTCGGTCCATCCTCGAGTCGACTGCACGCGGGCGAACTCGGTGGCCAGGGAGCTTTTCTCTCAGCATCTTTCTGGCAAACTCAAGCTTAACGGTGTTTTTCGTGCCGTGACAACCAGCGGTCGGGGGACCGGCGGTCGGGTGTCCGGTCGAGTTTGCTGAGGGGGATACCGATTCGCGCAGGTAGCGACCATTTTTCAGCGGTCGGGGCACTGCTCCGAAGATCAACGGGGACAGGCGTTCAGGGCACTTTCATCGCCGCCGTATGCCCTCTGCCCGGCACGCGGTACACCACGACGTGCACCGGATGTTCCTCGGCGATCAGCAGATCCATGGCATCGGCCGACCGGACTCGGCGAAATAGTGTGCGATATCGGTCTTTTCGGGTGCGGTGACCGGAGCCTTGGCCCATGGCCGAAACATGCGTGGCCCCAGCACCACACTGTGCTGGAGCCACGCGAAGGCCGACAGTATCGGCCGGTCTCGGTCAGTCCCGGTCGAATGCCGGTTCCGAGGGGTCCGGTTCGGCGGCCTCGCTGCCGGCGGACAGGTCGTAGCCGAGCCGCACGTCGTGTTCGACCGCGCCGCCGGCCACCTCGACCCGGGCCTCGCGCGGCGGATAGCCGCGGACCACGACGGTGTGGGTGCCCTCGGTCAGGTCGGTCACGCTGTAGCGGCCCTCACCGTCGGTGCGCGCGGTGCCGAGTACCGCGCCGGTCTCGTCGAGAACCGTGACCAGCGCGTCGGGGACCGCCCGATCGCCGGCCCGGACGGAGCCGGTGAGCACCGCCAGCGGGAACAGCTCCACATCGTGGTGCAGCACCCCGCTGTCGGGCACGGTCAGGGTCATGGCGGCCGGGCGCAGATGCGTGGCCACCGCGACCAGCGTGTAGGTACCGCCGACGACACCCGAGCACAGGTATCCGCCGTCGGCATCGGTGACCGCCGCGCCGACGACCTGGCCCCGCAGATCGGTGAGGGTGACGGTGGCGTCGGGCACCGCCCGGCCCGCCGCGCGGACGAAGCCGGACAACTCGCCCGACCCGTGCAGGGTGACGTCGAGACGCTGCGGCCGCCCGTCGACCGCGACGGTGACCGCGGTCGGCTGCTGTCCGCGCGCCGACACGATCAGTACGTAGCTGCCGGGGGCCGGCGGATCGATCACGTATCCGCCGCGCGGGTCGCCGGTCGCACGCGAGACCTGATGTCCCTGCTGGTCGATCAGTGTCAGCGCCACACCGGCGAGCGGATGGCCGTCGGTGCGCAGCACATGTCCGCTGATCGAGCGCTCCGACCGGGCGGGCGGTGCCTCGGCGGGCATCACCGCGGTGGCCGCGAGGGCGTGGCGACCGGCGGGCACGGGATGTCCGTTGGTGGCCGGGCGGCCCGTCTCGGCCTCGGCGTCCGCATCCGTGACCAGGCCGGCACCGGCCGCTTCGGCCAGTTCCCGCGCCTCGTGTTCGACGTAGTCGCCGCGGGCGAACCAGGAGGCGATCGAGCCGAGCAGCATCATCACCGCGGCGGCGAGGAACACCACCACCAGGCCCGAATGGAACGGATCGGAGATCAGGTGCGGGAAGAACTCCTGCCCGGTCAGCACATCGGAATGCACGCCCGGCTTGTCCAGCGTGCCGCTCGGGCCGAGCAACTCCTTGAACGGGTTGTAGCCGAGGAAGGTCGCGAACAGGCTGCCGACCGGCGGCATGTCCGCGATCTGTCCCGCGACGTCGGCGGGGACGCCCTGGTCCTTCAGCCCGGAATTCATCGCACCGGGCAGCGTGCCGGACAGGCCGACGATCATCAGCGAGAAGAAGATGCCGATCGACAGTGCCATACCGCCGTTCATCAGCGTCGCGCGCATACCGGAGGCGACACCGCGCTGCGAGGCCGGAACCGCGGACATGACCTCGGCGGTGTTCGGCGAGGTGAAGATGCCCATCCCGAGGCCGTTGAGCAGGATGATCAGCGCGAACAGCCAGTAGTTGAAGTTCACCGGGATCACGATCAGCAGGACGAAGGTGATCGCGGCGAGCAACAGGCCGCCGGTGGCGAACAACCGCCCGCCGAAGCGGTCGCTCAGATATCCGGACAGCGGTCCCGAGACCAGGAAGCCGATGGTCAGCGGCAGCATGTAGATACCGGCCCACAGCGGCGTCGATTCGAAGTCGAAGCCGTGCAGCGGCAGCCAGATGCCCTGCAGCCAGATGATGAGCATGAACTGCAGGCCGCCGCGGCTGATGGAGGCCATGAGGCTCGCGAAGCTGCCCAGCGCGAAGGTCCGGTTGCGGAACAGGCTCAGGTGGAACATGGGCTGTTTCGATTTCGCCTCGATGACGCAGAACAGCGCGAGCAGCACGATGCCGCCGATGACGCCGGTCAGCACCCACGGGTTGCCCCAGCCGGTCTTGGAGTCGCCGTAGGGCTGGATGCCGTAGGTGATACCGGCCAGCAGCGCCGTGAGGCCGAGGGCGAAGGTGACGGTACCGGGGAGGTCGAGCGATCCGGGCTGGCGTGCGCCGTTGTCGTGCAGCGACTTGTAGGACCAGATGGTGCCGAGGATGCCGAACGGCACGCTGACCCAGAAGATGGCCTTCCAGTCCCATTCGGCGAGCAGACCGCCGATCAGCAGACCCAGGAACGAACCGGCGACCGCCGCGACCTGGTTGATGCCCAGCGCCATTCCGCGCTGCCTGGCCGGGAAGGCGTCGGTGAGGATGGCCGTCGAATTGGCCATCAGCATGGCGCCGCCGATACCTTGCGCCACGCGCCAGGCGATCAGCCATATCGCGCCGCCGCCGAGATCGAACGGATCGAACGACAGCGCTATGGCGCAGATGCTGAATATGACGAAGCCGAGGTTGTAGATGCGGACGCGGCCGAACATGTCGCCGAGGCGGCCGAACATCACCACGAGTACCGCGGAGGTGAGCATGAAGCCCATCAGCATCCACAGCAGGTAGCTGACGTTGGCGGGTTCGAGCGGGTTGAGGTGGATCCCGCGGAAGATCGCCGGCAGGGAGATGATCACGATCGACGAGTTGATCGTGACCATCAACATGCCGAGGGTCGTGTTCGACAGTGCCACCCACTTGTAGTGCGGGTGGTCGTGATCTACCCGGAGCCGGCGGCCGATGGTCTGGATGTCGGAGGCGTCCAGGTCCTCGGCGGGTTGGGCGGAAGCCAAGTTCTCTCCCTCATCGACAGGAAAACGGAATGGGTCTCCAAATAATATAGTTGCGATGGCTAACTAATTGAAGAGGAGTATGTCACGTCCGAATTGTCCGGACTTCAGGTTTGATTCGGCGGACATCTATTCACGGCGCGACGCGACCGGCGCTATCGACCGGGGGACACGTCGGCGGGAACTTCCGGCAACTGCTGGGCAGCGGGTAGCGTATCGCCGCGCAACACTGCTCTCGGATCACCCTTGTGTGTCGTAAACCCGATGGTTCACCTTTTCGAAAGGAATTGCATGCCAAAGGATTTGACGCAGTTGCAGTTGCTCATCGAACTCGAGCCGGTCGTCGCGAGCCAATTGGACCGGCATCTGGCCACCGCCAAGGAATGGCACCCGCACGATTACGTGCCCTGGGACGAAGGCCGCAATTTCGCGGCACTCGGTGGCGTCGATTGGGATCCCGAACAGTCCCGCCTGTCGGAAGTGGCGAAGGTCGCCATGATCACCAACCTGCTCACCGAGGACAATCTGCCCTCCTATCACCGGACCATCAGCGAACATTTCTCCCGCGACGGCGCCTGGGGAACCTGGGTCGGGCGCTGGACCGCCGAGGAGAACCGCCACGCCATCGCCATGCGCGACTATCTGGTGGTCACCCGCGGGGTCGACCCGGTGGCGCTGGAGCAGGACCGGATGGTGCACATGACGCGCGGAGTGCACGCACCCGAGTACTTCCACGGCATGCTCCACCAGGTCGTCTACGTGACGTTCCAGGAGCTGGCCACGCGCATCAGCCATCGCTCCACCGGCCGGGTGTGCAACGACCCGATCGCCGACCACATGCTGGCGCGCATCGCGGCCGACGAGAACCTGCACATGATCTTCTACCGGTCGCTCGCGGCGGCGGCGTTCGATCTGGCGCCGGACCAGGCGATGGAATCGGTCACCACGATCGCGAAGAATTTCGCCATGCCCGGCACCGGGATGCCGAACTGGCGGCGCAACGGCGTGCTGATGGTCAAGCACGGCATCTACGATCTGCGCCAGCACCTCGACGAGGTGCTGAATCCGGTGCTGCGGCACTGGAATGTCTTCGGCCGCACCGATTTCACCGAGCGGGGCGAGCGCGCCCGTCAGGAGCTCGCCGACTATCTCGACAAGCTCGGGCGCGACGTCGTGCGCTTCGAGGAGCAGCGAGCGCGCATCCTGGCCCGCGAAGCCGCGAAGGCCGAGACTCGGGATCCGGCCCGGGTGTAGCCGGGCGATGCCGGATCGCCGGGCCGGTGAGATCAGCGGGCCATGGGTTTTCCGTGGCCCGGTATCAGCAGCCGCGGGCGCTGCGCGATCAGCGATTCCGCGGTGGTGTGGGTCTGTGCCTCGTCGTGGTTGAAGACCTCGGGTAGTGCTTGCAGTCCGGTGTCGGGAAGCAGTGGATGGCCGGTGACCAGCGCGTCGCCGCTGAAGAGGATGCCTTCTCCGGGCATGAGATAGGCGGTGTGGCCGGTCGTGTGCCCCGGCGTGGGAACGGCCACGATACCGCCGGGCAACTGCCGCAGGGTGTTCTCGTCGTAGGCGGTGGCGGTGGGCACGCTCATGCCCACGTGGCCGCCCAGGGCGCGCAGCGTCTGGAACACCCACCGCGGTCCACCGGGTGTGCGGAGCTGGCGGGCCATGTCCACGGGAGTGATCTGCTGCAGATACTCCCGGCGGGCGTGCGCGGCCTCGTCCGCTCCCGTGTAGACGGGCACACCTGTGCGTTCGACCAGGGTCGGGATGGCGCCGATGTGGTCCAGGTGAGCGTGGGTGAGCAGAATCGCCGCCAGATCGGCCGGCTCGTGACCGATCTGGCGAAGGGAATCGAGCACCGCGCCGGTATCCCGTGGATAGCCGGCGTCGACGAGGACGACGCCGGAGTCACCGGTGATCAGCGACCAGTTGACGTTCGTCCCGGCCACCACGTACACCGAATCGGCGACCTGCTCGATGGCGCTCATGCGACGGCCGCCGGAGGCTCGAGCCGGTCCCATGGCACCGGCAACCGGCCGGAGGCGATCGCCTGCGCCGCGATCGATAGCGCCGGGGCGGACCGGTGCTGCCGGCCGCCGAAGTCGAAGTGATTCTGCACACCGGCGATCGTGGTGGCGGCGGCCGCATCGCGCAACCGCACGACGCTCGTTTCGGGCGATCGGTCGCGACGGGCCGGCCGATGGAGCGTGCGCAAACCCGCTGTGCGCGTCAGCACGCGGCGCGGGTGAGGACCGAAAGCGGTTGTCCGGCAACCAGTTCGGCGGGCCCACCCGGTGTCTGCACGGTGATCGGGCCGCCCGAGGTGAGGGTCAGCGTCGTGGTCGCGGGCCCGATGTGAACGGTCATCCGGGTGGCGCCGATCGCCAGTTCGCGAATGGTCAGGCCGTCGGGAAAACCGCCGGGCAGCATCGGATCGACGGCCGCGCCGCTGTCGGTCCAGCGCAATCCGAGGGGGCCGTAGAGCAGTCCCTGCAGGAATCCCGCGGCGCCGGTGACGAAGATCCACGCCGACTGCCCCTGCGCGTTGGCTCCCGACCGGTCCCCGCGCGCCTCGGCCTGGAATTCGTACGGTTCCCGGGCGTAGGGCTGCACGGATCGATCCAGGTAGTACTGGGTGCGGCAGGGGTCGTAGCGGGCGCTGAGGATCGCACTGACGCTGTTGCTCATATTCGGGCCGTCCGGATCGGTGCGGTCGAAGTAGTACCGCATGGTCGCGGCCGGTGAATAGCCGGGCGCCGCATAGGTGAACGGATAGCTGAGCAGCACCGTGTCGGCCTGTTTGATCGGGGCGCCGGTGTAGCCGAGATATTCGGCGGGCACCCCGGGCGCGATATCGGGAGGCATCGCCATATTCGCGCCGATATCGGCCCAGCGCGGGTCGACGGGAAGTCCGGACAGCCCGGCCGCTCGGGCGGCGATGTCCATCGTGTTGCGTACGCCGCCGTTGGTGAGGGCGTTGTCGATCGAGAAGGCGACATACTCGTCGGATCCGGCGGCCGGGGCGAAATGGTAGGCGCCGTCGGGCAGTTTCGGCCCGATCCGCGCGGTCAGATAGTCGGCGATCGCGGTGATCACCGGGGCGCCGCGGGTACGTAGCCAGTCACGATCGCCGGTGGCCAGGTAGTACTGCCATTGGGCCAAGGCGATCTCGTTGTGCAGATGTTCCTCGGTGAGGCCACACCCGATCGGGGACGCGCAACGCTGGGCGGGCCCGTCGTTCCACGGATACAGCGCGCCGGGCAGGCCGTAGCCGCGGGCGTTGGCCCGGGCGGCAGGCAACGCGGCGGCACGGAAATCGACCACGGTCCGGGCCAGGTCCGGATACAGCGCCAGCAGCGTCGGGAAGATCCAGGTCTCGGCGTCCCAGAACGTCATGCCGCCGTAGTCGTCGGACGACAGTCCCGCCGGTTGCACCGACCACCGCTCGCCCGCGCGGACGCCGGCCAGGACGGAATACAGTGCGGCGCGGATCCATCGGGTGTAGTCGGTGCGGCCCGGAATCTCGAGGGTGGGCTCCCACAGCCGGTCCCATTGCGCGGCATGGGCGGAATGTGCGGCCTCGAAGCCCTGGGCGCGGCCCGATTCGGCCGCGGCGGTGGCGGCGGCCAGGGGATCGGGTCCGTAGTCGGTGGAGGAGATGCCGGTGTAGGCGGTGAAGGTGTAGCTGTCGTTTCCGGTGGCGGGCAGAACGTATCGGATGCCGTCGGCGCCGGGCAGCGCGGTGCCGACGGCCTGCGGCGGGGAGTCGACCGACGACACGACGAACGCGGTGTCGACGGTCCCGTGCGCGCGGACTCCCGCCACGGTGCGTCCGGTGCTCGGATCGGCCGTCGCCGTCACCGGGACGACCCGGCGCGCCGCCGCGCCGTCGATCCGGTCGACGACCGCGACCTCACCGGGGTTATCGGGGGTGACGGTCAGTTTCTGCACCGCGAGGTCCGGCCGGTCGCGGGAGACGAAGGTGTCGTAGCGAAGTCGCAGCCGATATCGCGGCTCCGGTGTCCAGTCGGCCCGGGTGGTGACCGTCGCGGTGCGGTAGTCCAGCGTCTGGCGGTACTCGTGCACCGTCGCCGGATCCACGTCGGCGTCGTATCGGTGCCCGCCGATCTCGACGGTGAGCCCCGACCACGCGGGCAGCGCGGCGATCACCTGGGTGTACTGCGGCGAGGGCTCGGCCTGCGCGTAGAAGCCCGCCAAATACGTTCCGGTATAACGGGATTGCTGCAGCGGGAACGAGGTGCGCACCGCGTCGCCGTAGTCGTGGTATCCACCGCCGCTGGGCGGCAGCACCGTGCCGATCCGGCCGTTCCCCAGATAGGGCGCGGCGTGGAAATCGCCGGGTGCGAACGATTCCGACGTCGCGGACCACAGCTCGTCCGCCGGGGTCGCGGTCGCCACCGGCGGCGGTGCGGCCACCACACCGAGGACGACGATCACTACCGGCCACAGGTGCCGACGCCGCGCGGCGGGCGTCCTTCGGATCGGGCTCACCCCGACGATCGTCGGAATCCGCCGCCGCGCGGTCAACCCGACACGCTCGGCGCCGCGATATCGGGACGCGTTTATCGCCCGGCGCCTCAGTTCTCGGAGAAGTCGATCCCGTTCGCGGAGAAGTCGATCTGGGCGGCCGCGTTGCCGACCGCGGTCACCATGCCGGTGCCGATCGGCCCGCGCGAATCGAAAAGGGTTGCGGTACCGACGGATACACCGTTGCCGGTGAGGTGGGTCTGGGCTTGCAGCCCGATCCGGTCACCGACGGGTAGGCGATCGAGTGCGACGGTGAGATCGGCGTTGATGTATCCGATGCCCTGCGATCCCCAGTTGGTCACCAGGCTCGTGGACTCGGCGGCGACCACGGCCTGGACGAACGCGCTGCGCTCCTCGCCCTCGACCGCACCCAGCGGGACCGCCCACAGGCTCTTGCGGCCGGAGTTCTGATGGTCGCCCATCGACGTCGACCAGTCGTTGTCGCTGCGATACCACCAGTCCACCCCCGCGTCGGTGGGCGGATCGAACGGATGCTCGGAATGCCACTCCTCGCCCGGAGGGGCGTCGGTGGCGCGCAGTTGGACGAGCCGCGCCTCGGCGACCTCGACCCCACCCTGGCGGACCGTGGCCGAGGCGATGTGGATCCGCCGACCGGCGCGGATCACCTCGGTATGCACCTCGAGGGGCTGTCCTTTCGCCGCCTTGAACAGATCGATGGTGAACCGAGCCGGGACGAAACCGGGCAGCCCGTGTTCGCGTTCGAGGGTGCGCGCGGCGGCCGCGCAGACGGCGGGGCCGCTGAGCATGTCCGCACCCCAGCGGCCGTACGCCCACTTCCGGGGCAGGTACCGACCGTCCTCGTCGACGGTGAACATGGCAGGCATATCGGTCATCAGCCCATAGTGTCCTATCGCTTCCGGCGGCCCGCGGCCGACTCACTTGGTGGGCAGGGCGTTCTGCAACCCGCCGACGTCGGTGATCTTCCAGTCCGCGTTGCGGTCGATGGTGAGCGAGTAGGTCACGGTGGTGCGGCCGCCGTCGGGTGTCTGCGCGCTGGTCGACGTCACGTCCAGATAGGCGTCGACCTTGTAGATGCCGTCGGATTCGGAGGTCACCGCGGCGGACAGCGGCGTCGCCTTCGAGGTCCACTGCAGCGGCAGCAGGATCTGCTCGAGTTGCGGGGCGGTCGCATCGAATTTCGCCGCCAGCTGGGTCGTGGTGCCGGCCTTCAACCGCTCGATCCAGCTCTTCACATCGTGGTAGTCGATGGTCGAGGCGCCGACGGCGTACTTCGACGCGATATCCGCGGCGTGCCGGTCGGCAGCGGCGGCGGTATCGCGATCGGACAGCGTGGAGCGCGCCGAGAAGTACAGGCAGCCGAACACGATGCTCACCACCAGCAGGGCGACGATCACCGCGGTGGTCAGTACGGTGGAGAGCCGGACGGCGATCGTCAGCGCGGCTCGTCGCTCCCCCGATGGTACGGAAGCCGTTGTAGCGCTGTTGTTTTCGTCCTTGTCCGCCTCCGTCGCGGCCGGGGTGTCCTGCTCGTCTACTGCTGTGCTCATCGGTGGGTTCCTCCTGCCGGTCGGGCTGGTATTCGGCTATCTGACGGCGATCCGGAAGTGCAGCGTCCCGTCGGGATCGACGCCCTGCAGTGCCTGGCTGATCAATGCGCTGACGTCGATACGGGGCGAGGAGTGGACGGCCTCGGTGAGCACCGGCTGCACGGCGGGGCCCAGTGGGGCGACGGCCGGTCCGATCTTGTTCAGCAACTCGTTCAGTTGCCCGAGGAACGGGACCAGTCCGTCGCCGGTGTAGTAGTTGTCGACGGGCTGTTTGTTCGACAGCACGGACCCGCCCTCGACGATCTTGATCAGCATGGTGCCGAACCGGCCGAGTTGCGGTCCGGCGGTTTCCAGGGAGGGCCCCAGCCAGTCCATATTCCCGCCGACGGCCTGCATATCGGCGAACAGCTGCCGGATGGCGTCGGTGCGGCTCAGCAGGGTGGCCGCCAGCAGATCGGACGAGTGCTGCAGCGTGCGCATCGCCTGATCGGTACCCGTCAGCGCGGTGTCGAAGGTGTCGACCAGCCGCGCCACCGTCTCCGGATGGATCTGCTCGAGCAGCGCCACCGCCCGGGTCGACAGCGCCGTGATGGTCATCGGCAGATGCACCCGCTCGGTCGAGATCGTCTGCCCGTCACGCAGATACGGCCCGCCCGGACTCGTCGAGGCGAATTCGATATACGGTTCGCCGAGCGCCGACAGCTGTTCGATATGGATGTCGCTGGTGGCCGGGATGTGGTACTTGTCGTCGATCCGCAGCCGGACGAGCACGCCGGAGGCCTGTTTGCGCACCGTCTCGGCCTTGCCGACCGCGACCCCGTCGAACAGCACCGGCGAATTCGGGCCCAGCCCACCGGATTCGGGGAGCCGGAGATCGGCGGTGAGAAACGACGTGCGCGGATCGAGGTGCAGCACACCCACCGTCATGTAGACGATGCCGAAGACGAGGACGGCGGCGATCGCCGTGAGCGAGACGATCGATCGAATTCTCATCGCACCGCTCCGATCATCCGCAGTGTGTCGACGATGCGGGTGGTCTGCTCCTCGGGGGGCAGGCCGGGGGCCGGAGGCGGCGATATCGTGACGCCGGCCAGGTTGATCTTCGGGCCGCGCTCGGCGAACGGAATGATCTGGGACTGCAGCAGATTCGTCAGTCTCGTCATATTCGACGGGGAGCCGGTGTCGAGCGGCGCACTGCCGAACAGCATCGGCACCACCGCGCGGGCGGCGGCCGTGGTCGAATCCAGCACCGGCCCCAGCCAGGTTGTCGACGGCGCGAACGGTCCGAGGGCGGTGAGGACGAACACGACGCCGATTTCGGCGCGGATCACATCGGTGGTGTGCTGCACCCCGTCCGGGGTGAGCAGGGGATCCCACGTGGAGGTGTGATTCAGCAGGCCCTCGTCGACCGTGGCCTGGATGCCGCTGACCAGCTGGTGAATCGAATCGGTGTGTGCGGCAAGGTCGTTCAGGTCCGCACCGAGCACGTCGGAGATCCGCGCGGTCACCGCCGGATCCGCCGGCATGATCCCGTTCACGGTGTGCACGATGTTCTGGATGTCGTGCACCGCGCCGCTGCCGACGAAGGTGGCCAGCTGCGCGAGGATGTCCTCGATGGGCAGTTGCGGGCGCGTGTCGGAGATCGGGATCGTCGCGTCCGGGCGGATTTCGCCGGCCGTGGGATGGGCCGGTTCGGTGAGCGCGATGTGGACGTCGCCGAGCGGTGTGGCCTGCCGCAGCCGGGCGGTGGTGCCGACCGGTAGCCGGACCGAGGTGCGAATGGCGACATCGGCGATCACATAGCCCTTGCGCGCCGCAGCCGTGCCGGTGGCCGGTACCGGCTCGACGACGGTGATGTGGGTGAGCTGACCGATCCGCACCCCGTTCGCGATGACCTTGGCGCCCTGCGGAAGATTGAGGACGTCGGCGAATTCGATGCGTAACCGGTAGGTCGGTCCACCCACGCCGGTGCCCGGCACCGGGATGTCGGCGGGCTGGAAACCGCAGGCCGCGGCCGATGCGGCGAGGGTGGCGGCGACCAGCGCGCAGGCGCAGATCCGGCGCAGGTTCGCGGTGCGTCGGGTCATTTCGCGCTCACCGCCGACAGGAGTACCGGCAGTGCCGGCACGGTCACCGCGCCGTTGCCGGCGGTCGCGCACTGCTGTCCCGCGACCGCGCGCAGCGCCGCGCAGATCTGATCGGTCTGCTGTGGGGACAGCGCGAGTTTCGGTGGCGCGTACCCGATGGTGAACTCGCCGCTGACCGGATCGACCGCATCGGTGAACCCGGTGGCGAGGGCCGGGGTCATGCGGATGATCTCGGCGAGCGAGCCGACTCCCGAGGCGAGGAGTTTCGACAGACCGGGGACGTTGTTCAGCGCCCGCAGTGCGGGGGAGCCGAGCTTCATGACCACCTCGTTGAGTTCCGGGAGCAGCCCGGCGAGCGCGATCACCAGATCGGCCACGGGCGGGAAGGCGAGAGTGTTGATATCGGAGAACGTCTCGGTCAGCCGCGGCACGATGTTCTCCAGTTCCGGCCATCCGTTGCGGGCTCGATGGGCCAGTGCGGCCAGATCGTCCATGAGCTGACCGAGATGTCCGATCGCCGCGTCGGGGGAGGCGAGCGCCCGGCTCAGTTGCTCGATGAGCGCGTTGAGCTGCTGTCCGGTACCGGATGTCGCCCGGTCGAGGGCGTCGAGACCGTCACCGACGGCGCTGCGCTGTGCGGGATCCGCGGCCGCGTTCAACTGATCGGAGAGTTTCGCCAGGGCGTCGAAGGTTTGCGACATGCTCTTGGGCGTCAAGGTTTTGGTGATGCATCGGCCCGGATCCCACCCGGCGCCGGCGGGTTCGGCGCCGATGAGTGCCAGATTGCGATCGGCCAGGATGGTGTGGCTGACCGTCACCGCGCCGACGTCCGGCGGGAGTGTGCGGTCGGCGCGCACCGTGAACCGCACCGTGGCCGCGCCGTTGCCGGGTTCGATGGCGGTGACCTTGCCGACCTGAACGCCCATGACGGTGACGGCGCTGTCGGTGTAGAGGCCGATGCTGTCGGGCATTTCCGCGCAGTAACTGCGCATCGCCGGTTCGGATCCGGTCATCTTCACGCCGAATCCCGCGGCCAGCACGAGAACCAGCACGACCGCGGCCGACATCAGTCCGCGCGATCCGAGCATCTTCGTCAGCATCAGCATCCCCCTCCCGGAACCGGAACACAGATACCGGTGATCGTGGCGGCGGACTGGTCGACGCGCACTCCGCCGCCCGGCTGCAGCAGCGGCGTCAGGCGCTGCTCGAAGGTGTGCAGGGAATCGAGCAGGGCGCCCATGCGATCGCCGAGTTCCCGCAGTTTCGGAACGGCGTCGACGAGCGGCTGCGCCTGATCGCGCAGCGAGTCGTCCCAGATCCGGCCGAGCGGGACCAGCTTCTGCACCAGCTGAGCCAGGCCGTGCAGCGCCCAGCTGAGCTGTTCCCGATTGTCGGCGACGACGTTCTCGAGGATGCCGAAGGTCCGCATCAGGGTGACGAGGGTGTCGGAATTCCCGTTCAGCGCCGTCAGATATTCGTCGGTCAGCGCCAGCGTGTGCGAGACGTCCGCGTTCTGCCGGTCCATGATGGCGACGATGTCGGCGACCGCGCGGCCCGCGTGGCGGAGCGCGTCCGGACTCTTGCCGATCGCACCGGACAGCGCGGCGAGGTCGCGGCGGACGGCGTCGCCGTCGGTCCGCTGCACGGGCTCGACCGCGTCCTGGAACGCCTGGGTGAGGTTGTAGGGAAGAATCACGCGCTGTGCGGGAATCACGTGGTGCCCCAATGGATTCGAGCCCGCCGGCTGCACGGCCAGATAGTAGCCGCCGACGAGGGTCAGCATCCGCACCGCGAGCGTGGTCTGATCTCCGATGGCGACGCCGTCCCGCACGGTGAACGTCATCCGCACCCGGTCGGGCAGCAGCCGCAGCGCTGTCACCTTGCCGACCGGAATTCCCGCGATCCGGACGTCGTCGCCGGTGCGTATCGAACCGGCCTCGGCGATATCCGCGGAATACGTACGCTCCGGAGTGGTTCCGACGACATCGATGACGCCG
>NZ_BAFW01000356.1 GCF_000308535.1 Nocardia cerradoensis NBRC 101014 | reverse complement strand
TGGTGGTGATGCCGGAGGTGCCCTCGTCGTCCCAGGTGAGCAACCGGGGAATGTCGGCGGGGACGGCTCGGGCGCGGTCGGCGAATTCGCTGTCCAGCAGCAGCGCGTCGACCTGCTCGCGGGCGACGACCTCGGCGAGCTGCGGGCCGGCGGATCCGGTATTGAGCAGCACCACGCGTGCACCCAGCTTGCCCGCGGCCAGCAGGCTCAGAACCATGCCGCGGTGATCGCGGCACAGTACGGCGAGGACGGATCCCGGCCCGAACCCGTGGGCGGCGAGTCCGCGGGTGAGCGCGTTGGATTCGCGGTCGAGCTCGTCGAAGGTGAGGGTGCCGCGTTCGTCGACCAGCGCCGGCGCGGTCGGAGTGCGGCGCGCGGCGTGGGCGAGCACCGTGACGAACGGGCCGTAGGTTCCGGCGTCGCGCGCGGTCCGGACGATATCGAGCGGATGCCACGGGTCGATCATGCCGCGCCGCCGCAACACCGACGCCGCGGCGAACGCGTCACCGACGGACCGGGCCAGCTCGCCCGCAGAACTCGACAGCACCACACAGACCTCGATCCACCTCGGCCGGCGAAGCCTTCTGCATCGCTTCGCCGGATCAACTGTCAGAATACACATTCACATATTTGGCAGTGGGACGTTCGGTGAGGCATTGCTGTCGGCAACCATGTGGTGAGAAGATGAGATGCCAGACACCTCATTGACCCTCGGAGTGATACGCATGAATCGAGCCGCCCGAATCGTTGCCGCGGCCTCTGCGCCGGATGCCGGACTCGCCCGCCGGCGGCAGTACATGGCCGGCCCCGCGGCATTGCTGGGTGGCCCGGCGAATGTCGTGATGCAGCTCGGTTTGCCGCCCGTCGGTCGCGGAGTCGTCGAAAGTACCGTGGAAAGCGGCCAATACGCACGGCATCCGCGTAAGCGCGGGCGCACGACGCTGACCTATCTGGCGGTGGCGATGCTCGGGACCGAGGAGGACCGCATCGCCTACCGTGCCGCCGTCGACACCTCGCATCGGCAGGTGCGGTCGCGCCCCGGCAGTCCGATCCGCTACAACGCCTTCGATCCGCAACTCCAGCTGTGGGTCGCCGCCTGTATCTATCGCGGCGTCGATGATTCGACCAGGTTCTTCTACGGCAGAATTGAAGATAACTTAGCTGATGAGTTCTATCGTGAGTCCGCGCGTTTCGGCACGACGTTGCAGATGCCGGAGCGGCTGTGGCCGCCGGATCGGGCAGCCTTCGACGAGTACTGGAACGCCAAGGTGGGCGAGATCTCGTTCGACGACGAGGTCCGCCGCTATCTGCTGGACCAGGTCATCGGCCTGGGGCCGTACAGCCGCGCCCAGCGCATCGCCTTCGCGCGGGTCAATCGCTTCTTCACCACCGGATTCCTGCCCCAGCAGTTCCGTGACGCACTGGGACTCGGCTGGGGGCCGCGGCGCCAGCGCACCTTCGAGATCGTGATGCGAACCATCGGAACGGTGCTGAAGCGCCTGCCCGAACACTGGCGCAGCTACCCGTTCGACGGGTACATCGAGGACATGCGGCGGCGACAGGCACTCGGGAAGTCGCTGGTGTAAACGGCGGTCAGGGCGCTTCCCGCTCCTCGCCGGCGAGGGATACCGTGGATGTCATGCCGTTCCGCGTATACACGACAGCGAGTGGGCCGGACCATGAGCAGTCTTTCCCCGACCCGGAGGACAACTTCAAGTTCCTCGAGGGGGGAGTGCTGGCGGTGTACACCGCGACGAAGTACACCTATTACGCCCCCGGCTTCTGGACCCACCTCGAGGAACACAAACCCTGAGCGGTTCTCGGTCGAGGACTCGGGCCTCAGGCCTGGTGTCGCCTGGGTTGAGCTGCGAGTTCCATGATCAGGACGTCGAAGAGGGGCGCATCGGGCCAGTTCGGACGTAGATGTCCGACGCGTTGCCAACCCCATTTGAGGTATGCGTTGTACGCGCGAGTGTTCTCCGGTTCGACGAGCAGTGTGGCGCGTTCTTCGGAACGATTCCGGAGCAGTTCGTCGTGCAGAGCGTGGGCAAGTCCGTGGCCTGTGTGTTTTTGGCAGACCATGATCTCGCTCAGCGCGAAGGTGCGGGTGCCCGTTTCGGCTGTGAAGTCGTCGGTATCGCCGCTGTCGAGGTGGAGACCGTCCCACCAGGCTGTTGTGGGAGTGAGTGGCCATCCCCATGCTTGCCCGATGGCGTTGCCCCGAACGCGGCTGATCACGAGTTCGAACCCGGTTGATCGCGCGGGATCGGTATATGCGTCGAACCGGGCCATGAACTGCTCTGGCGTATCGAATAGCTCGCCTGATGCGACGACGTCGGCATAGGACCGGCGATAGATGTCTTCGACGATGTCTTTCAGTTCTCGCGCTTGGCCGGCGTTTAGGTGCTCGAACTCGACGTCGTCGGGAAGCTGGGTCATTCGGTGATGGCTTTCTGTGTGAGAGCGTCGAATTGGTGGCGGAAGGTGTCGCCCGCCGCTATGTTGTCGGCGGCGCGGCGAACTGGTTCCAGGACGCGCAAGGTTCGTGTTGAGGCCACGGTGGAGAGGTCCGTGATCACTGGTGTTCCGGTCTCGAGTGCGCCTGCGACATCGCCCATCTGGGCCCTTGTCGTGGCGATCCATGCGAGGAGATTGATCGCGTTGCGGGTGCCGGCTTGTTGGTCGGCGGCGATGGTGTACAGCTCGAGTGATCTCGGCAGATCGCCGACATCGCCGTATCCGCGCGCTTCGTGGCCACCGATTTCAGCGTGGTTCATGAACCGTAGCCATTGGGGGCAGTCCTCGATCGCCTCGAACTGAGCGGCATGGTCCATCTCGCGCCATGCGGTGGCAATGGCGCGGCCGAAGGCGACGCGATCGCCCAGAGCGGCTTCGGCCTGTGCTTCCCGTACAGCGATCAGGGCGTGGATCCGGCCTGGAGGTCGGCCGCGCATGAGGTCGCGAGCACGGCCGACCAGTTGTAAGGCTTTGTGTGGGCTGCCTTTTCCGGCGCGTGCGAGCGCGATGGATTGGTTGGCCGCGCACAGGCAGGTGTCTGCGATCAAGTCGTCGTTGTCGGCTTCGGTGCCGAGCGCCATGGCGTCGGCGAAGCAACGCTGCGCTAGGCGATGGCGGTCTGCGTCGTAGGCCAGCCATCCGGTCAGTACCGCCAGTTCCCCGGTCGCGCTGGTGAATGCGACTCCGGTTTTGCTGTCGTATGTGCTGGTGTGCAGCGTGTACTTGGCCCGCTCGAGTTGTCCGAGCGCGAAGTCGACCAGTTCGGCGCCACCGGTGTGTTGGTCTTGTTGTTCGAGGGTATCTACCGCAGCCAGCAAGCGGTGGGCGTCGCTCATCCCGATTCGGGCCTGGTCACCGGACAGGAAGGCTACTGCTCCGGTAGCGGCTAGCTTTCCGAAATCGCGCCGTCTCACCTCTTCATCGACTTCCCGCTCGACGGCCCCGGGCTCGGTCGAGCGAGGGGTGTTACTCGACGCGAGGACTGGTGCCGCGCCGCTGAGAACAGGATGCCAATTCGTAGGCCGCGTCACACGCTCACGGGTCGCCGAGAATCCGTGTGGTTCAGTCTCGATACGGCCTGGCGGCCCAGAGCGCTACGGCCAGCGGCAGCCCGACGACAACGATCCAACCGAGTGCTTGCATCACAATGTCCGCAGCAATCGGAGCACTCGTTCGCACATCTCGGCGTCGGCCGGCTCCATCGATCGGACAGGTGACGGCACGTCGGTAGCACCCGAAACGCGTTGTGGCAGTGCGTTGATGCGGGATTCGAGATAGACTCCGCCGCACGCGTCATCCCCATAGTCGGCTGTCTCGAGCACACCGCCCGGAAACACGTAAAGCCTTGTACGCCTTGGCTTCGCATCCATGTTGGCTCCATCGTCGCTTGGTAGGGCACCCAGCGCCGGGGAAGTCGGTTTCGACCCGGCGCCGGGGCTACCGCAACGGTATTTATGCAGGTCGGACACCTGAACTTCGTCGGGGACGTTCTCGTAGACACTTTCTTGCGCTCGAAACGTCCCCTAAAGTTCTGGTATGAGTCATCGCTTGCAATCGGCAATGCTTCGCGCACAGCTCGATTCGGCCGCACTGGCGGCAGCGGTACGGGTAGACACGAAGACCGTCAACCGGTGGCTGGCGGGAAGAGTGCCGCACCGACGTACCCGCGCGGAGGTGGCGCGGATACTCCACGAACCCGAAGACGCGCTATGGCCGCAGACCCGTCCGGATCAAAGCGCCGGAGCGCCGGCAACAGCCGAAGTCGTCGGAGCATACGCGCACCGAGCGGACATACCAACTGATCTGTGGGTTCAGCTACTACACAAAGCGACGAAGCAGATCGACATCATCGGGTACGCCTACCCGTTCGTCTTCGAACTGTTGCCGAACGCATCAGACCTCGTCGTGGAGAAGTGCCGAGCCGGCGCACGAGTCCGGTTGGCGTTCGCCGACCCGGATTGCGACCACGTCCTGGAGCGAGACTCGCTCGAACAGATGGGAGGAACCCTCCCGGGTCGCATACGTAACGCCTTGTCGATGCTCGGAACGCTGACAGATGCCCCCGGATGCTCGATCGGCCTACACACCACACACCTGTACAACTCGGTGTTCAGGTTCGATGACGAGATGATCGTTACCCCGTACTTATTCCGTGCCCGCGGATACCAGCACACCGCGCTGCACCTGCGGAAGTTGTCTCCGCACGGGATATTCGAGTCGTTCGCTGATCAGGTAGAACAGATTTGGGAAACGACCACCGGCTACTCACAAGGGGTTCGGGATGGGCTCACGGCGTGACTATTACCGCGATCCGGACGCACCGACGCCGAACTCGTTGGTTCCCGGCGGCTCCGCTCTGGTAGTCGACACCGACGGCTCGATCCTGATGCAACGCCGAAGCGACTCCGGTAACTGGTCGCTTCCCGGTGGAGTGATGGAAATCGGTGAAACACTCGAGCAGTGCGTGGTCCGCGAAACCAGAGAAGAATCCGGTCTGGACATCGAGATAACGGGACTACTCGGGATATATACCGATCCGGCGCACGTCATCGCCTATGAAGACGGGGAAGTCCGGCAGGAGTTCAACATCACGTACTACGGCCGGGTTGTCGGCGGCCGCATCGCGGTAAGCGCCGAATCGACCGAAGTCCGATTCATCCGGCCGGACGAACTTCCTGAGATACCGGTACACGACACGGTTCGTCTACGGCTGAAGCACCATGCGGAGCAACGCACTCAGCCATATCTGGGCTGAATGGGTATCCGGCCGCAGACCGGGCCGACACCCTGCCTGGGCGCGACCACATCCGTCACCGCGTGACCTTCGCCCCGATTGCACCCCTCACTCGCGAGGAGTGCAAACCCTGCTCCCTGGTCGCCGGACCGGGGAATCCTCACCGTCCAGGGGTGTCGCGGCGCCGTTACGCGGACAGCGCGGTGCGCAGTTTGGTGAGGAATCGGCTTATGTGCGGGTCGGATTCGGGGATGGTGGCGCGATCGATCTCCCACCAGCGGCCGCCGGCGAATTCTCGTGGGTCGAGGGTGACGGGGTGGTCGCGGTGGCCGCGGATCACGTACCAGAGTGAGACGTCGCGGTGGGGGTGAGCGCCGACTGTTCGGGTGCTGGTGAGGAGCAGGGGACGTTCGCCGACGACGGTGAAATCGGCCTCCGTTCCGAGTTCTTCGGCGGCTTCTCGTCGCGCGGCGTGCGGAGGGTCTTCCCCCGGATCCACGTGACCGCCCATCGGCAGGTGTAGTCCGGACTTGCGGTGGGCGCCGAGCAGTACCGCGCGGGCATCCGGATCGACGACCACCACATACGACACCAGGTGTTGTGGCGGTGTGGCCGGAGGTTCTCGCCGGAAGATGTCGTCGGTGCCGGCGAGCCAGGACAGTGTCTGCCGGATGTGCTCCTGCTCCAGGGTGTCCAGCGGGGTGATCGCTGCGACGATGTCCGCGACGACCGCGGTGGCGGGGTGCATGGGGCGACGATAGCGGCGGGTACCGACAATCGAGCCGGGCTACTCGGGGCTACTGCGGGCGGGTCAGGCGCAGTTGCGCGATCAGCGCCTTGTGATCGGCCCCGGGCAGGCGGATCGTGTCGACGGTGTCCGCGTGGCCGTCGGCGACCAGGATGTGGTCGATGCCGACCAGCGGTGGCCAGCGTTTGTCGGTGGGATAGGTGACGAGGTGGCCGGCGCCCTCCTGTTCGGCCGCGTCGTGGAACCGGCCCGAGAGCATCGCGCGGAATTGGGCATGGTCGAACGTCGCGTTGAAATCGCCGCCGACGATCACCGGCCGATCCGCGGGCGAACGGTCGAGAATGGCTCGTAGCCGGGACAATTCGCCGGCCCACAGGTGTGTTCCGGAGATCGGTGGCACCGGATGGAAGGCATAGACGCTGACCGGTCCGACGCCCGGGACGGTGGCGGTCGCGGAGAGCTGGTTCAGGACGAATTCGTCGTATTCGACAGTGTCGGAGAGGGGATAGGCGCTCCAGATCCCGGTACCGGTGGCGGTCCGCCCGGGCGACAGATATCGATGCGGCAGCAGCCGGTCCAGGCCTACGCCCTCGAGCGCGTGCACCGCGGCCGGAGTGAGTTCCTCGACGGTCAGAATGCCGACCTTGCGTTCGCGGACCTGCTCGATCAGCGCCTGCGGATCGGCGCCGTCGAAGAGCAGATTGGACTGCATCACCGTCACCGGTGTGCCGTGATCGCCCGGAGAGCGGCCGACATACAGCGGAGCCTGCGTCCAGATCGCCACGCCCACAACGGCAATGGCCGCCGCGACCCCGGCCCACCGCTTCGCGGCGGCGAACAACGCCACCCCGAGCAGCGCGGCACACATCAGATACGGCGCACCCGACGCGGCCAGAATCAGCCACCGGGACTCGGTCCGATTGAAGTGCAGTGCCACACCGGCGGCGCCGACCAGGGTCGCGACCACCGCAAACGATTCGAGCGCGATCCGCCCCCACGCCGCCTTCACGCTCCCGACCCCCGCACCCCGGATCCGGTGATCGCCCGCCGCGCGGCTTCGTTCGCCGTCGTCGCATCCCGCAGGCAGGATGCCGGGAGACAAGGCCCTTCGGCCGTCCTCCGCCAGGGATTGTCGTGCTCGTCGCCGAGGGTGCGGATCCCGTGCGCGCACGGCTCGGGCGGGGGAAACGGCACGGCACTCCCATCGATCGATCGGCTCGCGGATGTGGTGAGTGTATTCAGTCCTCCCGGACGGGTTTTCGGCCGTCCGACGGTGCGGCCGTGCCGTACAGCACGTTGGTGACCAGGCTGGTGGCGAAATGCTCGCCGAGGGGCAGGTTCGGCAGCAGCAGGCGGTGGTAGCAGGCGCCCCACAGTTGATCCACGACGATCTCCGGATCGATGTCGGTACGCAGTTGCCCGCGCTGCTGTGCGCGGCGCATGGCCTCCACGGCCAGCCGGCGGCGCGGTCCCGAATAGCGTTCGAGCAGGGCGGCGGACAGCTCCGGATCGGTTTGGGCCTGACCGACGAGTTCGGCGATCACCCGTCCGGCGCGCGTGTGGGTGAGGACATGGACGAACGAGCGGAGCTGGGCGGTCAGATCGGCCTCGATATCGCCGGTGTCCGGAAAGGTGAGCGCGGATTCGACGGCATGGAAGTATCCGTCGAGTGCGAGCGCGCCCTTCGACGGCCACCACTTGTACAGCGTCGTCTTGCTGACGCCGGCCTTCTCCGCGACCGCCTCGATGGTGAATGCGCCCATCCCCGAGTCGAGAAGCAGCGCGCCGGCGGCGTCGAGCGCTTCGGCGCGCACTTCGGCAGCCGGACGGCGGCCCCGGCCTCGTCGCTTCCGCCCCGCCTCGTCCTGTTCGGGCATGTCGACCTCCGTTTCCGAACTCCTACAGCGTGACATATGGACGCAGCGTTCACAATCTGATTATATGGACTAGTAGTTCATAACTCCGAGGGAGGCATCATGGCCGAACACACGCGCGTCGCACTGGTGACGGGAGCATCGGGCGGCATCGGTCGCGCCGTCGCCCGGCGTCTCGCGGCCGACGGGATGGCCGTCGGCGTCCACTACGCCGGAAACGAGACCGCGGCCGACGAGCTCGTCGCCGAACTCGAAGAACGCGGCGGCCGAGCCCTGGCGGTGGGCGGCGACGTCGCCGACGAACACGCGATGGGCGCTGCGTTCGACGCCGTGGAGGCCGCGCTCGGCGGGATCGACGTCGTCGTCAACACGGCCGGGATCATGACGCTGGGACCGATCGCCGACTTCGATCTCGAGGCGCTGGATCGCATGCACCGCATCAACATTCGCGGCACCTTCGTCGTCGCGCAGCAGGCCGCGCGGCGGGTGCGTTCGGGCGGCGCCGTCATCACGTTCTCCACCTCGGTGACCCGTCTGGCGCCTCCCGGTTATGCCGCCTATGCGGCGAGCAAGGGTGCGGTCGAGGCGATGACTCTGATCCTGGCCCGCGAGCTGCGGGGCCGCGACATCACCGTGAACGCGGTCGCCCCGGGCCCCACGGCCACGCCCCTGTTCCTCGACGGCAAGGATCAGGCGGCCGTCGACCGTCTCGCCGCGCAGTCCCCGCTGGAACGGCTCGGCACACCCGAGGACATCGCCGAAGCGGTCGCCTTCCTGGCCGGTCCGGGCCGCTGGATCAACGGACAGGTGATCTTCGCCAACGGCGCCATCGCCTGACCGCCCACCCAGCGGGAAGATTCGCCGGAATCGTCGGGAGAGTGGTCACACTCTTGCCATTCTGGGCGGATATCTCGCCGGAGCGGAGGTGGGCGAATGGACGAGCCGGGTGCCGAGGCCCCGCGACTGCGCGAACTCGGTGCGGACCCCGCCGCCGTGTTGCGGCTGATCCGATACTTCGACGGTTTCGACGAATCCGACAGCAACGCGGATACGGTGGTCCGGGCCGCGGCGTTGCTGGCCGAATGCCCGGCGGCCGCGAGTTGGCCGTCCGGCACGGTGATCCGCTACGACGCGGCGGGTCGCCCGTTGCCGGCGGTGATGCCGCCGCCGGAGGCGACCGGCGAACCGGCGGTGTGGCTGGAGCGGACCGGCGCCGCGCACGCTCTCGATGCCGTCCTGGTGGATCGGCTGCGGCACTGCCTGCGGGTGGTGGCGGTGCGCGGTTCGGCGGCGGCGCCGACGGGGCTGGACGACCCCGCACTGCTCGAGGTCGTGCTGTCGGAAAAGCAGCGGCGCGAGGATCGGGTGCGGGCCATGCGCCTGCTCGGGATCGATCCGGCGCAGCCGACGCGAGTGCTCGCCGTATCGGGACCCGGTGCGGCGGAAGCGGTCCGGATCATCGGGGCCCGGGGCCGCGTGGTGCGCTCGGCCGTGATCGGCGCGACCACCGCCGTGCTGATCCAGGACCGGGAAACCTGCCGGGAGCTGTCGGATGTGCTGAATTCCGCTGTGGTGCAGGAATTCCCGGCATCGCGTCGCGGTGCGGGCGGGCCGTGGGTGGGGATGGGGGAGCGGCTACCGGCCTACGCCGCCGCCACGTCGTGGGAGCAGGCGCGGCGGGCGTTGCGTTTCGCCTCCTCGACCTGGCACGGGCGCCGGGTGGTCGCCTACGAGCGACTCGGGTCCCTGGCCCTGCTCGGTGAGCTGCCCGTGCAGCGACTGCTGGGCACCTCGGATGTGTTGCGGGTCAACGCCTTCGCCGCCACCGAGGCCGGTGCGCTCGCCGTCGACACGCTCGAGGCGTTCTGCGTCTTCGGATCGCTGCGGCGCACCGCCGCGGAACTGCATCTGCATCACAGCACCGTGGCCGCGCGCATCGCGCAGGTCGAGGCGGTGATGGGCTGGGACGTCGACGAGGCGCTCGACCGCTTCATGGCCACGCTCGCACTGATGGTGCGTCGGATCGCGCTCTCCTCGGCCGAACTCGCCGCGGATCCGGGAGCGGCCGGGCGCGCCGATCCGACGGATGTCGGATGAATACGGCCCTTCCGGCGACACGCGGCGGGTGATCCGGATTACTCGACTCCGACATGATCGGCAGCGACAGAAGGAGTTTCGCCATGGCAGTCATCGATCCGAACCGCACCTGGGCGCCGCTGGAAGAGCGGCTCGCCACCACCACGAACGCTCGGCACCGGCAGGTGCTCGAGATCGTCATCGAACATATGAAGGCCGAAGCGAAGCCGGATCTGGACGGCCTGATGCGGACGCTGGTACCCGAACCGGCCTACCACTTCTGGAACGCCGGACAGGATGTCGGCCCGAAGGGATGGGACGGCGTGCACACCTACTATTCGGATTTCGTCGCAAGCCGCAGCAATATCCTCGAATACGCCCTCGACCGATTGGTCGTCGACGATCACTGTGTGGTGACCGAGGGTTTTCTGAAACAGATCTATCCGGGCGCATATGCCGCACAGATCGGCATCCCCGTCGACGACACCGCGGCCGACTATCTGGTCGTCTTCCGGCAGCTGCTGTTGTGGCCCGTCGACGCGGAGGGCCGGATCGTCGGTGAGGACTCCTATCACTCCGGCCCCGTGGAGATTCGCAAATTGAGTGTTGACGAATTGCCCGGCGAATACGTCGAACTCGTGCACTCGAAGGCGTGAGAACGGCCAGACTCGGCTGATGGAAGGCGATACGGAAATGACCGAACCATCCCCTGCGACCGCGGACGTGCGCCGGGCGGATGTCGCGACCCTGCTGCTCGACCGGCTCGGTGACGAGCGGCTCGGACTGCGCACCCGTGATCGGGATTGGACCTGGGACGCGGTGGTCCGGGAATCGGCCGCCCGCGCGGATCTGGCGCATTCGCTGCGCCGCGACGGGCCCTTCCATATCGGGGTCCTGCTGGACAATGTTCCCGATTTCGTCTTCTGGCTGGGGGCGGCTGCCCTGGCGGGGGCCACTGTCGCCGGCCTGAACCCCACCCGCGGTGACGCTCAGCTGGCGGCGGACATCCGATATGTCGACTGCCAGCTGATCGTCACCGACGCGGCCGGGATGGCGCGCCTGCGCGAACTGGATCTCGACCTTCCCGACGACAGGTGTCTGCTGGTCGACGACCCCGGCTATGCCGCGCTCGTCGATTCCCATCGGGTCGAACCGGCGGCCGCGGGCGGCCCGGACGCGCTGATGCTGTTGCTGTTCACCTCCGGCACCACCGGAACCTCGAAAGCGGTGAAATGCAGTCAGCGCCGCCTGGCGATGGTCGCGTACGCGGCGCGGGACAAATACGGTCATGTGCGCGACGATGTCGACTACTGCTGTATGCCGCTGTTCCACGGCAATGCCATCATGGCGTTGTGGGCGCCGGCGCTGACGGTCGGCGCGACGGTATGCCTGACACCGAAATTCTCTGCCTCCCAATTCCTTCCGGATATCCGCTATTTCGGTGCGACCTTCTTCACCTATGTCGGTAAGGCGCTGGGATATCTGCTCGCCACACCCGAAACACCGCGCGACGGAGACAACGACCTGGTGCGCGGATTCGGCACCGAGGCGTCGGTCGCCGATCAGGCCGAATTCCGGCGCCGCTTCGGCGCCGAATTGTTCGAGGGTTACGGTTCCAGCGAGGGCGCGACCCTGGCGGCGCTGGATCCGAACGCCCCACCCGCGGCCCTCGGCCGTCCCGCGCACGCCGGTGTCGCGGTCGTGAATCCGGATACGCTGCGCGAATGTGTGCGCGCCGAACTCGACGAATTCGGCCGGGTCCGCAATCCCGACGAGGCGATCGGCGAGATGATCGACAAGGCCGGCGCGCTGGCGTTCGAGGGGTACTACAAGAACGACGCCGCCGATGCCGAACGCATTCGCGACGGCTGGTACTGGACCGGAGACCTCGGCTACATCGATACCGACGGATTCCTGTATTTCGCGGGCCGCAAGGGAGATTGGATTCGCGTCGACGGCGAGAACACCTCCGCCCTGATGATCGAACAGGTACTGCGCCGCCACCCCGCGGTCATCGCCGCGGCCGCGTTCGGCGTCCCCGACCCGCGATCCGGTGACCAGGTGATGGCCGCGGTGGAGGTCGCCGACCCGGAGTCGTTCGATGTCCGCGAATTCGCCGAATTCCTCACCGCGCAAAAGGATCTCGGTACGAAAGGTACGCCGCGACTGCTTCGGGTGTCGGCGAATCTGCCCGTCACCGGCTCCAACAAGGTGCTCAAACGCCAACTGCAGGAGCAGGCGTGGCGCACCGACGAGGCCGTCTACCGCTGGATCGGCCGCGGCAAACCCGAATACGAACCCATGACGGCGGCGGACAAGAAGGCATGGGAGGCCGAATTCGCGACCTACGGCCGGGAGCGCCTGCTGTAGCCGCGCGGCACCGGCGGCGGGCTCGCGGTCGCCGCAACTGCCTCGCGCATTCCCCGTCCTAGGCGGTAACTGGGCGGTTACTGTGAAACCGCGGCACTGTTGCATACGCGGTTCACGGTCGGAAGGGGTCGTGATGAACGGCATCGTCGTTGCGCTCGTGGGAGCTCTGCTGTGCTTCTACGGAATCAGGTCGGTTCACCTGGGGATCCTGGCGATCGGCTTCGGCCTCGGCTGGCTGATCGCGGATCTGTTCACCTCGTCGTTTCTGTGGCTGCTGCTGTTCGGTGCCATCGGGGCGCTCTCCGCATGGGTGGTGACCTCGCTGATCTTTCGTTTCGCGGCGTATGTCATCGGCGGGCTTACCGGCGCGATGGTCGGCGCCAAACTGGCGTCGGTGCTGCAACCGGGAGACAAGAACTGGGCGCTCAGCATGATCGTGATCCTGGCGGTCGGCGTGGCCGGCGGCTTCCTCGCCGACCGCTTCCGGGCCCGCGCACTGCTCTGGCTGACCTCGATCGGCGGTGCGAGCATGGTGCTGAGCGGCATCGGGCGGATGAACGAACACCTGTCGTTCCTGCGCGCGCCGGATTCCACATGGCAGCAGATCTTCTCGGCGCTGGCCTGGATCGCGCTCTCGGCGGCGGGCTGGATCGTGCAACGCCACCTGTTCGCCGAGAAACTCGGTATCGACCATCTCGCCGGGCGGGACGAACACGACGGCGGCGGCGCCGTCGCCACCGGGCACTGAGACCTGCACCCACCCGTCACTTCATCCGATTCGGGTGAGGTGGGCCGGGCTCACCTGCGACACAGTCGGCGGGAACCCCTGCTCGGAAGGAGTCGGAGATGACAACCTCGTCGCAGCACCGGGCGCCGGCCCACAGCCACCCCGTGCGGCAGGGTTTCGCCGCCGGTACCTCCATCGGCGCCGTCGCCACCTGGCGCCCGCAGATGTGATGCCGGCATGGGTGCTGTCCTCGGTGATCTGCTGCCCCTGGCGGTCGGCGTCGCGATCTCACCGATACCGATCGTGGCCGCCATCCTGATCATCCTCTCGGCGAACGCCGCTCGCGCCGGCACCGGTTTCGCGATCGGCTGGGTGCTCGGAATCGTCGTCGTCACAACGATTTTCGTGGTGCTGTCCGGGACGCTGTCGGATTCGCAGGACAAGCAGTCGTCGACGGTGACCGCGTGGATCAAGATCGTGCTGGGCATCGTGCTGCTGGGATTGGCCGCGATGCAGTGGCGGTCGCGCTCCGACACCGGCGTGCCCGGGTGGATGCGCGCGATCGACACGTTGAGCGCGGTGGGCGCGGTCGGCCTGGGTGCGCTGCTCTCGGCGGTGAATCCGAAGAATCTGCTGCTCTGCGTCTCGGCCGGGGTGGCCATCGGCACCAGTGGGATCGGCGGCGGACAGGCGGTGATCGCCGTGCTGGTGTTCACGGTGATCGCGGCCGCCAGTGTGCTGGTGGTGGTGATCGGATATCTGGTGGCCGCCGAACAACTGCGGGAACCGCTCGATCGCGCCCGGCGGTGGTTACAGGCGAACAATCACGTCGTGATGGCGATCGTGCTGCTGGTGATGGGCGCCGTCGTCCTGGGGAAGGGAATCGGCGGACTGTGACCGGTCCTCGCGATCAGCGCCGGCCGCGCCGGGTGAACAGGCCCACGATCCAGCCGACGACGAACATGATCAGCAGTATCAGCCACAGCGGTGACCGGATGGTCACGGTGAGAATGTTGATGTCGACGCGATGATGATTCTGCGCGACGAAGATGACGGCCAGGACCGCCAGCACGATCGCCACCCACTGCCGCGGCGAGATGCGGGACAGCAGGGAAGGTTTAGCGGCCCGATCCATGGTCTCCTCCTGTGGCTCGTCGGTGACACGGGCATCGCCGACCGGCAGCGCCGAATGCCGTCGAGCCGATGATCCGTCGGGCGGCACGTACCCACTTCACCCGTCTAGGGTGAGGTCGTCACCCCACCGAGCGGGGAATGTCGCAGGCGAGTCGACACAACCAGCCTTCGTGCAGATTGGGGTGCGTGCTATGACCGGCCAGGGCGACGTTTCCGGGAGTGTGCGGACACAGAACGAGGAGGCGACGCGGGCCCTTCCCTTCGGGGACGATCAGGATTTCGCGGACGCGCGACGCGGATTCATCGCGGCGCTGGAACCCGGCGTGGTCGAGAATGCGGCCGGCGATGTGGTGTGGGACAGCGACGGTTACGCCTTCCTCGACGCGGAATGCCCGCCCACCGTACATCCCAGCCTGTGGCGGCAGTCGAAATTGTGTGCCATCCAGGGTTTGTTCGAAGTGACCGAGGGGATCTATCAGATTCGTGGGCTCGACCTGTCGAATATGACGGTGATCGAGGGCGATACCGGTGTGATCGTGATCGATCCGCTGATCTCGCGGGAAACCGCCGCCGCGGGACTCGCGCTCTATCGCACGCATCGCGGTGACCGGCCGGTGACCGGGGTGATCTATTCGCATTCACATATCGATCATTTCGGCGGCGTGAAAGGCGTGACCACGCCGGAGGATGTCGCGGCGGGCCGCTGCCCGATTCTCGCGCCCGCGGGATTCGTCGAACATGCCGTCGAGGAGAACGTCTACGCCGGCACCGCCATGGGTCGCCGCGCCGCCTACATGTACGGCGCCGCCCTGGGGCGGGGGCCGAAGGGCGCGGTCGGCGCCGGATTGGGGCCGACGACCTCGACCGGAACCCCGACCCTCATCACGCCCACGACCGACATCACCCACACCGGGCAGACGGAGATCGTCGACGGTGTGCGCATCGAATTCCAGATGACCCCGGGCACCGAGGCGCCATCGGAGATGAATTTCTATTTTCCCGACCGGCGCGCGTTGTGTATGGCGGAGAACGCGACGCACACCTTGCACAATCTGCTCACACTGCGCGGCGCCCTGGTGCGCGACCCGCATGTGTGGTCGAAATATCTGACCGAATCGATCAATCGCTATGCCGCACAGGCGGATGTGCTGTTCGCCTCGCATCACTGGCCCACCTGGGGAACCGAGAATCTGACGGAATTCCTTGCGCTGCAACGTGATCTGTACGGCTATCTGCACGACCAGGCCTTGCGGGCGCTGAACAAGGGCGCCGTCGGCATCGAAATCGCCGAGTCCATCGAGCTGCCACCGGCCCTCGCCGCGGCCTGGCACACGCACGGCTATTACGGTTCGGTCAGCCACAATGTGAAGGCGATCTATCAGCGCTACATGGGCTGGTTCGAAGGGAACCCGGCCACCCTGTGGGAGCATCCGCCGACCGAATCGGCCAAGCGGCACGTCGACTTCATGGGCGGCGCCGAGCAGGTGCTGAAGAAAGCGCGCGACTCGTTCGCCGCCGGCGATTTCCGTTGGGTGGCACAGGTTCTCAACTACGTGATCTTCGCCGACCCCGGCAATCGCGAGGCACGGGCGCTGCAGGCCGACACCTTCGAACAACTCGGCTACGGCTCGGAGAACGGCACCTGGCGCAACTTCTTCCTGATGGGCGCCTACGAGTTGCGCAACGGATCGGTCGGCACACCGACCGCCACGGACGCACCCGATATCGCCGCCGCGCTCACGGTGGAACAGCTCTTCGATGCCATCGCGCTGCGGATCGACGGTCCCAAGGCCTGGTCGGCCGACATCACCATCGACTGGACGATCTCCGACCTGGATCTCGTGCATCGCACCCAGCTTCGCAACGGCGTCCTCGTCCACTACGACGTGAGCGCCGATATGCCCGCTCCGGACGTCACGTTCACCCTGTCCGACGCCGATCTGCACGCGGCGCTGCTCGGCGCGAAGGATATGCAGCAGCTGATCGCCGACGGCGCGGTCACCGTCGACGGCGATGTGTCGAAGCTGATCGAACTGGTCGGCTATCTCGACGCGCCCGACCCCGACTTCGCGATCGTGACGCCGTAGCGGGCGCCGGCGACTACTGCTGTCACCGGCCGGTCACAGCTGTTCCAGATCGCGAGTCGCCGGTCCCTCCAACAGTTTTCCGTCGTGGGTGAAGCGCGAGCCGTGCAGCGGGCAATCCCACGAACGCTCGGCGTCGTTCCAGTTCAGGATGCCGTACAGGTGTGGGCAGATCGGCGACACAGCCGAGGTGGTGCCGTCGACGGTGCAGACCCCGACGGGGCGGATGCCGCGACGCTCCACCCGGCCCTCGCCCTCGGCGGGGGTGCCACCACCGCCGAACGCCGCGCTCAGCCAGCCGGTCGTGAGATGCCGTGCGACTTGGATATTCAGCGACGCGGCCTTCGCCAGCCCGGTCACTTCGCTGCCGCGCCAGGTGCGATATGCCTGCGCCCACGGCTGATGGCCGCCGAGCGCGGTGCCGGCCAGCGCGAGACCCGCCGCCACCGCGTTGGTCATTCCCCATTTCGCGTAGCCGGTGGCGACGAGGATGTGATCGCTGCCCGGAAGC
>NZ_BAFW01000357.1 GCF_000308535.1 Nocardia cerradoensis NBRC 101014 | reverse complement strand
CATCGGGGTCACCGACGTGGGCCGACATCCGAATGCGGTCACCGAGCAGGGCGCCGCCGCTGTAGGGCGAGGACGGATCCACCGCCAGGACGGCGACCCGCGCCCCCTGCGCCCGGTACGCGCCGACCAGCGCCGCCACCGTGGTCGACTTTCCGGCGCCGGGCGGCCCGGTCACGCCGAGGACCCGAGACGTAGTGGCCGCACCGAGCAGCGCGAGAACCTCGTCGCGGCTGCCGTTTTCGACCATGCTCAACAGCCGCCCGGTGGCTCGCAGGGAACCGTCCCGGGCGGCGGCGAGCAGCCGCTTGGCCTCCCGCCCGGCGGTGGTCACGGTGCGGGCACCTCGACGACGGTCGCCGACCCCATTCCACCGCCGGCGCACAGCGCCGCGATACCGAATCCGCCACCGCGACGGCGCAATTCGTGAACCAGGGTGACGATCATGCGCGCGCCGGTGGCGGCCACGGGATGTCCCAGCGAACAGCCGCTGCCGCTGTAGTTCACCCGCTCGGGATCCAGGTCCAGCGCCTTGACCGCGGCCAGCGGGACCGAGGCGAAGGCCTCGTTGATTTCGATCAGCTTCACCTCCGACAGTGAGATACCCGCCCGCGCAACCGCTTTGGTGATCGCCTCGATCGGTGCCAGGCCGGTGTCGGCCGGATCCACACCCACCGAGGCCCACGAGCGGATGACACCCAGCGCCGGCAGTCCCAGCCGATCCGAGGCGATGGCCAGCGCGGCGGCGCCGTCGTTGGAGCCCGAGGCGTTACCCGCGGTGACGGAGAACCCCTCGATCTCCGGATGCAGCACCTTCAGTCCCGCGAGGCGTTCCAGGCTGGTGTCGCGGCGCGGATGTTCGTCGACGGAGAATTCGCCGTGCGGCGTCTCGATCGGCACGATCTCCTCCTCGAGCCGGCCCTCGTCGATGGCCGCGATCGCGTTGCGGTGCGAACGCAAGGCCCAGGCGTCCATCTCCGCGCGCGAAATCCCCGCCTTGACAGCGGTGTTCCAGCCGACGGTGATCGACATGTCCAGATTCGGCGCGTCCGGGCGGTTCGGATGCGACGGCGACACCCATGGGTCGATCCATTCGTCGGCGCCGACCCGGAACCGCACTCGCGGCCCGGTGGAATCGGAATTCACACCACCGGCGATGACCAGTTCGTCCATCCCTGCGCGGATTCCGGCCGCCGCGCTCTGCACCGCGGCCATTCCCGCCGCGCAGTGCCGGTTGGCGGCCAGTCCCGGCACCGTGGTGAGCCCCGCCGTGACCGCCGCGTGGCGGGCCAGGACCCCGCCGCCGTAGCGGCCTTCGCCGAGGACGACGTCGTCCACCCGGCCCGGATCGATATCGCGCGCGACCGCCGCGACCACGTGGTGGGCGAGGTCGAAGGCGTTGGTGTCGCGCAGCGTGCCCTTGCGCGCGGTGCCGATGGGGGTCCGCACGGCGGAGACGATGACGGCTTCAGGCATGGGAGCTCTCCAATTCGGCGACGAGGTTACGGCGCAACAGTTTTCCGGTTTCGGTCTTGGGCAGTTCGGCGCGGAACACGATCGCGTCGGGCGTCTTCGAGGACCGCAACCGCTCCCGCACCCACCGCTTGATCTCCTCGGGATCGCCGGCGCCCACCACGACCGCGACGAGCCGCTGTCCCCATTCCGGGTCCGGCACCCCGATCACCGCGGCCTCGCTGATCCCGGGATGGGTCAGGAGCACGTCCTCGATTTCGGCCGGTGCGATGTTCTCCCCGCCGCGAATGATGGTGTCGTCGGCCCGGCCCTCGATGAATAGATAGCCGTCGTCGTCCAGCCTGCCCAGATCGCGGGTGCCGAACCAGCCGTCCGCGTCGAGTGCGGTGCGCGCACCGTATTCCCCCGAGATCTGCTCGCCGCGCACGAACACCAGACCGGTCTGCCCGATGGGCAGCGATTCCCCCGCGGCACTGCGAATGTCGAATTCGACGCCGGGCAGCGCCCGGCCGACGGAGCCCAGCCGCTCGCGGATCGCGGGATCGGTCGACGCCTGCGCGGCACGGTGATCCTCCGGGCCGAGCACCGCCACCGAGGAGGCGGTTTCGGTGAGGCCGTAGGCATTGACGAAGCCGGTGGCGGGGAACATCGCCAGCGCCCGCTCCAGCACCGGTCGCGGCATCCGCGAACCGCCGTAGGCCAGGCTCGCCAGTGTCGGTGTGTCCGCCTCGGCACCGCCGGCCGCGGTGACGATGCGGGCCAGCATCGTCGGCACCAGCATGGCGTGCGTGATCCGTTCGGCCCGGACGGTGTCCAGCCATCGCTGCGGATCGAACGCCGGCAGATACACCACCCGGCGGCCGCTGTAGAGATTGGACAGCAGGTTGGTGAGGCCGGCGATGTGATAGGGCGGCACCGACACCAGGGCTGCGTCGGATTCCGCGGCCGCGCCGAATTCCATCGTGTTCAGCAGGTAGGCCATCAGATGCCGGTGCCGCAGCAGCGCCGCCTTGGGTTCGGAGGTGGTGCCGCTGGTGTAGATGATCGCGGCCACCGCCTCACCGTCCCACGGCGCCGGTTGCGGCTCCGGATCGGGCTGTGCCGCATCGGTTTCCACCAGGGCGTCCAGATCCTCGGGGCGCAGCACCCGCGCACCCGGATGCCGTGCCAGCAGTGCCGACAGCTGATGTTCGCCGAGCCGATAGTTCAGCGGCACGAACGGCACCGCGGCCAGGACCGCGCCGAACAGCGCCACCGGATAGGCCAGGTGGTTCGCGCCCAGATACAGCACCGCCGAACTGTCGGCGAAGTCCGCGGCCCCGCGGCGCGCCAGCCGTAGCAGTTGCGCCGCCGTGAGGGATCGGCCGTCGACGGTGAGCACCGGCCGGTTTCCGGCCGAGGCCGCCATCTCGAGGATCATGCTAATGTTCATGAGAACATTATTCTCTCAGTAAGAGAGTGTTGATTTCAAGAGAGGGCAGTGTCATGGAGATCAGCGGTAGCTCCGCGATCGTGGTGGGCGGAACCGGCGGACTGGGTGAGGCGACCGTGCGGCGGCTGCACGCCGCGGGAGCCAAGGTGGTGGTGGCCGACGTCGCCGACGACAAGGGCAAGGAGCTGGCCGCCGAACTCGGTATCCGCTATGTGCACACCGACGCCACCAGCGAGGAGTCGGTGCAGGCGGCGATCGCCGAGGCGCAATCGCTGGGCCCGCTGCGCATCTCGGTGGATGCGCACGGCGGGCCGGCCAGCGGTGGCCGGTTGGTCGGCAAGGACGGCAGCCCGCTCGCGCTCGACGGCTTCCGCACCACGATCGAGTTCTATCTCACCGCCGTATTCAACGTCCTGCGGCTCTCGGCCGCGGCGATCGCGCAGTCCGAACCGGGCGAGGAGGGCCGGCGCGGTGTCATCGTGAACACGGCCTCGATCGCCGCCTACGAGGGCCAGATCGGGCAATTGCCGTATTCGGCGGCCAAGGGCGGCGTGGTCGGCATGACGCTGGTCGCCGCGCGCGACCTGTCGCCGCTGGGTATCCGGGTGGTGACCATCGCACCAGGCACCTTCAACACCCCGGCCTACGGTAAGGCCGCCGATCAGCTGGAAACCTATTGGGGCAAACAGGTTCCGCATCCCAAGCGGATGGGCCGCTCCCCGGAATACGCGCAACTTGTGCAGTCCATCGTGGAGAACGACTACCTCAACGGTGAGGTGATCCGCCTCGACGGCGCGCTGCGCTTCCCGCCCAAATGACCGCTCTGACGGGCAAAGTCGCGTTCGTGGCGGGTGCCAGCCGTGGTATCGGCGCCGCGATCGCACACGGTCTCGCGGCGGCGGGGGCCGAGGTGGCCGTCGCCGCCCGCTCGCGGGAACCGGGACGGCTACCGGGCACCATCCACTCGGTGGCGCAGCGCATCACCGCCTCCGGCGGCCGGGCACTGCCGGTGGCGTGCGACGTCACCGACGCCGAATCGGTCGACACTGCCCTCGCGGCAACGGTTTCCGCATTCGGCGGAGTCGACATCGTCGTCGCGAATGCCGGGGTACTCGCACTGAACCCGATCGAATCGACCTCGGACGCGCGCTGGCAGCGCTGCCTGGACGTCAACCTCACCGGCGTCTTCCATGTCACCCGGGCCGCGATTCCGCTGCTGCGCGCCCGCGGCGGCGGTTCGATGATCGCCATCACGACCACCGGTGTCGGCATGCTCGAGCGCGGCGCCAACGCCTATTGGATATCCAAGGCCGCGGTGGAACGCATGTATCTGGGCCTGGCGGCCGATCTGCGTGCGGACAATATCGCGGTGAACTGCCTGTGTCCCTCGCGGGTGGTGCTCACCGAAGGCTGGCGGGCGGGCGGGGGCGGACAGCGGATTCCGGCGGAGATGGTCGAGCCACCGGAAACGATGGCGCAGGCCGCGGTACTGCTCGCCGGGCAGGACGCGAGCGGCATCACCGGATCGGTCCAGCAGTCGGAAGTGCTTCTGGCACAACGGTAGCGCCCTCCGGACGCTACGACCGGGCGCCCCGCAGGGCAGCGATGACCGCCGCACCGAATTCGGCGAGAGTGTCCGGCTGTGCGAAATCGGTGAACCAGACGTAGAACCGTTCGACGCCCTGCTCGACGGCCGCGGCGAAGTGGGCGATCAGCTCCTCGGCGTTTCCGCACACCAAACCGCTTGCCAGATAACCGAATCGGCGCAGGCTCAGCGCACGCACCTGGTCGGGATCGGCACCGCGTCCTGCGAAACCCACCAGCTGCTGGGTGGATACGCGCGCCGATCCCGCCTTCGCCCGCAGTCGTGGCAGCCGGTCCAGGTGGTTCGCCGGCAGGTTCCACCAGTCCGCATAGCGGCGCACCAGCGCCATGGTGGCGGGCCCTGACCCGCCGATAACGATCGGGATCCGCGAGGTCGGCGCGGGTGCCAGGGCGAGTTCTCCCGCACCCGCCCAATATCGCGGCAGCAGCGCCAATGTGCGTGCCAGCCGGGCCCGGCGGGCGGGGCCGTCCTCGTGGCTGATGTCGAAATCGGCCAGTTCCGTCGGCACCGAGCCCGAACCGAGCCCGAGTTCGAACCGGCCACCGCTGGCCTCCTGCAGCGCCACCGCCTGCTTCGCCAGCAGCGCGGGATGGCGCAGCGAGTCGCAGAGCACCAGGTGGCCGATACGCAACCGTTCGGTGCGCGCGGCCACCCAGGCGGCCACGGTCATCGCCTCCCACAGCGGCTGCTGTTCGGCGCCGGGCGCCCGCAGATGATCGATGAAGGCGATACCGTCGAATCCGCCGGCCTCGGCCGCCCGGGCCCGGGCCACGATGTCGCCCATATCGAGCCGGATCTGCGGCAGGAACAGATACCACTGCGGCCCACCCATCTCTGCCCACCTCCTGGACGACTACTTCTTCGCGCCGTTCTTCGGCGCCGACAACCGGGCCAGATTCGCGCGCAGATCCTCCGATTGGAAGGTCAGATCCTCGGCGGTGAGCGCGAAGTCGAGGGTGGCCAGCACCGCCCGCTCGAGTTGCAGATTCAGGATCCGTTTGGTGGATTCGACTGCCTGCCTGGGCAACCGGAGGATCCGCTCGGCGCAGGCGCGTGCCTCGGCGACCGGATCGGCGACCACGTGATTGACCAAGCCCATTTCCCGCGCCCGCTCGGCGGGGATCCGGTCGCCGGTCAGCGCGTACTCCTTGGCCAGCAACAGGCTGGTGTGCAGCGGCCAGGTCAGCGGGCCGCCGTCGGCGGCCACCAGGCCCACCTGCACGTGCGGATCGGCCAGATAGGCCTGTTCGGCGATGTAGACGATATCGCTGAGGGCGACCAGGCTGCAGCCCAAACCGACGGCGGGCCCGTTCACGGCGGCCACGATCGGCACCCGGCATCGCGCCATTCCGAGCACGATATCGCGGCCGTGCGCAATGGTTTTCGCGCGCAACTCGGCGTCGCGGCTCAGTTCGCCGAGGTAGGCGAAATCGCCGCCGGCGGAGAAGGCGCGCCCGGCGCCGGTGAGCACCGCGACGCGGGCCTCCCGGTCCTCGCCGAGCCGCGGCCACAGCCGGGCCAGCCCGGTGTGCAGCGCGTCGTCGACGGCGTTGAGCGCGTCGGGACGGTTCAGGGTGATGATGCGAATCGGGCCCTCGGCCCGGACGTCGACTTCGGCGGGCAGGTCGTACATGTCAGGCTCCCAATCCGAGTATGCGGGCGGCGATGATGTTCTTCTGAATCTGCGAGGTGCCGCCCATGACGCTCTGGGCGCGGCTGTAGAGGTAGGTGCCGAACATATCGGCGTCGTCGGTGCCGGCGACGCTCAGCGCGGCATGACCGACGGCCTGATCCACCCAGGTCATGAGCAGTTTGTCGAGTGAGCCGTCGGGGCCGTGCGAGACGCCGTCCAGCTGTTCGGACAGACGCCGCCGCACATGCAGCCGCAGCATCTCCGATTGCACTGCCGCCCAGGTCAATTCGTCGGGCATCGGCCCGTCGACGCGGTCGGCCAGCACGCGCACCGTCTTGGCGTAGCGGGCCGAATAACCGAGTGTCGACGGTTCCCGTTCGTGACCGACCACGGTCATCGCCAGCTTCCAGCCCTCACCCGGTGCGCCGACCATCCGGTCGGCGGGCACGGTGGCGCCGTCGAAACCGACCTGTCCGAATTCGGTGGTGATACCGCTGATCATGCGCAGCGGCCGCTGCTGCACCCCCGGCTGCTTCATCGACACGATGAAGGCCGAAATCCCTCGGTGCCGAGGCGCTTGCGGATCGGTGCGAGCCAGTAGCAGACACCAGTCCGCGATATCGGAGTAGCTGGTCCAGATCTTGTGGCCGTGGATCACGTAGTGGTCGCCGTCGAGGGTGGCGGTGGTGGTGAGTGCGGCGAGGTCCGATCCGGCGCCCGGTTCGCTGAAGCCCTGGCACCAGCGTTCGGTGCCGTCGATCATGCCGGGCAGGAATCGCTGTTGCAGTTCCTTGCTGCCGTGGCGGCCCAGCCCCTGGATCAGATAGCCCAGACTCGGCCGGGGCGGGGCGCCCGCGCGGGCCAGTTCCTCGTCGACGATCACGTCGTAGACCGGCGGCAGATCGTGTCCGCCGAACTCCTTCGGCCACGACGAGCCGAAGAAGCCGGCCTCGTACAGAGCGCGATGCCACTCGCCCTGGCGGGCCCAGTATTCGTCCCCGGAGGTCGGGAAGTCGCCGGCGACCTCGGACAGCCAGCGGCGCAACCGATCCCGGAATTCGGCCTCGGCCGGTGAGTCACGAAAGTCCACGGGCGATCTCCTCCAGACGGACGGGAAACAGTTCGGTCGAGACCAGGACGCGGCGAAGATAGATGTGCGCCAGGCATTCCCAGGTGTTGCCGATGCCGCCGTGCACCTGGATGGCGGTTTCGCAGACGGTGCGCGCGGCGCGGGCACAGTAGATCTTGGCGATGCGGGCGGCACGCACCGCCTCGTCGGGTGCCAGTTCGTCCACACCCCAGGCCGCGTAGCGCAGCACACTGACCGACCCTTCGATCAGCGCCTGCGATTCGGCGAGCAGGTGCGCGACGGCTTGGTAGGAGCCGATCGTCTTGCCGTACTGCGCACGGACTTTCGCGTAGTCGACGGCCAGCCGCTGCGCGCCCCGGGCCGCGCCCAGCACATCCGCGGTGGTGCCGACCAGCGCGAGCGCGAACCATTGCGACGCCTGATCGGCCGACAGTTCCCCGATGTATTCGAGCCGGCCGTCGAGGTCGGCCGCCGTCCGGGTCGGATCCGCCAGCGGTGCGGCGGACCCCAGCCGGCCCGCCAGCACCTGACCGTCGGCGAGCACCACCGCCCGGTCACATCCGGCCGCGTCGACGGCACGGCCACGTACCCCCAGTGTCCAGCGCCCCTCGTCTCCGGCGGGGTGACCGCGCAGGTCGTCGGCCAGCACCGGTCCCAGGAACGCCACATCGACCAGTCCGCGCGCGAACTCCTCGGCCACCAGCGCCACTTCCACACCCGACGCGCCGTCGGAGCGCAGGGCTCGCCAACCGGTCAGCTCGACGGTCTTGTCCAGCCGCGTGATCCGCTCCCGATCGGCCAGCTCCGCCACCGAGCCGGGGCCCAGATCGTCGGCCAATTTCGCCGCGGCATCACGCAATTGGCGCTGTTCACTGGTCAGACGGACGTCCATAGCGCTCCTCGAGAACTCGGCGCAGCACCTTGCCGGACGGCAGGCGCGGAATTTCCGCGACGAAGACCACCCGGCGCAACCGCTTGTATCCGGCCAGGCGATCGGCGACCAGCGCGGACAACTCCTCCGCGGTGACCGGCGCGGCGGCCGCCACCGCGGCGACGATCGCCTCGCCATCGGTGCCGTCGGCCACGCCGAAGACCGCGCAATCGGCGACCGCAGGATGCCCGTGCAGGACGGATTCGATTTCGGCGGGTGCGACCTGGAAGCCGCGGACCTTGATCATCTCCTTCACCCGGTCGGTGATGCGGACCCAGCCGTCGGTGTCGATCCAGCCGACGTCACCGGTGCGATACCAGCCGTCCACCACGGCTCCGGCGTCGGCGCCGTCGGGCAGATACCCCGCCATCAGCGACGGGGACCGCGCCTGAATCTCCCCGATCTCCCCGGGCGGCAACGGTTTTCCGTCGTCGAGCGACGCCGTCCGCAGACACACCCCGGGCGCGGCCCGTCCCACGGTGTCCAGCCGGGCGCCCTCGATCGGATTGCAGGCCAGCACCGGCAGTTCGGTGGCGCCGTAGGCGGGCAGCCAGCGCACGCCCGTGCGGCGGGTGACGGTTTCGGCCACGCTCACCGTCACCGGCGTGGCGCCCCACATGATGTAGCGCAGCGAGGACAGGTCGAACGATTCCAGATCCGGATGCGAGGCGATGGCCAATGCGATCGGCGCCACCGCCATTTCCACGGTGATCCGGTCGCGTTCGATACTGCGCAGCATCGACTCCGGATCGAAGCGGCGATGCAACCGCATCCAGGCGCCGACGCGCAGCGCGGTGACGATGTTGAGCAGACCGAGGATATGGGACGTTGGGGTCAGTATCTGGATTCGGTCGTCGCTCCCCAGCTCGAGCACCTGCTGCCAGTCGCGCACGGCGGCGTCGAACGAGGCGTGGGTGTGGCGTACCGCCTTCGGCAAGCCGGTGGTGCCGGAACTGAACACCAGCACCGCATCCGATTCCGGATCCGGCGGGTCGAATTCTTCCCGGCTGGGCGTGATCGGCTCGCCGAGATCGAGCATGGGCATCAGTTCCGCCAGTACCGGATGGTCGCCGACCGCGAATCCCGGGGTGGTGATCGCGAGCGCGTGCTCGGCCTCGGCTCGCCGCCACGCCGGGCTCAGCAGCACCACGGCCGCGCCGAGCTTCCACGCGGCCAGCACCGCGAGGACGAATTCCGGGCGATTGGACGACATCACGGCGATCCGGCTGCCCGCCCGGACGCCGCGATCGCGCAGCGTCCGCGCCAGTCCGCCGGCCAGCGCGTCGAGCTGCGCCAGGCTGTAGCGCCGATCGTCGAACACGATCGCCGTCGGCTCGGTCATGAGAAAATCCCATCTCGTTCAGGAGAACGCTATTCTCTTTGTATAAGAATCTTAATACCAGGAGAGGCGTTCCATGGCGAGTCCCCCGATGTTCCGGCCCGCGACCGTGACCCGGATCGTGAAGGAGTGCGCCGATGCGCGAACCTTCGTGCTGGCCCCGCACGACGGCCCGCTCACCTATCGCGCCGGACAGTTCTGCACCTTCCGGGTCCGGGTCAACGGCACCGAGCTGTACCGGTCCTATTCGATGTCCAGCGCACCGGAAACCGACGCCGAACTGATGACCACGGTCAAACGGGTTCCCGGTGGCAAGGTCTCGAACTGGTTGCTGGACAACGTGTCCGAGGGCGACGAGATCGACATGGGCCGCCCCGCCGGCCGATTCTGCCTGCGCGACACCGAGGTTCCGCTCCTGGGCTTCAGCGGCGGTAGCGGGATCACGCCGGTGTTGTCGCTGGCCAAGAGCGCGCTGGCCACCACCGCGCGGCAGGTGCGGTTGCTGTGCGCCGACCGCGACGCCGACTCGGTCATCTTCGGCACCACGCTACTCGAGCTGGCGGAGCGCTATCGCGGCCGGCTGCAGGTGGTCCGGCATCTCGACAACGCGGCCGGACTACTCCATCCGGCAGCGGTGCGTGAGTTCGTCGGCGCGGACGGTCACGCCGACAGCTATGTGTGCGGACCGGAGACGTTCATGGAAATGGTGGAGGGGGCGCTTCCCGGCCCGGGGATGATCTTCAGCGAACGCTTCGGCGCACCGGTTCCCGAACTCGCCGACTCGGCGATCGCGCCGGTACCCGTGACGACCCCCGAGACAGCCACGCCCGCAACCGAATCCGGCACCGCCGGGGGCACCGTCACGATCTTCCTCAACCGCAAGAAGGCCACGGTCCAGCGCCACGCCGGCGAGACGCTGCTGGAAAGTGCCCGCCGCGCGGGCCTGACCCCGCCGTTCTCCTGCGAATCCGGTAACTGCGCCACCTGTATGGCCCGGCTCAGCGAGGGCAGCGCCACGATGCGGGTGAACGACGCCCTCGCCGACGACGAGGTCGAGGACGGTTACGTCCTCACCTGCCAAGCGGTACCGGATACCGAGTCGGTGACCGTGCATTACGAATGAGCGGCCGACGCCGGCGGTCGCCGCTTGCCGGCCGCCGCGGTTGCCGCCCGGTCACGATCGTGTCGACGGTGCAGCGGCTGGTTTCTCCATCCGCTGCTGCGCCTATCTCGCGAGCGAGCGAGCAGCGATGAGGCCGATTACCGGTCGGCACCCTGGCGACTCACTGCGGCACCGGCTCCTGACTATCGTGTTCACCCAGCTGAGGCGGCGGCCCGTATTCCGGTGTGTAACCGTCGATTCGAATCGGCGAGGCCACCAAGCGGTACGCTCCGGCCTCGGCCACGACTTCGGGAGTGGCGTCGAGCGCCTCGGGCAGCGTGCGCACCGCCGCGGCGGGAATGCCCAGCGGGCGCAGTCGCACCTCCCAGCCCCGGGCATCGTCGCGGGCCAGCGCGGCGGTCACGACGGCGAGCACCTCGGCTCGGCGGGATACGCGTTCGGCCATGGTGTCGAACCCCGTCACCCCGGCCTCGGCGGCGAAGGCCTTCCAGAAGCGATCGTGTGTGACGAACAATGCGAGGTAACCGTCGGCGGTCGGAAAAAGCTGCGCCGGAACATAATACGAATGCGCGCCGAACGGTCGCCGCTGCGGGCGCCTCCCCTCGTTGAGATAGGCCGCCGCGTGATAGTTCAACTGCGACAACATCACATCGCGCAGGCAGACGTCCACCTGACCGCCGCGTCTAGATACGATCTGCGCGAGCAGACCCAGCGCCGCGGTCAGGCCGGTGGAGTTGTCGGCGGAGGAATAGCCGGGCAGGGTCGGCGGTCCGGCCGGATCGCCGGTGAGCGCCGCGACCCCTGTGGCGGCCTGCACGATGTAGTCGAAGGCCGGATCGTCGCCGCCGTAGAGGCCGAATCCGGTGATCGCGACACAGACGATGGCCGGGTTGAATTCCCGCAGCGACGCATAGGTCAGACCGAGCCGGTGGATCGCGGACGGTTTCAAATTCACCAGTAGCGCATGCGAATTCGCGACCAGCTCGCCCAGGCGCGCCCTGCCTTCGACACTGCCGGGATCGAGCCGGACACTGCGTTTGCCGCGGTTCAGGCTCGCGAAGTAGCTGTCGCCGACCTGCCGGGAGATGTCGCCGCCGGCCGGTTCCAGCTTGGTGACCTCGGCGCCCAGGTCCGCGAGCATCATCGTCGCGTACGGACCGGCGAGCATGGTGCCGACCTCGAGAATGCGAATCCCCGCCAGCGGGCCGGCGGAGCCGGGGTCCGGAGAAGCATGGGTGCTCATCGTAATTCCCGGGCCAGGTCCGCGATCATCTCCCGGGTGCGGCGCTTCGATGCGATCAGTTCGTCGCGGCTGTCGCCGATCGGCAGCAGCCGGATCGAGACATCGGTGGCGCCCGCCTCCGCGAATCGACGCAATCCGGCGGCGATGGCGGCCTCGTCACCGGCGACGCAAATGTCGCCGACGTCGCGGGCGTTCCCCTGTTCGAGCAGGCGCTGATAGTTGGGCGAGATCTCCGCTTCGCCGAGGATGCGGTTGGCCCGCGCCTTCGCCTCGTCGATCTCTCCGGCCCGGCACAGGCAGACCGGCAGACCGGCCACGATGCGCGGCGGTTTCCGGCCCGCGTCGGCGGCGGCCTCGGTGATCTTGGGCGTCACATGGTCGGCGATCGCGCGTTCGTCGGCCATCCACAGAATCGTTCCGTCGGCCCGCTCTCCCGCGATACGCAACATCACCGGTCCGAGCGCGGCGACCAGCACCGGCACCGGGGCGACCGGGCCCAGATCGAGCGGATTGTGCACGGTGAACGTGTCGTTCTCCACGTCGACAGCGCCCGGACCGGTCAGTCCCGCAGCCAGTACATCCAGATAGTCACGGGTGTAGGCCGCCGGGCGCTCGTACGGTAAGCCGAGCATGTCGCGCACGATCCAGTGATGCGAGGGACCCACCCCCAGCGCGAGCCGCCCACCCGCGGCGGCCTGCACGGACAACGCCTGGCGGGCCAGCGCGATCGGATGCTGCGCCTGCAGCGGCACCACGGCGGTCCCCAATTCGATGCGGCGAGTCCGCAATCCCATTGCCGCGATCGTGATCAGCGCGTCGAAATCGCTGGGGATCTGCGGAATCCACGCGGTGTCGAGCCCGGCGTCCTCGGCCCAGGCGATGTCGTCGAGCATCCGGCTCAGCTTGCGCGCGGAATCCCCCTTCTCCGGTCCGATCATCACTCCGACACGCACGAAGACCTCCAACCCGCCGCTACGCCGGGCGACCGCGTCACCCACTGGTGAATACGGTACTTGCGAAAAAAGAGAATGCCAATACCGCCAGCGGGCCCGCATGTTTACGAGCGGCGTGCGACCGGGCTTCCCCCCAGGGAACGGCAGCTGCGGACACGCACCAGGTCCCCGCCCGCGACACGGGTTCGCGCGGGCGCCGAAAGGCGTTCCCGCGCCGCCGCCCGGCGCTCGGGAACCGCCCGTCCCGGGCGACGCGTCCCGTCCAGGGTGCCGTGCGCCGTCAACGCCGCGGTGGCGACCGTGGCCACGAGAACGAGCATCAGATACAGCACCATGGCGTCCTCCCGTCCGAGAGCATGAATCCGCCCCACGGATATCGCGCGGACCGTCGATCACTCTGGATCCGCAATACCCGATTCATCGACGCTCATCGCCATTCGGTTACGTGATCAACCGCGATTCATGTTCGGTCACTGGGCATGTGCCGCGTCGACCATTCGACAGCTTCCCCCGCAGCGATGTTCTCGATCCGCTCGGCGAGCACGCGCCGCCGGTCCGCACCGCTGTAGGGGCCGGCCTCGGCGATGTACAGGAAGCGCTCGCGCTTCAACGACTCGGCTGTCGTCCGGTACGACAGCCAGTTGTTCTGCCACTGGAACAGTTGCTGAGCCCCCTCGGCGACGACCACCGACGCGGCCACCGCCGCCGTCAGCCATCCCGGCACGCCACTGACCGCCGCCAGCACCGGCACGGTCGCCCCCACCGCGATCTGCCCGAACTTCACGCGCTTGTGAGCATGCTGCGCCTGTCTGCTCTTGGCGCTGTACCACCGCGATTGGTCCTCGAGCCGCTGCCACACCGGGTCGGCGGGCGCACTGTCCTCCACCACGGACCACTTGTAGCACGAAGTCGAGGCCCCCGTACCGGCGGCGCAGAAACCAAGGCGCGGAAGGCGATACCGCGACCCACGCGCGCGACGGTGCCTATGATCTCGTCGTGGGGAGAGTTTTCATCAGCCACGCGGGTGCCGAAACAGCTCAGGCGCTGGCGATCAAGACCTGGCTGATCGCGCAGCGACCGGAGCTGGAGGGGGAGATCTTCCTCGACCGGGAGCGGATGGGCGGGATCCCCGTCGGCACCCGGTGGAAGGATGCGCTGGCGCGGGCGAACGCCCGATGCGAAGCGGTTATCTGCGTGGTGTCACAGCGATGGCTCAGCCTGCGCGAATGCGTCGTGGAGTACCGCACCGCGGAAACTCTCGGGAAGCGAATCCTGCCGGTGCGGCTCGAGCCGATTCCCCATGGCGAGGACATCACCCGAGAATGGCAGGCGTGCAATCTGTTCGGTGATCCGGCGACCGCGATCACCGTCGAGGGATTCGCCGAGCCGGTGCTGTTGAACACCGACGGACTGCACCGGCTGCTCATCGGTCTGCGCGAGGCGAGCATCGGCGCGGAGACTTTCGCCTGGCCGCCGGACAACGATCCGGGCCGCTCTCCCTATCGCGGGTGGAATCCGTTCGACGACGTCGACGCCGCGGTGTATTTCGGCCGTGACACCCAAATCCTGCAGGGCCTCAACCGTTTACGCGGGCTGCGCGCCGCGGGGACCGCCGCACTGTTCGCGATACTCGGTCCGTCCGGGTCCGGCAAGTCGTCGTTCCTGCGGGCCGGACTGCTGCCGCGACTCGCGCGTGAGGATCGCCGCTTCCTGGTGCTGGAACTCGTTCGGCCCGAACGTGATCCACTGACCGGTCCCCGGGGCATCGCCGCCTCGATACACGCCACCCGGGTGCGCTTCGGACTGCCCACGCCGCCGCTCGGCACGATCAAGGCCGCGGTTCGCGACGACCCGGCCGCCGTGTCGCGGCTGCTGACCGAGTTGCAGCAGCAGGCGATGCGGCGCGATCTCACCGATCCGGCGCCGCCCACCCTCGTACTGCCGATCGATCAGGCCGAGGAGTTGCTGCTGCCCGACGTCGACGGCGGCCGCACGCTGGCCCTCGTCGCGCGGTTGCTCACCGCCCACACGCAATTGATCGTGGCGATGACCGTACGCACCGATCGCTATCACCTGCTGCAGACCGCGCCGCAGTTGAACGCGACCGATATCGTCGAATTCGGCCTCGCCCCCATGGCGCACGCCCGATTCGGCGAGGTGATCACCGGCCCCGCCACCCGCGCCACGCGGGCGGGCACCCGGCTCGAGCTCGCTCCTGACCTGGTCGACTACCTGCTCGCCGACAGTGCCGAAGGATCGGACACGCTGCCGCTGCTGGCGCTCACCCTGGCTCGGCTGCACGAGGACTACGCCGGCACGGGCCTTCTGACCTCGGCCGACTATCGGTCGCTCGGCGGCCTGCGCCAAGTCGTGCAGAGCGAAATCGACAGCGTACTCTCGGCCGATCCGAAGCGGCGACGCGAACAGCTCGACATTCTGCGCACGGCGTTCATTCCCCATCTCGCCGGAATCAGCGCCGACGCCGATCAACCGGTGCGGCGAATCGCTCGCTGGGACGAACTGCCCGAGGCCGCGCGCCCCCTGATCGACGAACTGGTCGATCGCCGATTGCTCGTCAAGGACGACGGCGGCGGGGAGACCACGGTCGAGGTGGCTCTGGAAAGCCTGCTGCGGCAATGGGGTGAACTCGCCGGATGGCTGAGCGAACAGGCCGACGAACTCCGCACCGCCGACAGTCTGGAGCGCGCCAACGCGGAGTGGATTCGACAAGGCCGCAACGACGCGTGGCTACTGACCGGTCCGCGTCTGGCCGAAGCGGAACAGCTGGCGCAAACGCCCGGCTTTCGCGAACGGACCGCGCCGGCCCGCGAGTTTCTGGCAGCGGCTCGGCGCCGGGAGAACGCGCGGCTGGAAGACGAGATCGCCAGGCGCGAAGCCGAATTACGCATCGTCCGGCAGCGGGCCGACGCACTGCGGGCCCGGGCGCGGATGCTCGTCGCGCTGGTCGTGGTCGCCTTGTTCGGCGCGGGTCTCGCCGGAATCGGCGTGTACCGGGCGACGGCCGAGAGTAAGCGGGCCGCACGGGCTGCCGACGACAGTCTCGCGGCCCGCCTGGTCACCCAGGCCGAGCAGCAACTCACCACCCGGGCACTACCGGGCGGGGATCGGCGGGCGCTGTGGCAGATTCTCGCGGCCAACCGCCTGTCCCCCGGCACTGCCGCATCCGCTCTGGTGGCGGCCCAGTATCAGGCCCGTTCGATCACCAAGATCTTCGGCGACGCCGTGCCCGGCGCACGGCTGGCGATGAGTCCGGACAGTCGATGGGTGGCGACCAGCGAGCTACTGGGCTCGATCACCCTGTGGGACAACGCCTCCGGAACCCTCCGCACCGTGCCCGACATCGCCCCGGCCCCCGGCTCCACCGAGCAGCCGTGCCGCGTCCCCTCTCCGCCCGTGCCCCGGGTCTGTGCCGGATTGCCCGGAGCGGTTGCCGTCGGCGCCGACGGACGATGGGTTGTCGCGGCCACCCACACCGACCAACTGATCGTGTGGGACACCGTCACCGGTGCGGCGCGCAAGATCGGGATGCCGGGGAAAAGCGAGGTGACCTCCCTCGCGTTGAGTCCGGACGGACGCTGGGCGGCGACCGGCGCGCTCGACGGCCCATTGCGCCTGTGGGACACGACAACCGGCACTGTCCGATCGGCGTCCGGTCACCTGTCGACCGTCGGCGAGGTGGCGATCAGCGCGGACGGGCGCCGCGTCGCCGCGAACACCGACCTCGGTGTCGTACGCGTGTGGAATACCGACTCCGATGCCCTCGTGGACATGCCCGACTCCACGGGCCACGACACGACGGCGGTGGCCCTGAGTCCGGACGGCCGGTGGGTGGGGAGCGGCCGGGTCGACGGTTCGGCCCGAATCTGGGACACCGTCACCGGCGACATCGTCCGGACGAGCGACACCGGCAGCCACGCCGTCCGTGCCGTGAGTGTGACGCCGGACGGGCGACGACTGGCCACCGGTGACACCGTCGGCGCGGTCGCGCTGTGGGACACCGGGTCCGGGGCCGTCAGCCATATGGCTCAGACCGGGCGCGACGCCATCGACGTCGTCACGATCGGTCCGGACGGCCGGTGGGTCGACAGCGACGCGGCCGGGGTGCTCCGCCACTGGGACACCACCGACGGTGGCGCACAGACTATTTCGGTCGCGGACGCGTTCGGCCTCCGCGTCATCGACCCCGACGGACGATGGGTCGCCGTCAGCGGCCGCGACGACGTCATCCGGCTCTGGGACGCGGACTCGCGCAGTGTCCGGG
>NZ_BAFW01000358.1 GCF_000308535.1 Nocardia cerradoensis NBRC 101014 | reverse complement strand
ATGGTGGATCGCCCTGAGCGGTTGCGGCGCATCGTATCCGCTGGTGTTCCTCCCGGGAGCCGTGCTCGCGGGCGTCAGTACGGCCCTGCTGCAACCGCCGCTGTTCGGCGCCTCGTCGCTGTTGCCGCCGGATCAGCTGTCCCTGGGTTCGGGCACGCTGATGATGGCGCGCCAGACCGCGTCGGCCCTGGGTGTCGCCGTGCTGACCGCGATCCTCAGCCGCACCGCCGGGTACGACCTCGCCGATTTCCGCGCCGGCTGGCTGTACATGGCCGCCATGGGGTTGCTGGCGGCGGGAGCCGGCTGGGCGTTCCGTCCGCGTACATGACCGGATCCGACAGTGATCCGTCGTTGCGGTCGCTACCCGGTAACCCAGAGGATGGGAGGCATGTCATCGAAGCATCGTGTGGTTATCGCGGCCTTTCCGGACGTGGATCTGCTCGACGTCACCGGGCCGGCGGAGGTGTTCGCACTAGCCAATCGGGAGAGCGGCGGTAGCGCCGACTACGAGGTGTTACTAGCCGGACCGGATCGAGGTGTGGTGCGCACCTCGGCCGGCATCCGGATACTCACCGACCTGGCCTTCGACGACATCGGCACGGGCATCGACACTCTCATCGTGCCGGGCGCGGTGGATCCGGCCCCGTCCGGCCCGGTCGCGCGGATCGACGAGGATGTGGTGCGCTGGCTGCGCGAGGTCGCGCCGCGCACCGGCCGGATCGCGTCGGTGTGTGTGGGTGCGCATCTGCTGGCCGCCGCCGGACTGCTGGACGGGAGGACGGCCACCACCCATTGGTCGACGGCCGGACAACTGGCCGCGGACCATCCCCGGGTCGTGGTGGATCCGGATCCGATCTTCGTGCGCTCGGGCCGGGTGTGGACCGGCGCGGGAATCAGCGCCTGCCTGGACCTCGCCATGGCACTGGTCGCCGACGACCACGGTGAGGACCTGGCGTTGTCGGTCGCCCGGCAACTCGTCGTCTATCTGCGCCGGCAGGGCGGCCAGAGTCAGTTCAGCGTGCCGCTGAGCCGTCCGGCACCGGCCCGCCGCGATATCGAACAGCTGCGCACCTACATCGCGGAGAATCTCGACGCCGATCTGTCCGCCGCCGCCCTGGCGAACCGAATGTGCCTGAGCGAACGGCATTTCGCGCGCGTCTTCCGGCAGGAGATGGGGCTCACCGTGGCCGCCTACGTCGAGGCCGCGCGCGTCGAGTCGGCGCGACGGTTGCTGGAAACCAGCGACTTCCCGCTCTCGCGCGTCGCCCGGTCCGCCGGACTGGGCTCGGTGGAGACCCTGCACCGGGCGTTCCTGCGTCGGCTGGGCACCAACCCCGGCGCATACCGCCGGCGGTTCCGCACCTCCGCCTGATCACGTCCACGACGACCGGACCGGGCGCCTGGCCGGTCCGGCGCTCACCCCTGCCCGAAACACCCTGTCCCCCATCGAAAGAAGGTATCCATGTCCGCCGTCGCCACTCCCCTGCGCCGGGTCGTCGGCCTCGACGACGAGTTGCCCCGCCTGGCCGACGCCACCGTCGTCATGATCGATTTCCAGAACACCTACCGCGAGGGGGTGATGCGGCTCCCCGAGGCCGACGGGGCACTCGCGGCCGGCGCCCGGCTGCTGGCCGCTGCCCGCGCACTGCACCGCCCCGTCGTGCACATCGTCAACGACGGCGGCCCCGGCACGCCCTACGACGTCGGCTCCGACATCGGCGCGATCAGCGCCGAGGTCGCGCCCGCCCCGGGAGAAACGGTGGTGGTCAAGAACTTTCCCGATGCCTTCCACGAGACGGACCTGCACCGGGTGCTGCAGCGCGCGAGTGCCGGACCGGATCTGGTCCTGGCCGGATTCATGACCCACATGTGCGTCGCGTTCACCGCCCAGGGCGCGTTCAATCGCGGCTACCACCCCACCGTCGTCGCCGAGGCCTGCGCAACCCGCGCCCTGGCCGCCCCGGACGGAACACCCCTGTCGGCGAACGCGGTGCACGCGGCCGCGCTGACCACGATCAGCGATCTGTTCGGTCGCATCGCCCCCACGGTCGCGAGCCTGATCGACTGACATCATGGACTGATGGCGATCGGAACCGTGAAATTCTTCCGGCCGGAGAAGGGCTGGGGTGCGATAGCCGCGGCGGAACTGCCGGACGGCTGCGACGCCTGGGTGCATTTCAGCGCGATCGAGGGGGAAGGTTTCCGGTCGCTCGACGCGGGTGAGCGGGTGGAATTCGACTACGAGTCCGCACAGCAGGACAGCTTTCGCTACCGGGCGACGCGGGTGCGCCGCATCGACACCGACGGTCGCCGCAGCTCAGCGGAGGGCTAGCCCGGATTCAGACCCGGCCAGCCGTAGCTGGGTCGGCCGGTGGCGGCGCCGGCGCGGGCCATCGGCGGGGCGGGCGCGGTCACGGCCGGGGTCTGAGCGCCGAGTTCGCGGCGCATCTCGTCCATGTCGAGCCAGCGGATCTGCTGAACGACCTCTTCCAGCTGGGCGGCGGTCTGGAAGCCCGGATGGGAGTAGACGAGCAGGCCCTCGCGGAAGGCGACGAGGGTCGGCAGGCTGCTGATCTGGGCGGCGGCGGTGAGGGCCGGCTCCGCCTCGGTGTCGACGGTGGCGTGCACGATGTCCGGGTGCGCGGCCGCGGAGTCGGCGAAGATCGGCGCGAAGCGGGTGCACCAACCACACCAGGAGGCCCAGAAGTCGACGAGCACGATCGCACGAGTCGCGATCACCTGCTCGAAGTTCTGCTGGGTCAACGGTTGGGTGGGCATGGGTTCCTCCCGGCGTCGGCCATCGTCGATTCCGGATTCTCCCATGGATCGCCGGTCACAGCAGGGCCCGACCGGGCGGCGTCCGGCGAGCGCTGTCGGACGGCGGCCCGGCTGGGTATCGTGGAGGTATGGGTATGGGCGACCACCCGCAACGGACACCGCTCTACGGCGTGGTGCTGCTGTTGGGCGTTCTGATCCTGGGTATCTGGGTGCACGAGCTGCCGTATGTCGGCCTGCAGGTTCTGGCCTACATCCTGCTCGTCATGATTGCCGCACCCGCCTTCGTGATGACCTTCCGCGATTATTCGCGATGAGGGCCTTCACTACCCGGTGACCAGGGCGTACCGCAACATCGTCAGCTCCTCGGCCGTCAGCCCGTGCTCGCGTAGCCAGCGGGCCGCACCGCCGTGGTCACGGCGCAGCTCGTCGAGGAACCGCAGCATCACCGCCGCTTCGACGGCCAGAATTCCGGTACTCGTCGGCGGCAGCCCGGAATAGGAGTTCAGCGCGTCGAGCCGGTTGCGTACCCGCGTCATCCGTTCGTTGGTGAGGGCGTAGTCCGCGGCGATCACCTCCGGCGCCACGCCCACCGCATCGAGCAGTACCGCGGCCAGCACACCGGTGCGGTCCTTACCTGCCGCGCAATGGAATACGACCGCCTGCCGGTCGGCATCGGCGACCAGCCGCGCCGCGGCGACGATCTCCTCCGGACTGCCGGCGAGCAGCTGACCGTACAGCCGGGCCAGGTCCACGCGCGTCTTGTCCGGCACCAGATCCCGTGCGGCGAGCGAGGATTGCGCCGATTTGCGGACCGGCAGATTCACCTTCTCGATCGCCGTGGCGGCCAGCAGGCCGTAGCCCTCCCGTTCCACCTCGTCGGGCAGCCGCAGGTCGATCAGGGTGCGCATCCCGACCGAGCCCAGCAGCAGCGCCACATCCGCCTCGGTCGCCTGCTGCAGGGTGCTCGACCGCAGCGCCACGCCGAATCGGGTCGTACCGCCGCCGTCGACCGGCAGTCCGCCCAGATCGCGGACGTTGTCGATTTCCTCGAAGTCGACCCAGCGCCGGGTCGCGTCGAATTCCTGGGCGATCGGATTACTCGGCACGGCCGGCCGCCGCTTCCTCGGCACGGCTGAGCCCGCACAGCCCGATCAGATCTTCGTGCAGTTCGAACCACACGGTGTGATAGCTGTCCATGATCGGTCGCGCCACCCAGGTGTGATCACCGGCGGCGATCCGCTCGACGGCCGTGTCCAGCCGCTCGCGATACCGGGCCAGTCGTGGTGCGATCGATCCCAGCCGCTCGGCCAGGGGCCGCACCCGGGTGTGCAGTTCGGTGAGCCGGTCCAGCACCGCCGCATCGTATTCGGCGTCGCCGTGGTCGTTGGGTGTGGCCGCGTCCTTCATCTGCCACGCGGTCACGATTTCCTTCAGCTCGGCGTTGACCACGCAGAAGTCCTCGTAGGCGGCGGCCATGGCGGCGGTGTCGACCTCGCCGCGCTCGGCGGACAGCAACTCGCCCAAGCGCTGTCGCCCGTCGGGCGTCAACCGCACACCCGCGGGGGTGTCGGCGCACAATCCGCCGGCCACCAGGTCCGCACACCGTGCGCTCACCTCGTCCGCGTCGCCGCCCAGGCTGGCGGCCACCGCGTCACCGCGCACCCGGCCCTTCACCCCGATCAGGCGCAGCAGTTCCAGTTCGCTCACGGTTCGGACAACCGCCTGTGCCACAACGACTTCCGCGTCGCCGGCCAGGGCTCCCGCGAGGTCGTCCGGCGCCACTGCCGCCCATTCGGCGAGTCTGCGCACATCGTCGAGGACCGCGCCGTCCACCGCACCGCCGGCGACCTCGCCCGCCCACACCACGCCGGCGCCACCGTCGACCGTGACACTGTGTCCCGCGAGCGCGTCCACCACACCCGGTCCGCATCCGACGACACACGGCCGTCCGAGTTCCCGGCTCACCAGGGCCGCATGCGAGGTGGTGCCACCCAATTCGGTGACCACCGCGCGGGCCGCGATCATGCCGGGCAGATCATCGGGACTGGTCGTCGGCCGGACCAGGACGACGTTCTCGCCCGCCGCCGCGCGCGCCTCAGCCTCGTCGGGATCGGTCACCACGACACCGAAAGCCAGACCAGGGCAAGCGGATTCGCCCCGGGCGAGCGCTTCGCCCGCGTCCGCCGCGGTGGTCGCGGGCTGCAGGACGGCGCGAATCTGGTCGGCCCCGACCCGCTGCAGCGCCTCCGCCGCGGTGATCAGGCCTTCCTCCGCCATCGCGACCGCGGCTCGCACCGCCGCCCGCGCCGAACGCTTCGCCGGACGCGACTGCAGCATCCACAGCGTGCCGGATTCGACGGTGAATTCGATGTCCTGGATATCGCGCCCGTCGCGCTCGAGCAGTTCCGCGGCGGCGATCAGCCGATCGTGCACCTGTGGCTGGGTGGCGGCGAGCTCGCTCAGCGGCCGCGGCGTGGTGCGACCCGACACGACGTCCTCGCCCTGCCCGCCGACCAGCCATTCGCCGTAGGCCGGCCCGTCGCCGGTATTCGGGTTGCGGCTGAACAGCACGCCCGTCCCGGACGCGTCGTCGAGGTTGCCGAATACCATCGCCTGCACGGTGACCGCGGTCCCGAGGTCGTCGGATACGCCGCGGTTGCGACGATACGCCTTGGCGCGCACCGAATCCCACGACCGGAACACCGCGGTGATCGCCGCGCGCAGCTGTTCCCACGGGTCCGCCGGCACCACGCCGTCGGGTGACTGCAGCACCGTCTCGCGATACTGCGCCCGGAAACGCCGATGGGTGTCGGCGGCATAGTCGGCGCTGCCGGTCGCCGCGGCCAGCGCCTGTTCGACGCCGTCGTTGATGCCGAGGTTGAGGACGGTGTCCATCATGCCGGGCATGCTCACGGCCGCACCCGAGCGCACGGAGACCAGCAGTGGCCGGCGGATCGAGCCGAAGGTGCGGCCGGTGCCGTGCTCGAGCATGGCGACGCCGTCGCAGACCGCCTGCCAGATGTCGTCGGCGATCGCGCCGCGCTCGGTGAAATCACGCCACGCGTCGGTGGTGAGCACGAATGCCGGCGGCACCGGCAGTCCGAGCCCGCGCATGTGGTTGATACTCCACGCCTTGCCGCCGATCCGGTCCCGCGACAGCGGGCAGTTGCCGTCCAGTCCGACGACGGTTTCCGATCGTTGGGCCAGCTCCGCACCCGCGGTCATGTCACTCCTTCGGTCCATCCCTCGGGGCATCGAACCCCCTGCCGCCCCGGTCATCCTTCGAGAGTGCCGCCCGACCGTCCTCGGCCAGTAGCGAGGGTCCCGCTGAGCGGATGCGGGAACTGCCGGCGCTCCCGTCGTACCACTCACCGAGACTGGCGGTGTGCGAACGGCCTGCGCGGCACCAGCCTGCGGCACCATGGGCCGTGGACCGCCCGACCGGCGGCCGGCGAGGTGTGTTCGACAGTGGGTATCCGGACAGCGGTGGTGTGCGAAGAGATGACGGCGGAACCCGCGACGATTCCGGCTCTGGTATCCGCACAGGCACACCGGAACGGGTCGACCGTCGCGATCGTCGAGGGCAGCGCCCGCCTCACCTACGCCGGCCTCCACACCGAGGCGCTGCGCGTGACCCGCGCGGCGATGGCCCGCGGGGTGGCCGCCGGGGATCGAGTCGCGATCTGGGCGCCCAACAGCGCGCACTGGATCGTGACCGCCGTGGGCCTGCTCGGCGCGGGCGCCACCGTGGTGCCGATCGGCACCCGGCTGCGCGGACCGGAGGCCGCGGCGCTGCTGCGCCGCACCCGATGCCGTGGCCTGTTCACGGTGCGCGGGTTCCTGGGGATCGACTATCCGTGGCTGCTTGCGGACCAAGGCCCCTTGCCGGACCTGGAATTCACGGTCCTGCTGTCCGGCACGTACGCCACGGACGACAGCGCCACTTCCCCATCGATGTCCGACGACGATCAGGACCCGCCAACCGGCGTTGCCCGGTCGGTCACCGGTTCGGGGCACCGGCGGCGCGACCGGCGCGAGCCCGACGGCTGCGCTCGCCGCCCGCCCGATCGGCGCGAGAGCGCACCGATCGACTGGCGAGACTTCATCGCCGACGCCGCGCGAATCCGGTCCTCGGATGCAGAATCACGAATCGCCGCAGTACCTTCCGACGCGATCAGCGACATCCTGTTCACCTCCGGCACGACAGGTTCACCCAAAGGAGTGCTGACCACCCACCGGCAAACCCTGACCGTCCTGGACCGGTGGGCGAGCGCGGTCACCCTGCGACACGGTGATCGCTGCCTGCTGGTCAATCCGTTCTCGCACACCTTCGGATACAAGGCGGGCATCGTGGCGTGCCTGTTGCGGGCCGCCACCATGGTTCCCGTGGCGGTGTTCGATCCGAGGGCGGTGGCGGATCTCATGACATCGGAGCGGATCACCGTGCTCGCCGGTCCGCCGACGGTTTTCACCGATCTGCTCGCGGTGGGGCGGTCGTACCCGGAGCTTCGACTGGCCGGCACCGGCGGGACGGCGATTCCCGCGGACCTGATCGCCCGGATGCGCGCCGGCCTCGGAGCCGATCAGGTGTTCACCGCCTACGGTCTCACCGAATCGGTCGGCGTGGTCGCGGTCTGCCCGCCCGGTACGGATATCGAGCGCACCGCCCACACCGTGGGTAAGGCATTGCCGGGCAGCGAGATTCGCATCCTGAGCGCCGACGGCCGCGAGGTGCCGGTCGGTATGCCGGGCCGGATCGTGGTGCGCGGACCGAATGTGATGAGCGGATATCTCGACGATCCGGACGCCACTGCCGCCGCCGTCGATCCGCAGGGCTGGCTGCATACCGGTGACGTCGGCACGCTCGACGCCGACGGCTACCTGCGGGTCACCGATCGGCTCGAGGACATGTTCATCGTCGGCGGGTTCAACGTCTCTGCGGCCGAGGTCGAACAGACGTTGCTCGGCTATCCGGGGATCGCCGAGGTCGCGGTCGTCGGCGTACCCGACGAGCGCCTCGGAGAGGTCGGCGCCGCCTTCGTGGTTCCCGCCGGGACGGCGCCGTTCGACGCGGACGACCTACTCGCGTGGTGTCGCACCCGCTTGGCCGGTTACAAGATTCCGCGCATGGTGCGGATACTCGACCGGTTGCCCCGCACTACCGAGGGGAAGGTGCGCAAGCGTCGATTGCGTTGTGCGCAGTGATATTTCGGCGGCACACTGCACCGGGCCGGCGATCGCGCGATCACCGGCCCGGCAGGGAGTGGCCTACTTGGCGACCTCGTTGCGCATCTGCGCGGTGAGGATCTTCTGATATCCGGAGCCGAAGATCCGCGGCAGCAGATCGATCATCCGGGCGTCGTTGCCGATCAGCACCTTCGCCTTGTCCTTGCGGATGCCGTCGATGATCGCCTTGGCGGCCTGTTCCGGACTGGTCTTGGCGAGCCGGTCGAAGTTGGCGGCCAGCGCGTCGCGATCGCGAGTGGCGCCCGCGCGCGCCTTCCACGCGATCTCGGTCTGGATCATGCCGGGGTGGACGCAGCTCACCGCGACGTTGTGCCCGGCGATCTTCATTTCCTGGCGCAGCGCGTCGGTGAAACCCCGGATCGCGAACTTCGTCGCGTTGTAGGCACCCTGGGTCGGGCAGGCGGCCAGGCCGAACATGCTCGACACATTGACGATCGCGCCGTCACCGGAGGCGATCACATGCGGCAGAAAGGCTTTCGTTCCGTAGGCCACGCCCCAGAAGTTGATGTTGACGATCCATTCGAAATCGTCCCAGCTGACCTCTTCGGTGCTGGCGGTCAGTGACACACCCGCGTTGTTGACCACGATGTTCACCCCGCCGAAATCTCCCGCCACCTGGTCGGCATGGGCGTACACCGCGTCCCGGTCGGTGACGTCGAGACGGTAGGCGCGGGCGTGGGCGCCCTTCTTCTCGCACAGTGCGGCGGTCTCGGCGACATTGTCGATATTGCGGCCGGACAGGGCCAGGCGAGCGCCGTGGCCGGCCAGCTCCAGGGCCAGCGCCCGGCCGATACCGGCGCCGGCGCCGGTGATCACGGCGGTCTTACCTGCGAAATTCTTCACCGCGGAAATCCTTTGTGTCAGTGGGAGGTGAATCCGCCGTCGGCGACGAATTCCGAACCGGTGCTGTAACCGGACTCGTCGGAGATGAGGAACAGCACCAGATTCGCCAATTCCTCGGGGGTGCCGGGACGTGCCAGCGGCTGATCGTGGAACATCGAATTCGAGCGCGCCGAATCGCTGGTCATTTCGGTCATCACCACACCCGGATGCACCGAGTTGACGCGAATTCCCATGGGCCCGAATTCTTGTGCCGCGGTTTTGGTCATGCCGCGCACCGCCCATTTGGAGGCGGTGTAGCCGAGGATGTTGGAGAAGCCGATGATGCCGCCGACCGAGGAGATGTTCACGATCGACCCGCCACCGGCACGTCGCATCGATCCGACCACGGCCTTCATGCCCAGGAAGACACCCACCTGATTGACGTCGATCACCTTGCGGTAATCGGCTTCGGCGAGCGTTTCGATCGGATCCACGTGCACGATTCCGGCGTTGTTCACCAGGCCCGAGACGGGCCCGAACGCCGATTCCGCCTGCGCGACGACATCGTTCCACGCGGATTCGTCGGTCACATCGTGGGGGACGAACAGGGCCGCGTCGCCCAGCCGCGCGGCGGTCCGCTTCCCTTCCTCGGTCAGCACATCGGTGATCACGACCGAGGCGCCCTCGGAGACGAGCCGCTGCGCGAAGGCCGCACCCATTCCCCGGGCCGCACCGGTGACGACGACCGTTTTACCGTCGATCCTGCCCATGATCACTCCTGTCCCGTGCGCGCGGGCGCCTTGCGGCCGTTGCTCGCTCGCTTCGACGCCGACGGGGCGACCGTTTCCCGCGGTTCGCGTTCGTCGGCGAGGTGGTTGGCCGCGATGTACCCGAAGACCATGGCGGGGCCGATCGTCGCTCCCGCGCCCGCGTAGTCGTTACCCATGACGGACGCCGAATTGTTGCCCGCCGCATACAGTCCCGCGATCGGCGCATTCTGTTCGTCGAGCACGCGGGCATATTCGTCGGTGCACAGCCCGCCCTTGGTGCCCAGGTCGCCGGGCACCATTTCCACCGCGTAGAACGGTCCTCGTTCCAGCGGCGCCAGACACGGATTCGGCTGCACGGTGGGGTCGCCGTAATACCGGTCGTAGGCGGAATCGCCGCGTCCGTAATCCTCGTCGCGCCCGCTGCGGGCGAAGCCGTTGAAGCGCTGCACCGTGGCGGCCAGCGTCGCGGCGGGAATACCGATCTTGTTCGCCAGCTGCTCGAGCGTATCGGCCTGGGTGATGATTCCGGCGTCGAGATATTTCTGCGGAATCGGGCGCTTCGGGAAGTTGCCCAGGAACAGATACCTGTCGCGGAAGGTCTGGTCCATGATGAAGTAGGCCGGAATGTGGTCGACCCCCGCGGCCTGCTGCTCGTACATGGTGTGCACGACGTTCACATACGGGGCCGATTCGTTGACGAACCGCTCTCCCGCGTGATTGACCATGATGCCGCCGGGTTGCGCGCGTTCGGCCAGGCAGAAGAACGGCGGTCCCTCGGGGTTGCGCACGGACGGTCCCCACCAGGCGTCGTCCATGAGATCCACCGCGCCGCCGGCCTTCTGACCAGCGACGATCCCTTCGCCCACGTTCTCGGTGGCGCCGACCGTCCAGTCGGTGGATTGCGGACCGGAGATGTACTGCTCGCGCATCTCCAGGTTGTGTTCGAATCCGCCGGCCGCCAGCACCACGCCGCGGCGGGCCTTGATCAGCACCGGAACGCCCTGGTGTTCGGCACGCACACCGACCACGGCACCGGCCTCGGTGACCAGTTCGGTCAGCGGGGTGTTCAACCACACGGGCACGCCGGCGTCGCGCAGCGACAGCCACAGTCGTGCGGCCAGGGCCTTGCCCAGGCTCAGCGGCAGCCTGCCGCGCAGCTTGTTCGCCACGGCCTGCGCTCCGACCTTCATCGCAGTGCGCTTACCGGCCCAGGTGCGGGCGATCATGTTCAGATCGTGGAAGTCGCTGACGGTGAAGGCGATTCCCTTCGGTCCCGACATGGTCGGCTGGTTGATCTTGTGCAGATCGCCGCCGAGCAGACGGCCGTCGATCGGAGCCGGTTCGATGCTGCGGCCCTGCGCGAGCCCGCCCGGGAATTCCGGGTGATAGTCGGAGTAGCCGCGGTCGTAGACGAACTGCCAGTACTTGCTGCGCGCGCCGATGTAGCGCATCATCTCCGGCCCGTGATCGAGGAAGGCACGCTGCTTTTCCTCCGGAACACGGTCGCCCACAACGGCTTTCAGATACGTCCGAGCCAGTTCCGGGCTGTCCGGCACACCCGCGGCCTGCAGCACGGGATTGTTCGGGATCCAGATTCCGCCGCCGGAGCGCGCGGTGGATCCGCCGAAGCTGCGGCTCTTCTCGATCATCGTCACCGACAGCCCGCGATAGGCGGCGGTCAATGCCGCGGTCATACCGGCCGCGCCCGAGCCGACGACCACCACGTCGAATTCGAATTCCTGTGTCATCCGTCCTTCTTCCCCATCGTTGTCTTCGACGCTATGGCCGCTCGGCCGCGGCGACACGGCACGGTCCCGACCAGCGGGACTTACGGCTGACCAGTACGGGTCCGGGAAGGACTATTTCGATTAGGCATACACCGCTAGGACAGGGAGCACGCGGATGAAGTTCTCGATGATCTTCGAGGCCCAGATGACCGATCCGACCGCCGAGCACGAGGCGCAGGTGCTGCGCGACTGTGTGGAGCAAGCCGTGCTGGCCGACGAGATGGGCTTCGACACCGTGTGGGCCGTCGAGCACCACGGTCTCAAGTGGTACGCGCACATGAGCGCCCCCGAGATCTTTTTGACCTGGGTGGCGGCCAAGACCCGGCGCATCCGGATCGGCCACGGCGTGGTGTGTATGCCCTTCAACTTCAACCACCCGGTGCGCGCGGCCGAACGCGCGGCGATGCTGGACGTGCTCTCCGGCGGGCGGCTGAATCTGGGCGCCGGGCGCGGTGCGACACCGGTCGAGACCTCCATGTGCGGGGTGGATCCGGAACGCACCTACGCCGAGGTCGAGGAGTCGCTGCGGATGATCGGCCGGGCCTGGCAGGATCCCGAGAGCGAATTCGAATATCACGGCGAACTGCTCGACATCGATCCGCATTCGCTGCTGCCGCGGCCGGTGCAGCGTCCGCATCCCCCGCTGTTCATGGCATGCACCAAGAAGGACACGCTGAAGCTGGCCGCCGACTACGGAATCGGCGCTCTGGTACTGGGTTTCGCGGGAGTGGAGGAGATCGCGGAACTGCGCCGCACCTACGACGAGGCGATCGCCGCCCGCACCGGTGAGCGGTTCGTCTCGACGGTGACCAACGACCACTTCGCCGCCCTGTGTCCCACCATCGTGCTCGACGACCGGGACCGGGCGCAGCAGATCGGCGCGCGCGGCCAGCGGTTCTTCGCGCAGTCGATCAAGCACTACTACGGCGCCGGCCCGGTGCCGGACGAGGCCGTGGATCCGACCGTGGACGAGGTGGCGCGGATCAAGGAGGCCGCCGACGAGCACGTCGCGTACCTGCACGAGGCCAAGATTCCGGTGAAGTCGGGGTCGACCTCGGTGTTCAACGCCGACCACGCCTACGGCAGCCCGGAGGACGCCATCGCCTACGTCGAGCGACTGCGCGACGCCGGCGCCGACGAGATCCTGTGCCTGATCCAGATGGGCACCGTGCCGCAGGAGGCCTGTCTCGAGACGATCCGGCACTGGGGCGAGAAGGTCATTCCGCACTTCCGGAATCAGTGATCGGACAACCACGCGCCGGTCTCGCTCATCGAGACTGCCGCGAGCCGAGGACGCCGGAGACGGCGCAGGATCTCGGCATATTTTCAGGAGGAGAAGTCGAATGCTCGATCTCACAGGCAAAGTCGCGTTGATCACCGGCGCCGCGCGCGGGCAGGGCGCCGCGGAGGCACGCCTGTTCGTCGAACGTGGTGCGCGGGTCGTTCTCACCGACGTACTCGATGCCGACGGAAAGCAGTTGGCCGACGATCTCGGCGAGGCGGCGCGCTTCGTCCGCCACGATGTCACCTCGGCCGACGACTGGAATGCCGCTGTCGCCGTGGCCGTTTCGGAATTCGGCGCGCTGAACGTGCTGGTGAACAACGCCGCGATCTATACCGCGAAACCCCTCACCGACACCACGCCGGAAGAGCTGGAGAAGATTCTCCAGGTGAATCTTGTGGGTGCGTTCCGGGGCATCCGGTCGGTGGTGGGTCCGATGTCCGAGGCGGGCGGTTCGATCGTGAACATCTCGTCGCAGGCGGGACTCGAGGGGCTGATGGGGCACTCCGCCTACGGCAGCTCCAAGTGGGGCCTGCGCGGGCTCACCAAGACCGCGGCACTCGAATTGGGCCCCATGGGTATTCGCGTCAACTCCGTGCATCCGGGTCCGATCGCGACCCCGATGGTCCCGTATCTGACCACCGGTCCGGGCAGCTTCCCGACCCTGCCGCTGCAGCGCACCGGTGTGCCGGAGGAGGTCGCCGAGCTGGTCGCCTTCCTCGCCTCGGACGCGTCGTCGTATGTCACCGGCGCGGAGGTCACCATCGACGGCGGCCTCGCCGCCGGGAAGTTCATGCCGCCGGAGTCGCAGGAGGCGCCGTGAGCGGGCAATGCACCGGGCACGGCTCGAATGTGCCCCGGACACCGCATAGCGGCGGATTCGCACGCGCCAGGGGCGGCTCATGTCGATGACGCCGCGAACGCGAGCAGTGGTCGAGGCAGCGACCGCGGCGTTCCCGAAACTCGGCACCGAGGTGCTCGACGCCGCCGAAGCGCGGCGGCAGCTCGCGGCCCGTCCACCGGCACCGATCGAGCCCATTCCGGTTGCGGCCGTCCGTGATTCGACCGTATCGAGTTCCCACGGCGCCGGCATTCCGGTGCGGATCTACACCCCGCACGGTGGCACCGAGCCGCTGCCGGTCGTGATGTTCTGCCATGGCGGCGGGTTCGTGATCTGCAGTCTCGACAGCCACGATCAGTTCTGCCGCGCGATGGCGAACGAGACCGGGGCGCTGGTGGTGTCGGTGGATTATCGCCAGGCGCCGGAACATCGGTTCCCGGCCGCCGCGCAGGACGCGTACGCCGTGCTGCGCTGGATCGGCGCTGCCGTTGCGCAACACGGCGGCGACCCCGCCCGGATCGCCGTGGCCGGTGACAGCGCGGGCGGCAATCTGGCGGCGGTCACAGCACTGATGGCCCGCGATCTCGGCGGCCCGGAGGTGGCTGCGCAGCTGCTGATGTACCCGATGCTGGATCCGGCTCGCGCGAGCGCGTCGTACCGGGACAACGCGCGGGGCTATTTCGTCACCGACGATCATCTGCGCTGGTACTGGGAGCAGTACCTCGGCGACGCCGATGGCACCGATCCGTACGCGGCGCCCCTGCTGGCGGACCCGGCCGGGCTGCCGCCGGCGCATATCGCCACCGCCGAATACGACCCGCTGCGCGACGAGGGCGAGGCCTACGGTGCGCACCTGGCCGCGGCCGGTGTCCCGGTCGAGGTGCACCGCTACGAGGGCATGTTCCACGGGTTCATGACCATGGGCGATGTGCTGCCGGAAACCGGCGTCGCGAACGCACGCGCCTTCGCGGCACTGCGCCGGGCATTCGCCGGGCCGGCCCGGCCGATATTCGGGTGCGCCGACGGCCCGTGATCCCTACCGTGAACAGGGAGAGTTGTTCACGAAAGGATCGAGATCATGTTTCCCGTCGAGCTGCGCGGCACCAAGGCGCAGACGCTCATGTGGGCCCACGAGCACGAGGTCGAGCCGGCCGCGCTGCAGCAGCTGCGCACCCTCGCCCAACTGGAATGGGTCTACGGCGTCCGCGTGATGCCCGACGTGCATCTCGGCAAGGGAGCCACGGTCGGGTCCGTCATCGCCATGCAGGACGCGGTCGCCCCGGCCGCCGTGGGCGTCGATATCGGCTGCGGAATGGAGGCGGTCAAGACCTCGCTGACCGCCTCCGATCTACCGGACAACCTGCATTCGCTGCGGTCGCGCATCGAGGCCGCCGTGCCGGTCGGATTCAACGCGCACAAGGAGCCGGTGAAGGTCACGCGCCTGCAGATGGATGTGCACGGCCGCCGGGCGACCGGGCCACGTTGCGGGCCGGATGGTCCGCGTTCTGGAGCCGGTTCGGCGATCTCGATCCGGCGGTGCAGCAGCGAGAGTCCAAGGCACACAAGCAGATGGGCACCCTCGGCGGCGGTAACCACTTCATCGAGGTCTGCCTCGACACCGAACAGCACGTGTGGATTCTGCTGCACTCCGGAAGCCGCAATATCGGCAAGGAACTGGCGGAGCGGCATATCGCCGTGGCCCGCACCCTGCCGCAGAACCGCGACCTGCCGGATCGTGATTTGGCCGTATTCCTCTCCGGCACACCGGAAATGGATGCCTACCGGCGCGACCTCACCTGGGCGCAGGAGTACGCGGCCCGCAACCGGGCGGTGATGCTCGACCTGGTGTGCGGTGCCGTGCGTGACGAATTCGAGCCGCTGGCCGTGCGTTTCGACGAGCCGATCTCCTGCCACCACAACTACGTGTCGGAGGAGATCGTCGACGGCATGCCGATGCTGGTGACCCGCAAGGGCGCGGTCCGGGCCGGGGCCGGTGACCTCGCCCTGATCCCCGGATCGATGGGTACCCGCTCGTATGTGGTGCGGGGCAAGGGAAATCCGGCCTCGTTCCAGTCGGCCTCACACGGTGCGGGCCGGCGCATGAGCCGCAATGCGGCCAAGCGGCAGTTCACCGTCGCGGATCTGGTCGCGCAGACCGACGGTGTAGAGTCCCGCAAGGACGCCGGGGTGATCGACGAGATCCCCGCGGCCTACAAGGACATCGACGCCGTCATCGCGGCCCAGAGCGATCTGGTCGATGTGGTCGCGACACTGCGTCAGGTGCTGTGTGTGAAGGGCTGAACGCGGATGCGTTCCGGCATGCCGGTGATCGGCGTGCCGGAACGGCCACATCTACTTGCGCAGCACACCCACCATGCCCGCGCCCAGCAGCATCATGCCCGAGATCAGGGCGAAGCCGTAGGTGACCCAGGAGTGCAACGCCACCTGCATCGTGGCATCGGTGAAGGGCAGGTCGCCGATCAGGCGGAAGGTGTCGTCCGGGTACAGCAGATGCAGCACGCCGGGAAAGATGCCCCACACCAGGCTCGCCACGATCGTGCCCACCGGCGAGAACGCGGCCATCGTCGCGACGAACAACAGCAGCAGCGAGCCGCCGAAGATCTCCAGCGCCGCGGTCCAGCGGTCGGTCACCGCACCCACGATGACCCAATACCGGATATCGGCTCCGCCCTTGGCGGCGAACGCGATTCCGATGGGCGTCACGATCAGCCCGAACAGCACACCCGAGAGGGTCCGGCTGGTGACCCCGCGACTTTGGAACTGCGCGCCCGGTGGGGCCCAATCCGCAGGTGATTCGAACTTCTTGGCCATCGCCCGTTCCTCCCGCATTCCCGCGCATGCCAGCGGACCTCGCAGTCCGATCGCCCTCATTGTCCTGCCTCGCGGCGGAAAACGCCCGACGCCGGGCGGAAAACGTTCGTGGCGTGGCGGTCCCGGGTTGCCGGTGGTTAGCATCGGCTATGCCCCCGACATCAGGATCTGCCCGACCGCCCGAAATTCCCGGAGTGCGCCGCAGTTTCATCGAGGCCCGCGGCGTGCGATTCCACGTCACCGAAGCCGGGGTGCCCGACGGCCGGCCGGTGCTGTTGCTGCACGGATGGCCGCAGCACCACTACGCCTATCGGCATCTGCTCGCCGATCCTCCCGCCGGACTGCGCCTCATCGCCCCGGACCTGCCGGGTTACGGCTGGTCCGGTCCGCCGCCGCATCGCTGGGCCAAGGAGGACGTCGCCTCCGATCTGCTGGCGCTGGTCGACGAGCTCGAACTGCCCCGGCTGCTGCTCGCCGGTCACGACTGGGGCGGGTTCGTCGGATTCCTGATGGTGCTGCGGGAGCCGGAGCGGTTCGAGGGTTATCTGCCGCTCAATATCGCGCACCCGTGGATCACCGCCCGGACCTTCGCACCGCACGCCTGGCGTTTCCTGATGTATCAGCCGCTGGTGGCTACCTTGGGCGTGCCGCTGCAGCGGTACACGCCGTTCGTCGATCGCCTGTTGCGGCTCGATGCCGACGCCCGGCGTACCTTCACCCCGGAACTCGCCGGGATCTACGGCGACCGGTTCCGCGATCCGGCGGTGGCCCGCGCGGCCACCGACACCTACCGCACCTTCTGGTTGCGGGAACTTCCCGCCGCCCGCCATCCGGAACGCCGCCGCGCCACGATTCCGATCCGTGCGCTGTTCGGCACCGGCGATGCGGCCATCCATCCCTCGCTGGCGGCCGCGGAGACCGCGCGGGCCGACGACTACACCGTCGAATACGTCCACGGCTGCGGACATTTCATCCCGGAGGAGCGACCGGACCTGGTGCGGGATCGGCTGCTGGCGCTGGCCGCCGAAACCGGTTAGACAGCGCCGCGACCGGTCTTCCGATCACGGGCGGGACCGCGCCGGGACCGCATTTCCGTGCACGGGGTGCGGCTGTAGCCGGATGGTGGCCAGGTGTCGGAGGGCTC
>NZ_BAFW01000359.1 GCF_000308535.1 Nocardia cerradoensis NBRC 101014 | reverse complement strand
CGCGCGACAGCCTGACCCCGCACGAGCTCGGTATCGCGCAGCTGGCCGCCGAGGGGCTCACCAATCGCGAGATCGGGCAGCGACTGTATCTGTCGCATCGGACCGTCAGCACCCACCTGCACCGCATCTTCCCGAAACTCGGTGTCACCTCCCGCGCCGAACTGGCCGACGCGTTGCGCACCCCGGCGGATCCGGTGACGTAGTCCGGGCGCCGATGACGTACGCACATGCCGTCATCCGACGGGCGCGACCGCACACCCGTGCCGCCTACCGTTTGTCCTATCGAAGCCGTGGCAGTGGGCGCGGCGGACGAGGACACGGGAGATGAGCAGATGTTCACCAAGAAACGGTTCGCGCAGATCATCGCGGCGGCGGCGGTAGTCGCGTCACTGGCGGCGTGCTCGTCGGGGACGGATGCGCAGACTCCCGCCGATCCGGCGAGCGCCGCGGGCGCCGGCGCCGGTGAACACACCGCCCTCGGCCCGATCAAGCACATCAACGCCGGCGTCCTCGACACCGCCTATGTCGAATACGGTCCGGAGAACGGGCCGGCGGTCGTGCTGATCCACGGCTGGCCCTACGATCCGGCGAGCTACATCGACGTCGGCCCGCGGCTGGCCGCCCAGGGCTACCGGGTGATCGTGCCGTATCTGCGTGGCTACGGTCCGACCCGATTCCTGTCCCCGGACACCGCGCGCAACGGCGAGCAGGCGGCGGTCGCGCACGACGTCATCGCGCTCATGGACGCCCTGCGCATCGACAAGGCGGTCTTCGGTGGATACGACTGGGGCGCAAGGACTGCCGACGTGATCGCGGCGCTGTGGCCGCAGCGGGTGAAGGCGCTGGTGGCCGTGAGTGGCTATCTGATCACCGATGTCGCGGCCAATCAGCAGCCGCTCGCGCCGGCCGCGGAGGCCGGCTGGTGGTACCAGTACTACTTCGCCACCGACCGCGGCGTGCTCGGCTACCGCCGCAACGTCCACGACTTCGACAAGTACATCTGGAAGACCGCCTCGCCGAAGTGGAACTTCGACGACGCCACCTACGACCGCAGCGCCGCCTCGTTCGACAATCCCGACCATGTCGACGTCGTGATCTCCAACTACCGCTGGCGCCTGGGCCTGATCCCGGGCGAACCGCAGTACGCCGCGGAGGAGGCCACGCTGGCCCAGGGCCCGGCGATCACCGTCCCGACCGTCACCATCGGCAGCGATTTCGACGGCGCCAATGCCGACGGCAAGAGCTACCGCGCCAAGTTCACCGGCAAGTACGAGCACCGCACGCTGCCGGGGGTCGGCCACGATGTCCCGCAGGAAGCGCCCGCGGCCTTCGCGCAGGCCGTGATCGACGCCGATCATCTCTGAAATCCGTTCGCAGACAGCAGAACACCCGCGCCGCGATGATGCGGCGCGGGTGTTCGCGCATTGTGTCAGGGCAGCGGGATCCACTGCCCGAACAGCCAGAAGCCGTGCTGGGCCGGTTGCGGGTTCGGCTGCTGATTCTGGTGCTGCTGCGTCGGCTGGTGCTGTTCGGGAGCCGGTTGCTGCTGCTGGTGGCCGGGGTCAGCGCTGGCCACACCGGCACCGATACCGACCGTTCCGAGTACGACGCCACCGGCCACCGCCGCCTTCGCGAGCTTCGACTTCATCATCTTCACCGTGAATTCTCCTTCGGCACATTCCGTTCGGGTACGCACCGATCCTGTGCGGTGCGGATGTGTGCGCCCGCGGTCTCGCCTGTGCGGCGGCTATGACTGTGCGGCGAGGGGACGTAGACGGGTGAGCACCCCACGGTGCACCGGATCGGCAGGCCCGTCGAGGACCAGATCGGTGGCGTCGGTGCTGCCGACCCGGGTCTCGACGCGGCCCGCGCCGAAATCGACCGGGGCGCCGGCCGATGGGCGACTGCGGGCGATACGGGCGGTGGCGCGGGCGCGGTGACCGGTCAGCGGGTCAGCGCTGCGCTGCGGGTGGCCAGGTAGTCGCGTTCGCGCTGGTTGTCGGTGAGGCGGGCGGCGGTCTCGAAGCTGCGTCTCGCCTCGTCCGCCCGGCCCAGACGGGCGAGCAGATCCGCGCGGACGGCATGGAACAGGTAGTGCTCGCTCAGTGGCACAGCGTCCACGAGAGTCAGCGCCGCGGCCGGTCCGTCGACCTCGGCCACCGCCACCGCTCGATGAAGTGCCACAACCGGATTCGGGTCGAGCCGCGCCAGCCGGTCGTAGAGCGCGAGGATCTGCGTCCAGTCGGTGACCGCATCGGTGTGCGCGGCATTGATCGCGGCGAGCAGCTGGTAGCGGCCGGGCCGGTTGCGGCGCAGGCAGGCGCGGACGATGGCCCGGCCCTCCGCGACCAGTGCGGTATCCCAGCGACCGCGGTCCTGGTCGCCGAGCCGGACGAAAGCGCCGGACGCATCGGTGCGGGCGTCGCGGCGAGCGTGGGTGAGCAGCATGAGGGCGAGCAGGCCCGCCGCCTCCGGTTCGTCGGGCATCGACGCGACCAGCGCGCGGGTGAGGCGGATGGCCTCCTCGCACAGGTCCGCGCGCAGCAGTTCCGGGCCCGACGATGCGACATATCCCTCGTTGAAGATGAGAAACAGGGCGGCGAGAACGGAGTCGAGCCGTTCGGGCAGATCCGCCTCGCCGGGCACCCGGTAGGGGATGCGGGCGTCGCGGATCTTGGCCTTGGCGCGGGTCAGCCGCTGCGCCATCGTCGTCTCCCGGACCAGGAACGCGCGGGCGATTTCGGGTGTCGTCAGCCCGCCCAGCAGCCGCAGGGTGAGCGCGACCTGCGCGGGCCGGTTCAGCGCCGGATGGCAGCAGGTGAAGATCAGCCGGAGCCGCTCGTCGGGCACGGCGCTCTCCTCGATGTCATCGGGCGGGGCGTGCAGGATCGCCGCCTCGGCGTACTTGCCTGCCCTGGCGGATTCGCGACGCAGTTGGTCGATGGCTCGGCGCCGGGCGGTGGTGATGATCCAGCCGGCCGGACTCGGCGGCGGCCCGTCCTGTGGCCAGCGGTGCAGCGCGATGGCGAAGGCGTCGGCGACCGCGTCCTCGGCCAGGTCGATATCGCCGAGCATGCGGATCAGCACGGCGACGGACCGGCCGTATTCGGCACGGAAGACGGCGGCGATCTGCTCCGGTGTCATCGCGTCAGAACGGCGGAACGTCCTGGAACGGGCGGATTTCGATCGGCAACGTGGTGGCCGCCGCGGCCTTGCGTCCCCATGCCAGCGCCGCATCCAGATCGGGTGCGGTGATCACCCAGATCCCGCCGATATGTTCCTTGCCCTCCAGGTAGGGCCCGTCGGTGATCAACCCGTCGGCTCGCACCACGGTCGCACTGCCGGGCCCGTGCAGGCCGCCGGTGAACACCCACGATCCGCTGTCGCGCAGCTCCTCGTCGAGCCGGTGCAGGTCGGCCATGATCCGGTCCATGGTCTCGGCATCGGGCGCCCCGCTGTCGGGTTGGTAGATCGAGAGCAGATACTCGGGCACGGCCCTCTCCTCAGCGCCGGGCGTAGCGGGCGATGATCACGCCCGTGGTGGTCGCGACGCTACCGAGGAGGCGAAATTCGGTCAACGGCGCGGCACCCTCGAACAACCTGGTCCCCGCGCCGAGGGTGAGCGGGTGGATCACCAGCGTGTACCGATCGATCAATCCGGCGCCGTGCAGGCTGCGCACCAGGGCCGCGCTGCCGATGATCGACAGATTCCTCCCGGGACGCGACTTCACGTCGCGCACGGTCCGAGTCGCGTCGCCGCGCAGCAGGATCGAGTTCTGCCACGCGCCGACGTCGTTCAGCCCGGTCGACGCGACATACTTCGTCGCCGCGTTCATATGCCTGCTGTACGGATTGTCGTCGGCCCGTCCCCACACGGTGGTGAAGTCCTCCCAGGTGCGACGCCCGAACAGCATGTCGCCGGGTTCGGCCATATCCCTGCCCATTTCCCGGACGAGCACCTCGTCGTGAAATCGCTGCCCCCAGCCGCCGAACGGGAAACCGCCCCGGGTGTCCTCGTCCGCGCGGCCCAGCCCCTGGACGACACCGTCGAGCGTGACATTCATCGTCGCCGTGATCGTTCGCATCGCCTGCTCCTCTCGATTGCGGGGACGCGCACGATCGCGACCCTCACCTCCCATACGAACGGCCGTCGCCGAAATCGACATCGGGGACGAAGATCGGTCGGACCGGTGGCGACGACCGATCCGTGCGTCACGGGGTTCGGCCGACGGAGATTTCGTCGCCGGGAAGGTCCGACAGGTCACGAACGCGCAGGCATCGGCGCCCGCCGGCGCCGCCCGATATCCGGTGAGCAGGGGATCGGCGAGGTCGACGGTCGTATCCGCGCGAGCGGGGTCACGCCCGGCCGCGACCGCGGTGACGCCGGTGCGGCGGAGTTCGGTGACCACATGGGTGCCGACCGCGCCGTACCCGCCGAGCACGAGGATCTTCACCGCGCGGGATCGGATGCCGCGGCGGCCGTCCGCTCCTGGTCGCGGCGGGCCCACCGGTCGCGGGGTTCACCCACACGCCGCCCTTCGCCCGCGTCCAGGCGACGATGCGCCTCGGCCATCGACTCACCGATCGATCGATGCCGGCCCCACCAGTGGATGTGGCGCAGGTAGCCGCGGGAGCGGTAGATGTTCATCACCGTGACGTGGTCCGGGCTGCCGGTGAACTCCTCCAGCGCGTCGGCATCGGCCCACAGCGACAGCGAATAGGTGATCCGTCCCCACGGTTGATAGCTGGTGACGATTCCCAGCGCGCCGTCGGTCCGCAGCACCTGCTTCTCCAGCCGCGCCGAGATCGTGGCGACCGGGACCAGATCGGACAGACGGTGCGGACGAAATTCGTTGACACTCGACAATATTCGTTCCGGCCAGGTAGTGGTGGCGGTCGGATACCACGGGCGGTACAGGCGGAAATCCGAGGCGCCGAAGCCCGACTGCGCATGTGCCCGCAGCGTTGTCGCCGCCGACAGCCGGAAGGCATCCGCGGTGGCGGAGATGCCGGTTGGGGACATGGTGGTCACTCCTTCTCGAAGGGGTCGACGCGTAGCCGTCGTGGCGCTAGCGTCGCAGGTGTGCGCGCCGCGGGACTTCCGAAAACGTGCGGTGGCCAACCGCCGCCGCTGGTGTGGATCAGGCCCGGTCACGCCGGATATCTCGGTCCCAACATCGGGGTGAGGCCGCATGCGGCGGCGGTCGACGTGCTCAATGTGGGCGTGGACGGGCCGCTGATCTTCGAATCTCCGGGAGTCGGCTCGATGCGCCCGGGCAGTGTCTACGCTCCCGCGCGTGTTCCCCATCGGGTGCTGGTTCCCGAGGGGCGGGTGTTGCTGTTGTTCGCCGATCCGGCGCGCCGGCCGGTATCCGATGCGTCGGGTGCGGTGCGAGAGTCCTTCGGCCCCTTCGGTTTCGGCTATCGGTCCGAGGGCGGGATCGCGGCGGCCTGCCGCGACGGCGCCGCACCCGACGTGATCGCCGGCTACATCGGGCTGCGGGCTGGGCCGACGACCGGCTCGGCCGCCGACCCGCGGATCACCCGGCTCGCCGAGACCATCCGGAACGCGCCCGACCGGGGGTACCGCGCCCCGGCGGTCGCGGCCCGGCTCGGAATGTCGACCTCGTATTTCCTGCGTCTGTTCGCCCGGGATACCGGCACCACCTTCCGCCGGTATCAGCAGTGGGCGCGTCTGCTCCGGGTCGTGCACGGCCTCGCCTGCGGATACGACCTGACCCGCAGCGCGGTCGATGCCGGCTTCGCCTCACCGTCGCACTTCAGTGACACCTTCCGGCACACCTTCGGGCTCTCCGCGACCGACCTGCTGCGAACCGGGGTGCGGTTCGACGTCTCGGATTCCGCACCGCCCGCGCCGATCTGAGCACCGCCGCAGCGGTCACGGTGCCGGATTCGATGCGGGCGTGGACTTTCGGGTCCGGGTGGCGAGTTCTGCGCGTTCCGCCGAGATCTGGGCGTGGAGGGCGTGGCATCGGCGCAGGACGTCGGCGCGGTCGGGTTCCTCCGGTATGAGCGGGACCGCGTGCTCGATCATCGTCGCCTGTTCGAGGATCACCCGCAGCCGATCGGGATCGGTGACGCGGTCGGCGATCTGCGCCAGCGCGTCGAGCTGGCGGATCATCACGGCCGGTTGCCCGGCACCGGCCTGGCGGATCTTCTCGAAGGCGCGCTGAACCAGCCGCTCGTAGCTGACCTGTGCGGCGAGCACCCGGATATGACCGTCCTTGTCGCGGCGCACCGGATTCGGTTCCCAGGTGACCGCGATCCGCGACAGGCAGTCGCCGAGCCAGTCGATACACGTCAGCACCGTGAACGTGTCGTTGGTCGCGGAGGCGAGCGCGCGCAGGGCGACCTCGACGATCTGATCGACACCGAAGGACACGTCCTGCACCAGGCTGCGCATCGACCCGGTGACGTGGCCGCGGGAGAACTTCTTCTCGATCCCCTTCGCGGCCTGCGCCGGCCACACTCGCGCGATCACCTGCCCCTCGGTCACGAAATGTCCTGGGCGATAAGGCAAATGGATGACCGCATCCGCCTCGGCGGCCAGCCGGACCAGCCGCTCGTAGCGGATGTACTGGAGATATCCGCTGTTGGAGGTGCGCACCTCGCCGCCGGATCGCGCCAGCAGATCGCGAAGTTCACGCGCCGACGGACCGTGTTTCGCCCCGCTCACGGTGATGTCGACGTTGGCGTCGACGGCGGTGCGCACTTCGCGCGCGATATCGGCGACCACATTCGGTAATTGGATCTGTCCGCCGATGTGATTGATGAAGTAGATGAGCACCGCCAGATCGACCACCAGCGAGCCGATCGAGACCGTGGCGCTGATGTGCGGAACGAAATCCTCGCCGACCGACACCAGCGCCGCGATCGCGTAGACGAAGGTCGCGACGAAGGTGCCGAGGGTCAGCTGGGTGCCGCGGTCGCGGATGAAATTGCGCAACATGCGCGGCCCGAACTGGGTGGAGGCCAGCGTCAGCGCGAGGATCGTGATCGAGAAGACGACACCGACCACGGTGATGATCGCGGCGGCGATGGAGGTCAGTACCTGGCGTGCCGCATCGGGCGTGCCGCCCAGCACCCAGGTGGGCAGGTTCGTGCCGCTGTGGTAGGCCGCGCGGTCCAGGGTGAAGGTCAGCGCGAACAGCGCGACCGCGGCCAGGACTTCCAGGGTCGGGACGAACCAGAGATTGGTGCGTAGCCGTTCCCGCCAGCGGTCCGCCTCGAGCGAGATCCCGTGCACGCTGGACCTCCTTGCGCTCTCGCCGACGGCCGCTCTCGGCCTGTCGTCCCGAACCTACCTCCAGTTCTCGGCGGAGATCGAATTGTGGCGCGGGGCCATCGAACCGAGACAGACGACAATAGGTTCGCAATTGCGCACCTATTGTCTTAAACTGGCGGTATTCGATGCGTACCGCGGATTCCGGAGGTTCCGACGTGCTGGAGGTCTTGCGGCACGACCGTTTCCGGCGCTTGTTCACCGCGCAGGTGGTGGCGCTGCTCGGGACCGGTCTGCTGACGGTCGCGCTGGGTTTGGCGGCCTACGATCTGGCCGGAACCGATGCCGGTGCGGTGCTGGGCACGGCGCTGGCGATCAAGATGGTCGCCTACGTCTTCGTGGCGCCGGTGACCTCGGCGCTGACCGACCGGGTGCCGCGGCGGGTACTGCTGGTATCGGCCGACGTGGTCCGGCTGGTCATCGCATTGCTGTTGCCGCTGGTCACACACGTCTGGCAGATCTATGTCCTGATCTTCGTGCTGCAGGCGGCCTCGGCCACGTTCACTCCCGCATTCCAGGCGGTCATCCCGTCGATCCTGCCCGACGAGGAGGACTACACCCGCGGGCTGTCGCTCTCGCGGCTGGCCTACGACCTGGAATCGCTGCTCAGTCCCGTCGTGGCGGCGGCCTTGCTGACCGTGGTCGGCTACCACCTGCTGTTCGTCGGCACCGCAGCGGGTTTCGCGACCTCGGCGATCATGGTCGTGCGCACCACGCTGCCTCGATCGGTGCCCGCCGACCGGACCGGTTCGCTGCCGGCCCGGATCACGTGGGGCGCACGCCTGATGGCGGCGAGCCCGGTGCTGCGCGGACTGCTGGCGATGAACGTCGCCGTCGCCGCGGCGACCGCGCTGGTCGTCGTCAACACCGTGGTCTACGTGCGCGGACTGCTGCACGGGCCCGCGCCCGCGGTCGCGGTGGCACTGGGCTGCTTCGGTGCTGGTTCGATGATCGTCGCGCTGGCGATTCCGCGGCTGCTCACCGGAATACCCGATCGCCGCCTCATGCTGACCGGCTGCGCGATCCTGCCTGTCGGCCTCGCCGGCGCCGCGCTGCTCGCCGCACTCGAGCCCGGGCCGCGGACGGGCTGGATGCTGCTGGTGGTGGCGTGGTCGGCGATGGGCGTGGGTACCTCGCTGATCAACACGCCCTCGGCGCGATTGTTGCGCGCCCAATCCGACAGCGGTACTCGCACCGCCGTGTTCACCGCGCAGTTCTCGCTCTCGCATGCCTGTTTCCTGGTGACCTATCCGATCGCCGGCTGGCTGGGCGCCGCCGCCGGACAAGCCTGGGCGGCGGTGATTTCGACCGTCTTGGCCGCGGTCGCCGCCGTGGTTGCCACGCGGATGTGGCCGGTCCACGTATCGTCGGGTGCGCAGATGGCCACAGCAGGAAGTCGGTGAACCAGCCCATGACCGGTGAGGAAACCCCCGCAGTCGACGCCCTGCCGCCCAGCCTGGTGCACCTCGTCGCCCCCGATCCGGCCCGTCTCGAGGCCGCCACCTCGGTGTTCCGGATGCTCGCCGATCCGACCCGGCTGCACATCCTCTGGGTTCTCGCCGACGGTGAGGCCGACGTCACCGCCCTCACCGAGGCCTGCGGTGGCTCCCGCACCGCGGTCAGCCAGCATTTGGCGAAACTGCGCTTCACCGGCATGGTCGAGACCCGCCGTGAAGGCCGCCGCATCATCTACCGCATCCGCGACGGCCACCTCGCCCGCCTCGCCCGCGAAGGTCTCAACCTCGCCGACCACATCGTCACCGGCGAACTGCCGCACGAATAGAGCGCGGTCCGAGCGGGTCGTTTCCTCGCCCGCGCCGGCCCGCCGGATGTCGTGGCGGGCACCGACCGGTCACGGAGTGGGATCGATCCGGGGCCCGCGGCGAATGCGTTGTTCCTCCGAAGGCAGCGGCGCCGAATCAGTTCTGGGCCGTGCCGATCGGCCCGGAAGGGTCTGAGCCGTCATGTCCGCCGATGATCGAGATGCCCGGCCGCCGGAGTCGAATGCGGAACTGTCCGCCGACGACCGCGCCGAACTCGAGCGATTACGCGCCTATGTCGCGGCGCATCCACCGCGCGGAACCCGTCGGCACGCGTGGCGCTGGACCGGGGTCGTGCTGCTGCTGATCCTCACCGCGGTGCTGATCATCGGATCGGTGACGACACGCTTCGTGCGCAGCCAGATCTTCGACACCGACCGCTATGTCACGACCGTCGCACCCCTGGCGACCGATCCGGCGATCCAGAAGGAGCTGGCGGACAAGATCACCGATGCGATCGTCACCCGCGTCGACATCAAGGCGTACACGGCCGACGCGGTCAACGCGCTCACGCAGAACGTCGGGCAATTGTCGGACCGTCCGCGTGCGGTCGCGGCGCTCGACAGTCTGCCCGCGCTGGTGGCCGACCAGGCCGAGAACTACATTCACCAGGCCGCAACGGCAGTCGTGACCAGCGATCAATTCCGCGAGGCGTGGGACACGGCCAACCGCCGCGCGCACGACGCATTGGTCCACGTGGTCAAGGGCGAGACCAGACCCGGAATCGAGGTCAGCGACAACGGCACCGTGAGCATTTCGCTGAAGCCGATCCTGGCGACGGTGCGCGAACGTCTCGACGCACGCGGAATCAGCTTCGCGGACAAGATTCCGGATGTCGACGCGCAATTCGTCCTCTTCCACGCGACCGAGCTGCCCAAGTACCAATCGTGGCTGCGCACGCTCGATCGGTCGGCGAACATCCTGCCGTGGGTGGCGTTGGCCACCGCCGCGGGCGCGGTGTGGCTGGCTCCCCGCGGGCGGCGGCTGCGGACCCTCGCTCTGGTCGGCGTCGCCGGCGCGGTCGCGATGGTACTGCTGGCCATCGGGGTGGTGATCGCACGCAGCATCTACCTCGATTCCGTTCCCCCCGATGCCTTGTCACCACCGGCCGCCGGCGCACTGTTCGACACCGTGATCCACCCCCTGCGGGTGTCGCTGCGCGCGGTCGCGGTGCTGAGCCTGGTCGTGGCCGCGGTGGGTTATCTGGCGGGGTCGTCCCGCTCGGCGCAGTCGGTGCGTTCAGGTTTCGGGCGGCTCATGGTCGCCGCTCGCCGCCGGCGCGGGCGCCCGCCCACTGTGGTCGAGGCGTTCGTCGCGCGCTATCGGACACCGCTGCGCCTGGCGGTGCTGGCCGGCGCTGTGCTCGTCCTGGTGCTGTGGCCCTACGCCACCGGCCTGGTCGTGATCGGCATCGCGCTGGTCGCGGGCGCGCTGCTGCTGGTCATCGAAATTCTCGCGCGGCCCGCGGCACCGGAAACCACGGCCGGTCCGGAGCCCTCGTCGACTGCCGGGTGACGCCGAACCGGCAATTCGGTTACGTTTCGAGGTCGATCGACCGGTGCACCGGTTCGTGATTATCCGCGACCTTTTCCGCGACGAATCGTTAGATGCCCGGTCGGCTCGCCGAATTCGTCCATCGAGGGATGTACCAGGTCGGTGAGCGAACCGGGACCATCATCCGCCGCGGCGGCTGGTCAGGAGGCAGCGCAGCGCCGCATGTCACAAACCCACCAGGACCGACGCATGTCGGTGCACGCCGGCGGATGGCCCGCCGGCGAGGTTCACGAAAAGGGGTGAGCCGTCGTGACGGCTACGCAACACGGAACACCGAATGGGCGATCCGACACCCGGCATGCGGTGGCGGCCGGTACTTCGCTGGCCGCGGCGGCCCTGTTGGCCGTCACCGGAGTCGTGTCCATCCTGCAGGGCGTTTCGGCCATCGCGAAGGACGACGTCTACGTCTCCGGGCCGGACTACATCTACAAGTTCGACATCAGCGGATGGGGCTGGATCCACCTCATCCTCGGCGTCCTGATGGTGGCGGCCGCCGCCGGTTTGTTCACCCGTTCGACCTGGGGACAGATGCTGGCGATCGCGCTACTGGGCCTGTCGATCATCGCCAATTTCCTGTGGCTGCCGCACTATCCGTGGTGGTCGATCCTGGTCATCGCCCTCGACATCGTGGTGATCTGGGCGATCGCCACGTGGGATCCACACCGAGTCTGACAGCTCGCGCCGGCCGGACCGCGTCTCGGGGACACGGTCCGGCCGCCGTGCTGTGATCTCCAGCCACCCTCCCGCTGCCGGGCGAGATCGCCGTAGCGGCGGGAAGTTTCGGCTCGGCGATCACATGGCGCGTGCGTACGCGAGCGCGTCGGGCGTCTGCTCGAAGATCTGCGTCTCGCCGCCCGCGGGCAGCGCTCCGAGCATCGCGAGCCGCCGGCGGTGGTCTTCGCGCAGGCCCGACATCAGGACCGTGATGTGGCGGTGCTGCAGTTTCGTGACGGCGTCCTTGAGGACCAGCGCGCCGGTGGTGTCGAGTGTGGTGACATGCGACATGCGCAGCACCACCACATGGACGTCGGTGACCTCGGTCAGCTCCAGCAGGAAGCGGTGCGCGGCGGCGAAGAACAGCGGCCCGTCGATGCGGTAGGCGACGATGCCGTCGTGCAGGAGGCCGTGTTCCTCGGTGAGATGATCGGTCTCGTCCAGCGGAACCTGGTGCAGCCGAGCCTCTTTCGCCACCGAGCGCAGGGCCAGCACGATGGCGATCGCGACGCCGACACCGACCGCGGTCACCAGGTCCAGAGCGACCGTGACCAGGAATGTCGCGGCCATGATGAGTGCGTCGCCGCGCGAGGCGCGCGCGATGGCGGTCAGGGACGCGGCTTCCACCATGCGAACCGTCGTGGCCAGCAGCACACCGGCCAGCGCGGCGACCGGAATATCGGCGACCAGTGGTGCGGCCGCATAGATGATCGCGGCCAGGACCACCGCATGTGTCAGGGCGGCCAGCCGGGTGCGGCCGCCGGAGCGGACGTTGACGGCGGTGCGAGCGATCGCGCCGGTCGCGGGCACCCCGCCGAACAGGGGTGCGGCGATATTGGCCAACCCCTGTCCGAACAATTCGCGGTCCGGATCGTGACGGGTGCCGACGGCCATCGCGTCCGCGGCGGTCGCCGACAGCAATGATTCGAGGGCGCCCAGTGCGGCGACCGCCAGCGCCGGCGCCACCAGCGATCCGAGGCTACCCCAATCGAGGAAGCCCAGGGTCGGTGCGCTCAGCCCTGAAGGCAGGGCACCGATGGCCGCGGTGTGGATGTCGAAGACCGCGACCACGACGGTCGCGCCGGCGACGGCCGGCAACGCGAACGGCAGCTTCGGCATGAACCGACCGCCCACCAGCATCACCGCGGCCACCGCCAGAGCGATCACGACCGGCGCGAGATGCGGATGCGAAATATATTGGCGCACAGCATCATAGGCCGACTGCCAGACCTTGTCCCCGTGCGCGTGCGCGATCCCCAGGGCGTTGGGCAACTGCTGCAAAGCGATCACCACGGCGATGCCGGCGGTGAAGCCCTCGATCACCGGGGCCGGCATGTATCGCACCGCACGCCCGGCCCCGGCGACCGCGAGCGCCACCAGCATGATGCCGGCCATCAGGCCCACGGCCAGCACCCCGCCCCCGCCGTGCTGGTGGACGATCGGAACCAGCACGACGGTCATCGCCCCGGTCGGACCCGACACCTGGAACCGGGAGCCGCCGAATATCGCGGCCACGATGCCCGCGACGACCGCGGTGGTCAGTCCAGCCGCGGCGCCGAGTCCGGAACTGATGCCGAAGCCCAGTGCCAGCGGCAGCGCCACCAGGGCGACGATCAGCCCGGACAGCAGATCGGGGCCCGGAGCGCGCACCGCCGGACGCCAATCGCACCAGCGGGGGAGCAGTGCGGCGATGTTCACAACCGTGCTGCCAGACGCAGTTTCAGCGCGGCGAGCTGTTCCCGCAACGGTTCGGGCAGTCGATTGCCGCCGATGGTGGCGTACCAGTGGTCGATAGCGGGCACCTCGGCCACCCACTCGTCGATGTCGACCGCGAGCGACGCTGCCGCCCGGGCGCGTTGCCGGTCGTCGAGACCGGTGAGGTCGAGCGCCTCGGCTGCCGGCACATAGCCGATCGGCGTCTCGACCGCCTCGGCGGTGCCGTCGAGACGGTCCAGTGCCCACTTCAGCACGCGCACGTTGTCGCCGAACCCGGGCCACAGGAATTCGCCTTCCGGACCGCGGCGAAACCAGTTGACCTGGAATATCTTCGGCAGTTTCACCGGGTCGGCGGCGGCGCCGAGCCGGAGCCAGTGGGCGAAGTAGTCACCGACGTGATAGCCGAGAAACGGCAGCATCGCCATCGGATCGCGCCGCACGACGCCGACCGTCCCGGCCGCGGCGGCGGTGGTCTCCGAGGACAGCACCGAGGCGGTGAACACTCCGTGCGCCCAGTCGAAGGACTCGGCGACCAGTGGGACGGTGGTCGCGCGGCGGCCGCCGAAGAAGATCGCCGAAATCGGCACGCCGGCCGGGTCGTCCCATTCCGGAGCCACCGACGGACACTGCCGAATCGGCGTGCAGTACCGCGAATTAGGATGCGCGGCAGGCAATTCCGATGCGGGCGTCCAGTCGTTGCCGTGCCAGTCGACGAGATGGGCGGGCGGCTCGGTGGTCAATCCCTCCCACCACACGTCCCCGTCGTCGGTACGGGCGGTGTTGGTGAAGATCGAATTGCCCTTCGCGATGGTGGCGATCGCGTTGGGGTTGGTCGTGGCGCCGGTGCCGGGGGCGACACCGAAGAATCCGGCTTCGGGATTGACCGCGTAGAGCCGGCCGTCGGCGCCGAAGCGCAGCCACGCGATATCGTCGCCGACCGTCTCGGCGGTCCACCCGTCGAGGGCGGGTTCGAGCATGGCCAGGTTGGTCTTGCCGCACGACGACGGGAACGCCGCGGCGACGTAGTGTGTCTTCCCTTGTGGGGAGGTCAATTTCAGGATCAGCATGTGCTCGGCCAGCCATCCTTCGTCCCGGCCGAGCACCGAGGCGATGCGCAGTGCGAAACACTTCTTGCCCAGCAGAGCGTTGCCGCCGTAGCCGGATCCGTAGCTCCAGATCTCGCGCCGCTCGGGGAAGTGGGAGATGTATTTGGTGGTGTCGCACGGCCACGCGGCATCCGGCTCACCGGCGCCCAGCGGCGCCCCGACCGAATGCAGGCATTTGACGAAGTCCGTTCCGGCCGTCAGCTTTTCCCATACCGCGTCGCCGGATCGCGTCATGATCTGCATCGACACCGCCACATACTCCGAATCGGTGATCTGCACACCGAATTTCGGATCCTCCGCATCCAGGGGCCCCATGCAGAACGCGATGACATACATCGTCCGACCGGCCATCGCGCCGCGATAGTGCTCGGTCATCACCGTGCGCATATCCACCGGGTCGACCCAGTTGTTGGTCGGACCGGCGTCGGTCTCCCGTTCGGAGCAGATGAACGTGCGATCCTCCACCCGCGCGACGTCCTCGGGATCGGAGACGCACCAGAACGAGTTCGGCTTGCCGGTCAGCGGAACGAAGGTGCCCTTCTCGACCAATCGTGCGGTCAGCCGATCCCACTCCGCGCGGGAGCCGTCGCACAGGACGATGTGCTCGGGGGCCGTCAGTTCGGCCACCTCGGCGATCCACGCCAGAACGCTCTCGTGAGCCACCGGAACCTCGTCGAGCCGTGCGATGACACGTGAACTGTCGGACACGAGACCTGCCTCCTTGATAAAGCTGCAATGTAATTAGTTTAGAAAACCTGCAATCAGACGGTGTATTCGGCCCCCGGGTACCGATGGTTCCGGCCGCTACCGCTGGATGGTCAGGCGGGCTCTTCCAGTGCCTCCGCTTGGCCCGCGACCACACCGGTCAGGATCGCTCGTGCCACTGCCAGCAATTCCGCGACCTGCGGCGAGGTGAGCTCATAGGTGACCGACAGCCCCTCGCGGCGGGCTACGACCAGGCCGGCTCGGCGCAGAATCGCGAGCTGCTGCGACAGATTCGCCGGTTCGATACCGATTTCGGTCAGCATCTCGGAGACCGCGTGTTCGCGCTCGCTGAGCAGTTCGAGCACGCGAATCCGGATCGGATGCCCCAGTGTTTTGAAGAACTCCGCTTTCATCTGATAGAGCGGCCTGCTCAGTCCGGGCACGCAATCACTCCCTCTGGTCCGCGGCCGCACGGCCTGCCCCGTCGCTCTTGATTGCAAAGTTTAGCAAGCAAGGAAAGTGCCGCGCGGTTCGCGCCCGTCGATCAGTCGGGCAGCCGCCACGGCGGATTGCGCCGGTTGCCGGCGGCATGGAACAGGCACAACCGGTGCCCGTCGGGGTCACGCAACCGGGCCTCGCGCCACAGCCAGGGCATATCGGCGGGGGACTGGTCGAATGCGATGCCGGCGTCGGACAGGCGCCGATACTCGCCGTCGAGGTCGTCGGTCTCGAAATACAGGGTGATTTCCTCATCGGCCGGCACGGTCTCGACGCGTTCGACCGAAAAGGTGCTCTCACCGGCGGGACATTCGAACCGCAGATAATGATCGTTCTCGACGATCAGGCGCAGGCCGAGCAGCCGGTAGAAGCGCTCGGAGCGTTCGAGGTCCGTGCTGCCGACGGTGACCTGGTTCAAACGCATACCGTCCAGTGTTGTCGTGGGGCGCCGCATCGGCTAGCCCCTCAGGGGGGAGGGGTGGGCGAGTGCGCCGGGGTCTGCACTGTGACCACTGCCGCACCGGCGTGGTCCACGAGTGCCGGCGAGGCACTACTTCGCCCATGGAGGAACCGGATCTCATCGTCGACGACCTGCACGCCGCACGTCCTGAATACCGGCCGGGAAGTAGCGGCCGACTGTTCGAAACGGTTTGTCATGCAAACAATTCCGGCTTGATGTGGAAGTGGTTGTCCCTGTGCGGTTCTGCGGGTTACCGGCGCGTGGCGGCCATGCTCGTGATCGAATGTCCAACTACCACCGGTTGTTTTGCGGCGGCGTGAAACTTTGCCCTGACCTGGACGGATAGAAGGCGTTAATTCCCGGACCTTCCGGGTATGACGAAATACGCAGTCCGCAAGTGTTACCGAAAGGAGGAACCCGATGATTATCGGTGATTTGTCTCAGGTCGTGAACATGGTCGTGGACTGGTTCGATCAGATGCGCGGCGTGATCGGCATCTGACTCCGGTCCCTCACCCACCCGCCGAACCGCACGGGATGCGGTTGGGCGGGTGGTTCTGGACGTGGCGTTCCTCACAGATGCGCGGCGGCGAAGTCCGCCGCTTCGCCCGCCTCGGCGGTGTAGCTGGTCCGGTGCACTTTCCAGCTCGTACCCTTCGGATCACAGACCGGGTCGTTCGCGGTGCAGGTGTCGTAGGTGCGGCCCGCGTAGGGGCCGGTGACGCTGTGACCGATGCCGCGAATAGGATTGCCGAACAACAGAATCGCGGCGATCTTCGGCGCCACCGACGCGGGCAGGGTGGCAACGATCGGCCCGCCCACCTTCGCGCCCACACTGCTGATGCCGATCGAATTGTCGACCACGTTCGCGCCTTGCGAATATCCGACGAGGACGAAACGCTGATTCGGGCAGGCCTTCGCCGCGTCGGTCACATGTTTCACCAAGTCGCGATTGCCCTGCTGCACCGACCAGGGTTCGACCAGGCCGGCCGGATAGTCGACGCGATAGGCGCTGTGCGAGCTCGACAAGCGCTGTGCGAGTGCGTGATACACCGGGTTGCCGACGACCGCGCCGAGACCGGGATCGGCGCCGAGCGGTTCGCTGGTGCCGCGAGCGACGACAACGTCGACATCGGTGCACGCCGTCTGCGCCGCCGCGGGGGTTGGTGCCGAGATGCCGCCGGCAGCCAGCGTGGCGGCGATCGACGCGAATGCTGTGGCCGCGACCATCCCGCGAACATGGCGCGGTCTCTCCCTGCCGAACAGTGCCATCTGTGCGGACTCCTCTGCCGATCGTCCCGATACCCGAGCGGTACCTGTGCTGCTCGGACGCTAGAACCGCAACCGGGGTCAGGAGAGCCGAGGCACCGGACTCCAGAATTTTCACCAAGGGCCTCGGGGCTCCCTGGTCGAGTGCACAGCGTCGCCGTCCGCCAGGTTCGACACCCAGCGACACCCATCCGGGAGGGCGGTCGAGGTATCCGACCGGCAGGGGCGGTCTGCCCGACACCCGTCAGCCCGCCCATCTCGGCAGTCAGCTCCGAGGCTGAAACCTTCTCGTGTGGAGCCGTTTCCACATGCTCGAGCCCGGCGAGGTCTGGGGCACCTGGCTTTTGAGAGTCTGTGACGGAAAGCTGCCGCAGAAGATCGCCGAACAGCATGGTGGAACGGGTCAACGTGGCGACCATGCCCAGGTTCGCGGTCGGGTCCACGGTGCGGCGCCGCGAGGTTCTGCACGGAGACGTGTGGATGACAATGCCGGTCCAGGTGGTCGCCGACGACGACGTACTGGCTGTATGGATCGAA
>NZ_BAFW01000360.1 GCF_000308535.1 Nocardia cerradoensis NBRC 101014 | reverse complement strand
TCCGGCATCGCTGCGCAAACGCCTGCTGCAACTGCTCGGCGGACTCGTCGCGCTGCTGGTGTCCAGCGGCTGGTATGTGCTGCTCACGCTGTGGTGGCCGGCCTCGACCCGGCCGTACCTGGCCGGGTCGACCGACGACAACTTCATGAATCTGGTGCTCGGATACAACGGTTTCGCCCGCGTGCTCGGCCGCAATCACGGTGGCGGGGCAGCCCCGGCCCACGATCCCGCGACGGCGGCCCATGCCGCCCCGCCCTCGGGGGCGCACAACGGATTCGGTGGCTTCGGCGGGCAGGTGCACGGTGTGCAGCGGCTGTTCACCGGTGAATTCGGGTTCGAGATCGGCTGGTTGCTGCCGGCCGCGCTGCTGGCGTTGGTGCTGGTGCTCGTCTCGCGCGGTCGCGCGCCGCGCACCGACCGGATGCGTGCGGCCGCCATCGTTTTCGGCGGCTGGATCGTGATCGACGGCGGTGTGCTCAGCTACATGAACGGCATGGTGCATCCGTACTACTGCCTCTCGATCGCCCCCGCGGTCGCCGGAATGTTCGCCATCGGTATCGCCGAACTGTGGAACCGGCGCCACACCGCGTTCGGCCGATTCGGCACGGCCGCACTGCTCGTGGTGACGGGCGTATGGAGTGTCGTTCTGCTGCACCGCAACAGCGGCTGGTATCCGGAGCTGCGCTGGACGATTCTGGTGGTGACGCTGATCGCCGCGGTGCTGCCGGCGGTGCCCTGGACCTATGCGGCGCATCGTCGCCTCGCTGCCGTCGTCCTGACAGCCGGACTGATCGGCGGCCTGGCGGGCAGTGCGGCCTACTCGTTCGCGACCGTCGCGACCGCGCACTCCGGTGGTGGGCCGACGGTCGGCCCGGCGCAGGCGAGCGGGCGCGGCGGCTTCGGCCAGACCCGTCCGGATCCGCAGCTCTCGGCGGTGCTGCGGGCGACCACTGCGACCTGGGCGGCGGCGACCAACGGATCGTCCGCGGCCGCCGCACTCGAATTGGACAGCGACAGGCCGGTGATGGCGATCGGTGGGTTCTCCGGCAGCGACCCGGTGCCGACGCTGGCACAGTTCCAGGCCGACGTGAAGGCCGGGAAGATCGCCTACTACGTCGTGCAGGCCGACGGTCGCAATCAAGGTCCGGCGGATGCGCGCGAACAGGCCGTGACCGGAAACCGGAATCCGGGCACGACCGGCCGTGCCGAGACTGCGACGCCGGGCCGGGAGCAGGCGGCAGCCGGAAGCGTGCCGGGGCAGCCGCAGCCGGATACCACCGGGAATGCCGGCGGGCCGGGCGGTCGCAATCAGCACGCCGACATCACCACGTGGGTCACCGCTACCTTCCCCGCCCAGCGCATCGGCAACGCCACGGTGTACAAGCTGAGCGGCTACCGGGGGTAGAAAGGCAGCGAAATGGCTTGGCGGGCAACGTATCCCGTTGTCCGCCGAGCCATGTTGTTGTCGCGCACCCGCATTACGGGCGGGTGACGGTCACCAGACTGATCAGTGACTGCTGACGTCCCTCGGGGCCCTCGGGGGTATCGCCGAGGCTGCGGATGTAGTCGGGAAGGTAGATGCGTTCGCCGGTCCATCCATGGTCGGTGAACCAGGCGGTGGTATCGCTGCGCGGCTCGTTGTAGATCAGCTTCACCCACTCCGAGCCGGATTCTCCGTCGGCTGCCAGGGCTTCGGCCGCCTCGGCGGGCAGGGGATCCATCTGTTCGACGGCGGCTCGGCTGCCGGGTGCGCTGAGCGAGTGGACGGTGTCGAACAGCTGGTCCTGGGCCGCGGGTGTCAGGTAGATGAGCAGCCCCTCGATCAGCCACGCGGTCGGCCGATCGGCATCGAAGCCGCTGTCGCGCAAGGCTTTCGGCCAGTCGCCCCGCAGATCGACCGCGACCTCCCGGCGATCCGCGATCGGTTCGCGCCCGGCCCGCGCGAGGGTCTCGCGCTTGTAGGCGAGGACCGGTGGCCGATCCAGTTCGTAGACGGTGCAGCCCGCCAGCGACGGCAGTCGATAGGCCCGCGCGTCCAGGCCCGCCGCCAGCACGACCACCTGCCGGATTCCCGATGCGACGGCGGCATCCAGATAGTCGTCGAAATACCGGGTCCGGAACAGTTGGTGCTGCTGGAACGGGATGCCGAAATCGGCTGTCAGCAAAGGATGTTCAGGCAGCCGTCCGGCCAGCAGATCCGCCCATTCGCCGCCCGCGGCGGAGACGAACAGCTCGGCGAGCGGGTCCCGAGCCGGGGCGTCGCCCGCGCGTCCGCCCAGCGCGCGAGCTGCCGCGACGAACAAGGCCGTGGATCCGACACCGGTGTTGATATCCCAGGAATCCTCGTCGGTACGCATGACCGCCAACCTACCCACCGGGTGCAGCCCGGCAGGTACCCCGCGCCGCACCCGCGCGAATCCGCCGCGAAACCCCTGTCACCACGCATTTCCCGCCACCCGACGTGGATTCCGGGCGGAGGACTCTCGTACTTCGCGCGCTGAGGTTCTTGCCGGCGGCGCGTCCGTGCGGTCCGGCGGCGGGGCGGTCGAGGCCCTCCGATCGGACATCGCGGCGAGCGTTATGCCCGTACCCGCTCCAGCAGTTCGGCGGTGGCCTCCCACAGGCGGCGCTCGCGGTCGCGATCGTGGGCGACGGGCTGCACCTCGGTGAGCCGGGTCTTCACCACGAACGCGCCGTCGCGCAGGTGTGCCCAGGTGTCGTCGAGGGCGACCGAGGCCAGGAGTGGTCCCGAGCGTTGCGGTGTCGATACGCCGGGGATGCGGCCCAGAACGCGGCCGATCGCTTGCACCGGGGCGGGGGCGCCGCGGCCGAGCGCGGTACCGGGCATCCATCCCGGTTCGAAGACCGACACGTTGATTCCGGGGCCGGCGTGGCGCTGGAGTTCGTGGGCGTAGTAGAGGATCGCCAGCTTGGCATTGGAATAGGCGACACCGGAGGCGGTCATGCCGGGGGCGTGGGCGCCGATGGCCGGGCGAGCGAGGTCGAGGGGATCTGCCCAGTCGGCCTCGGCGACATTGAGGATTCTGCGCCAGAAGTTGGCGTGATAGGTGTTCGACCCGAGCAGCACCACCCGCGCCGGGGCGGTGAACGCGTCGAGAAGGTCGCCGATGAGCTGGGCGTGGGCCAGGTAGTTGACGGCGAAGGTCGTCTCGTAACCGTCGCGTGTGGCCTGCCGGGTGTCGGCGGACATGGTGCCGGCATTGGCGATCAGCGCGTGCAGCGGTCGCACGGCACCGGCGGTGAGGAGTTCGCGCACGGTGGTTGCGGCGGCGCGCACATCGGCCAGATCGGCCAGGTCGCAACCGATTTCGCGGACGCGGGCACCCCGCGCGCGGGCCTCCTCGGCTACCTCGGTGAGATCCCGCCCGGCGCGGCCGAGCAGGAGGAGATCGGGGCGCTGCCCCTCCGGGCGGGCGGCCAGGGCCAGTGCGGTGGCGTGGCCCAGATTGCGGGTCGGGCCGGTGATGAGAACAGTTCCGGTTTCGGTCATGTCCCCAGCCTGCGAGCCGGGCCGGACCGTAGGCAGTCGTCCGGTTGTCGTAGGACTGTCAGGGCCAGGACACACCGGCGGTCGTTCGCGCAGACTGGAGTGCGTGGAAACGTGGGAATTCGGCCGGACGGTGCGCCGGTGGCGCGATCGGGTGGCGCCCGAGGCCGTCGGTGTGCCGGTGGGTTCTCGCCGCCGGGCCGCCGGATTGCGCCGGGAGGAGTTGGCCGCGCTCGCGGGCATCTCCGCCGATTACCTCACCCGCCTCGAACAGGGGCGCGCGACCGCGCCGTCGGCGCAGGTGGTGGAGGCGCTGGCCCGCGCCCTGCGGTTGTCGGACACCGACCGCGATCTGCTCTACCGGCTGGCCGGGCACGCCGCCCCCGGCCCGGATGTGGTGCCCTCGCGCGTCACCGCGAGTGTGCACCGGGTGCTCGACCGGTTGTCGCACACACCGGTGGTCGTCTACGACGCGAGCTGGACGCTCGTTCTGGCCAACGCGCCCTACAACGCGCTGATGGGCGACACCACCTCCTGGCGCGGTCTGGAGCGTAATGCCGTGTGGCGCAACATCACTCGTATGCCGACCCGGGTCGTGCACTCCGAGCGGGAGCAGGCCGAACACGAGGCCAGGCTGGTGGCCGATCTGCGCTTGACCGCCTCGCGCTATCCCGCCGACCGCGCGCTGCGCCGCCTGATCGCCGACCTCGGTTCCGCGGGCGCGCGCTTCACCGGCCTCTGGAACGCCGAGACGCCACCGCCCGCGCCGGATCCGTCACGGCGCAAGACGATCGACCACCCGGCGGTCGGCCTGATCACCCTCGACTGCGACACCCTGCTCGTCACTCTCGACGATCTGCGGATTTCGGTCTACACCGCCGAGCCCGGCACCGAGGACGCCGCCCGGCTCGACCTGGCGGTCGTGCTGGGCACGCAATCGCTGACACCATGAGCGTCCCGGCCGCGAGGCCCGGATTCACGACGTCGGCGGCAGGATTTCGGCGATGAGATCTTCTATGCGAGAACGGATGTCGTCGCGGATCCGCCGCACGGCGTCGATGTCGCGCCCGGCCGGGTCGTCCAGTTGCCAGTCGCGGTAGTCGACGCCGGGGAAGTACGGGCAGGTGTCGCCGCAGCCCATGGTGATGACGATGTCGCTGAGGCGGACGGCGCCGGGCGTCAGCACGGCCGGGGTGCCGGTGGTGATGTCGATGCCGGCTTCGCGCATGGCCTCCGCGGCTACCGGGTTGATGCGGTCGGCGGGTTCGGTGCCGGCGGAGCGGACGTCGATGCGGTCACCCGCGAGGTGGGTGAGAAAGCCCTGGGCCATCTGGGATCGTCCGGCATTGTGCACGCAGACGAACAGGACGCTGGGTTTCATTGTTGGGCTGAGCCTTTCGCCGGTGCCGGAACATCGGCGCTGATCGGGATATCGGGGGTGGCCGGGAACCGGTTGCGCAGGGCGAGGGACACGTAGACGAGGCCCACGAGGACCGGGACTTCGATCAGCGGGCCGACGACGCCGGCGAGGGCCTGTCCGGAGGCGGCGCCGTAGGTGGCGATCGCGACCGCGATGGCGAGTTCGAAGTTGTTGCCCGCGGCGGTGAAGGCGAGGGTGGTGGTGCGTGCGTAGCCGAGGCCGGCAGCCCACCCGTAGAGGTAGCCTCCACCCCACATGATCGCGAAGTAGGCCAGCAGTGGTATCGCGATGCGTGCGACGTCCCAGGGGCGGGCGGTGATGTGGTTGCCCTGCAGGGCGAACAGGATCACGATCGTGAACAGCAGCCCGTACAGCGCCCACGGCCCGATCCGCGGCAGCAGCCGCCCCTCGTACCACTGCCGGCCGCGGGCCCGCTCGCCCAGCTGCCGCGTGAGAAAGCCCGCGACCAGCGGGATGCCGAGGAAGATCAGCACCGATTTCGCGATCTGCCACGGCGAGGTGTCGATCGTGGTTCGTTCGAGTCCGAGCCATCCGGGCAGAACCGAGAGATAGAACCAGCCGAGTACGGCGAACATGACGACCTGGAAGATCGAATTCGATGCCACCAGGACGGCGGCCGCTTCGCGGTCTCCGCAGGCCAGATCGTTCCAGATGATCACCATCGCAATACATCTGGCGAGGCCGACGATGATCAGACCGGTCCGGTATGCGGGCAGATCCGGTAGCAGCAGCCACGCGAGGGCGAACATCAGCGCGGGCCCGGCGACCCAGTTCAGCACCAGCGAGGCGAGCAGCAGACGCCGGTCGCCGGTGACGGTGTCCAGCCGGTCGTAGCGGACCTTCGCCAGCACCGGATACATCATGATCAGCAGGCCGAGGGCGATGGGCAGCGAGATGCCGTCGACCTGCACCGCCGACAGGATGTCGCCCAATTCGGGGACGAGTCGCCCGAGCAGCAGACCCGCGCCCATGGCCACGCCGATCCAGACCGGCAGGAAGCGGTCGAGAGTGGACAGTCTGCCGGCGACCGCGGTGTCGCCGGTGGTGCTCACGTGTGCACCCCCAGCCCGGCCTGATCGGCTAGCAGATCCGAAAGACGCTGCAGCGCTTCGGGAATCACCCGGTAGTACACCCAGGAGGCGCGGCGCTCACCGGTGACCAACCCGGCCTCCCGCAACACCTTCAGATGGTGGGAGATGGTCGGCTGGGTGACGTCGAGCCCGTCGGAGATATCGCAGACACAGGCTTCGCCACCGGCGCGCGCCGCGATGGCCGACAGCACCCGTAGCCGGACGGGATCGCCGAGGGCCTTGAACATCGCCGCGAGGTCGTGGGCCGCCTCGGCGCCCACGACCGGTCGCACCCGCGGCGTGGTCACACACCCGGCCATGGCCGCCGAAGGCAACTCCTGATTAGACATCCATCGATATTGACAGACATCGATATAGAGGGGCAAACGAAGCCTCGGTGAACAAGCGCGCCCATGGGGTGGCGGTCAGCTGCAGCAGGTGGCGCCGCCGGCGAGGGCGTCCCGTCCGGCGTCGGTGGCGCAGCGGGCGCTCTCGCCGGCCGCATCCGCGGTACCGCAGCACGCCTGCACGGCTGTGGTGTCATCGGCGAATTCCGGTGCGTCGCCGAATGTTTCGGTGTCGGCGAGCACGGTGTAGACCTCCCACTTCTCACCGTGCGGTCCGGTGACCCACACTTTGTCCTGCCGGGCGAAACAGCAGGTCGTGCCGATCTGCTCCGCGGTGAACAATCCGGCCTGTGACAGTCGCGCGATTTCGTCGTGGACCTGTTCGGACGTCTCGACCTCGACGCCGAGGTGGTTGATCGTCCCGCCGGCGCCGGTGTTCTCCAGCAGTACCAGCTTCAACGGCGGCTGCTCGACGGCGAAATTGGCGTAGCCGGGCTCGCGTTTGGCCGGTTCGGTGTCGAACAGCGTGGAGTAGAACGCGACCGCTCGATCGAGGTCGTCGACGTTGAGGGCGAGCTGTATGCGGGACATGAGAACCTCCAGTATCCGATATATGTCGAAAAGGTTGGCGGTTCCGAGTCTGCTCCACCTTTTCGACATATGTCAATCCCGTCGGTAGCATGGTTTCATGCCCAAAGCGCTTCCCGTGATCGATATGTCCGCTCCGGTGTGCTGCGCGCCGGTGGCGGCCGGGCCGGTCGACGATGTCGCGGCCCTGGAGGTGGCGCTGCGGCTCAAAGCGCTCGCCGATCCGGTGCGGGTGAAGCTGATGTCGCTGCTGCTGGCGAGTCCGGATTCCGGCGAGAACGGTGGGGACCTCGCCGCCGCGGTGGGGCTGACGGAATCGACCGTCAGTCATCATCTCGGTCAGCTCCGTAAGGCCGGGCTGGTCGAATCCGGACGTGTCGGCATGACTGTCGTCCACCGCGCCAAGCGTGATGCGCTGGCGGCGTTGTGCGTGGTGCTGGACCCCAACTGCTGCCGGTGAACACCCCCGCCCGGCGACCTCTCCGGTCTTCGTGAGGTCGCCGGGCGGCCCGGCTCGTATCCCGCGCGGAATATCGCTGGCCGCGGCGGCCTAATGCCCTTAGGATCCTTCCTAAGGATATTAGGTCAGGAGTCGTGCATGTCGCCCCGTGCCGGGTTGTCCCGAGAGCGAATCGCCCGTGCCGCAGCGGAATTGGCCGATGAGGTCGGATTCGCCCATGTCACCCTGTCCGCGGTGGCCCGCCGGTTCGGGGTGAAGGATCCCAGCCTCTACACCCACGTGCGCAACCTGCGGGATCTGCAGGTGCAGGTGGGATTGCTGGCGGGGGCGCAGATGAACGAGCGGATCGGCGCGGCGGTGGCGGGACGATCCGGACGCGACGCGTTGTTCGCCTTCGCCGATGCGTATCGCTCCTATGCCCTCGACCATCCGGGCCGGTACGCCGCAACGCAGATCCGCCTGGATCCCGACGAAGTTGCCGGAGAGCCGGCCCTGCTGCGCGGAATCGAGCTCACCGCGGCGCTCTTGCGCGGCTACGGGTTGAGTGAACCCGCGTTCACCGACGCGGGACGCCTGCTGCGCAGCACATTTCACGGTTTCGCCACCCTGGAGGCGGCGGGCGGATTCGCCCACTCCAGGCCGGCCGAGGCCAGCTGGCACCACATTCTCGACGCCCTGCACCGCACCCTGACGCAGTGGCCGACCCCCACCGAAGAGAAAGCAGCGCAATGAGATCCGGCACTCTGGCGGTACCCGGCGCCACCCTGTACTACGAAATGCGCGGCGACGGGCCACTACTGCTGGCGATTCCCGGTGGCGGCGGTGACGCGGGCGTCTTCGACGAGATGGCAGAAATCCTGCAGCATCACTTCACCGTCGTGGCGCTCGATCCGCGCGGATATTCGCGCAGCGTTCTCGACAGTGGGCCCGAACCGCAGCAGGTGGCGGTGCAGGCCGACGACGTGGCCCGGTTGCTCGCACATCTGACCGACGAGCCGGCGTTCGTCTTCGGGACGAGCAACGGCGCGATCGTCGGACTGGATCTGCTCGCGCGCCATGCCGGCCGCGTGCGTCGGCTGATCGCGCACGAACCGCCCTGCTTCGCCGTTCTGCCGGATGCGGGCGAGCACCTCGCGATGGTCGCGCAGGTGTACGACCTGCTGCACACCGACGGGCTCGCCGCGGCCGGGGCGAGATTCCTGGCGGGTATCGGTCCCGCGATGAAGCCGGCTCCGGAGGTGTCGCAGTTGTCGGAGCGTGCCGCGCGGATGTGGGCCCGGCTCGCGGACAACGGTCCGCTCATGATCGAGCACGAGTTGCGCGAATTCACCTCGTACACACCGGATTACCGTGCGCTGGAGGTCGTCTCCGATCGCCTGGTGCTCGCGGTCGGCCGGGAGACGCGCGGATGCCTGCCCTCTCGCCCGGCCGTCGAGATCGGGGCCCGGCTCGGATCGGCGGTGGTCGAGTTCCCCGGCGCGCACAACGGTATCCGGACCGAGGCGGTGGAGTTCGCGCACCAGCTGGTCGAGGTGCTGGCGGCGGAGCACGCGAGCACGCCCGATCGCGGGTAGAACCGACGGTCCCACGGCGGATTACGTCACCGCAGCGTCATCCGACGGATTCGCCGGAACCCCGGCGGCGGCCATGCTCGACAAGTGTCCCCGAGCGCGAACCACGCACCGGACGAGGACATCCGTCGGCTGCTCCCCGCGGCCGATGGCCCTACCGGTTTCGAGGAGTTCCCCATGACCACCGTCCGTTTTCAGCTCGTCTCCACCCTGACCCCCGCCGAGGTGGCGCAGGTCCTCACCGATTTCGGCCCGTCCCGCGCACAGGTGTGGCCCACGATCGATGCCGAGCACTTCGTCGTGCACGAGCAGGGCGAGGGCTGGGCCGAGGTGACCGAAGGTACGGCGGCCGCCTGGGAGCGCGCCCGCTACGAGTGGGATCCGGCGGGTGACACGGTCACCGTCACCACCCGGGATTCCAAGTTGTTCGGCGCCGGTGGTGGCTGGGTCTTCCGGGCCACACCCGCCCCGGAGGGCAGCCGCGTCGACGTCGAACTGATTCGGACGCCGCGGGCCTTCAAGGGGAAGCTCCTCGCCGCGCTGCTCCCCCTGGTCGGCCCGTCGTCGCTGCGCAAATCCTTCCGAGTTCCGTTGCGGGCGGCCTGATTCCGGCAGCGCCACCCGGGTCAGGACTCGATCTCCCACACGAATCCGTCGGGATCAGTGAAGGAACCGAGGGGGCTGGTGATCGCGATCCGATGCGACCCGGAGCCCTCGGCCGGCACGCCCGCGTCCTTGGCGGCGGCCTTGCGCCCGTAGAGCGCGAGCTTGACCGACCCGGCCGGCGACTCGAATTCGGCGTACTTGCCGCCGAAACTCTTCGCCACGGTCAAGCCGCGTTCGACGTAGAACTGCTTGGTCGCCTTCACGCTGTCGACCCCGAGCAGTAGGACGAAATCGTCGACCTCGCGGGTGGCCGGTCCGGTGTCCTTCTTCGCCGAGGTCGCGATCTTCCAGACCGCGCCGTCGGGGGCCTGCACGACGCCGCCGTAGCCCCAGAAACTCTTCTTGGCCGGCTTCACCGTCGTCGCGCCCGCCGCGACCGCGGACCCGATGAAGCTGTCCACGGTGCTCGGCTGGGACACCACGAGGGAGAGGATGTATCCGCGGAAGCCGGTGGTCTCCGCGTCCGACTCGCGGACCCGCAGCCGGTCGCCGAGACCGAACGCGGATTCGTAGAAGGCCGCGGCGGCAGCCGGGTCCGGGGTCTCGACGACGACCGATGCGATGGTGCTCTGAGCAGTGGTGATGTTCATGTCGAAGACGTTATCGGCGATCGCGTGCCGGTCGCTTCTCGATTCCTGATCACTCCGGGAGCCCCCGCGATCGCCCACACCACGACGCCGCCGACCGCGAAGGCGGCGCCGAGGATGCTGGACCCGGTCCATCCGGCCGCGGAGTACGCGGCGGTCGTGGCGGCCGCGCCGAGTGCCGAACCGACCGAATAGAAGAGCATGTAGTTGCCGATGATGCCGCTGGTCCGGTCGGGGTGGGCGGCGGTGAGCAGATGCTGATTGCTCACATGCACGACCTGGACGGCGAAATCGAGGACGACCACCCCTGCGACGAGCAGCCACAACGACCACGATCCTTGCGCCGTGGCAAGCCATGAGAGGGCCAGCAGGACCAGTGCCGCCCCCGTGACCGGGTGCGCGAAACCGCGGTCGGCCCAGCGTCCGGCCCGGCCCGCGCCCAGGGCGCCCGCCAGCCCGGCGAGCCCGAACAAACCGATCCGCGCGGTGTCGAGATGCCACGGCGAGGCCGCGAGGGGCAGTGCCAGGCCGCTCCAGAGCGTGCCGAACGAGGCGAACAGGAAGAAGGCGATCAGGCCGCGCGACAGCAGGAGCCGGTCACCGAACAGGGTGCGCGAGGTGTGCAGCACCTGCCGGTAGCGGATGCGGCCGGTGCGGGTGTCGGGCGGCAGCAGCACGAGGACGAGGCACGCCAGCGCGACGAGCAGAACGGCCCAGGCGGCGTACACGCTGCGCCAGCCCCAGGTGGTGGCCAGAACGCCGGCGACGAGGCGCGCACCGAGAATGCCGACGACGACGCCGGAGGTCACCATGCCCAGGGTGCGTCCGCGTTGCCGCGGCGCCGACACGGCCGCCGCGTAGGCGACCGTCGTCTGCACAACGACCGCGAACAGGCCGGCGAGGGCCAGTCCGATGAGCAGCACCCACGTGCGCGCGGCGGTCGCGGCGATCACGACCCCCACCGCGGTGATCAGCAGATGCGCGGCGATGAGCGTGCGCCGGTTCATCGTGTCGCCCAGGGGAACGAGGAGGACCAATCCGGCCAGGTACCCGAGTTGCCCGACCGTGACGATCCATCCCAGGTCGCCGGCCGGCACGCCCAGGTCGTCGCCGATCTGCGTGAGTATCGGCTGGGCGGAGTAGACGGTCGCGACCGACACCGCGCAGATCGTGGCGAACAGCAGGCGCCGGCCCGAAGCTATGAACACCGAGTCTCCCAATCAGTAGCGTTTTGCAACTGTTCGAACGATAAGCCACAATGGTTTCAATGAGCAACCGTTGAGGAGGGTGCGATGACTCGGCCGGTACTCGCCGACACCGCGTGGACCGATCCGGCGTGTCCGGTCGCGCGCACGCTCGACCTGGTCGGCGATCGGTGGAGTCTGCTGATCGTTCGCGACGCGATGGACGGCGCGCGGGCCTTCCGAGATTTCCAGCAGGCCACCGGAATTGCGCGCAATATCCTCACCGACCGACTCCGGCGACTGGTCGCGCGCGGCATCCTCGAACGCACGCCGGGTCCGTCGGGCCGGCGGCACATCTACACCCTCACGCCGGCCGGGCGGGACCTGTTCACCGTCGTCGTGGCCTTACGGCAGTGGGGTGAGCGGCATGCGTTCGGCCCGGCCGAGGAACATTCCGTGCTCGTCGACGAACGCGGTGTCCCGCTTCCCGAGCTCCGGCCCGCGAGTTCGAGCGGCGGCGCCGTGGACTCGGAAACGACTTTCGTGCGCAAGGCGGGCTGAGCGCGTCGACTCCGTCACAGTCGCGCGGCCGCGATCCCGCGCCCGGCCTGAGCGACTTTTTCGACGCCGACCAGCGGTGGGAGATCGCACATCCCACCCCGCTGCGCCGGTCGCCGCGCCCGGCCCGCGCCGTGAGCGGGCGATCGTCCGATTGAGCACCGCTGCGCTGGGTAGGCGTTGCATGTCAGGAAATTGCGACGGAAGGGGACTCCGTGTCCGACCACAACAGTGGCCCGCGTGAGGGCATCAAGGGCGTCGTCGAGGATGTGAAGGGTAAGGCCAAGGAGGCGGCCGGCATCGTCACCGGCAACAACGACCTCGAATCGGAGGGCCGCGCGCAGCAGGACAAGGCCGAATCGCAACGCGAGGCGGCCGAGAAGGAGGCGCAGGCCGAGAGGGCCCGGGCCGAGGCCAAGGTCGACGAGGCCCGTCAGCAGTCCCACCAGCAGGGCAGCTAGTTATCCGACCGCTCACCCGTTCCGTGCCGGAGGAGGTTCTCGTGGTTTCACATGACGTCATCGCCCAGCTTCGCCAGGACATCACCACTGCGTCCGATGCCGGAGACGAGGCCGAAGTGCAACGGCTGCAACGCGAACTCGACACCGCGCTGCAGGCGTACCGCGAAAGCGGAGACGACGACGCGGAACGGGAAGCGGAATGAACGACACCGTGGCCGCCCGGGAGGCGGGGCGATGACCGAGGATGCCGCCGAGCGGATCGCCGAACTGGCCGCAGCGGCCGGTTCGACGATCGCGGTGGCGGAATCACTGACCTCGGGCAAGATCGCCGCCGCCCTCGGCGCGGCACCGGATGCGGGACAGTGGTTCCGCGGCGGGGTCGTCGCCTACAGTCCGGAGGTCAAACGCTCCGTCCTGGACATGCCCGATGTCCCGGTGGTGTCGCGGCCGGCCGCGGAGGCGCTGGCGGCGAATGTGCGGAAATTGCTCGGCGCGAGCTATTCGGTCGCGGTCACCGGGGTCGGTGGCCCCGAACCGAGTGACGGCGAAGCGCCCGGCACGGTGTGGTTCGCCACCGCCTCCGAGACCGCGGTCACCGCGAGCCGGGCCGAATTCGACGGTGAACCGGAAGAGGTCCTCGAGCAGACGGTGCGCTTCGCGCTGAGCTGTCTGCTCGACCGTCTGACCGCCGATCGATAACCGGTCCGCGGACCACGGCACCGTCCGCAAGGTTCGCAACTTTGCCGGATCCGTTACGCAGAACTAGGCAGTTGCAACGTATTTCGACGGGTACCCGTCCTGAGTAGCGTCCGAATCATGCGATTCGACGACGTACTCGGGAGGTCCCGGCTGTGAAGAATCACCTCGTTCGCACGCACCGCTCGGCGGAGGTGTTCCCGCGAACGGAACATCTCGCGTGGCGGATCGCCGAGGTCGCCACGGATCCGGTCGCGGTGGCGCCGGACACCGAAGAGATGATCGTCAATCGGATCATCGACAACGCCGCCGTCGCCGCCGCATCGATCATCCGGCGTCCGGTGACCGGCGCCCGCGCTCAGGCGCTGGCGCACCCGTATCGACCGGGCTCCTCGGTATTCGGCGTCCCCGGCACGTATTCGCCGGAATGGGCGGCCTGGGCCAACGGCGTCGCGGTGCGCGAACTCGACTTCCACGACACGTTTCTCGCCGCCGAATACTCCCATCCGGGCGACAACATTCCGCCGATTCTGGCCGCCGCCCAACACGCCGGGCGCAGCGGCCGCGACCTCATCCGCGGTCTGGCCACCGGCTACGAGATCCAGATCGATCTGGTGCGGGCGATCTGCCTGCACGAACACAAGATCGACCACGTCGCACATCTGGGCCCCTCGGCCGCCGCCGGCATCGGTACGGCGCTCGGCCTCGACACCGAAACCATCTATCAGGCCATCGGTCAGGCGTTGCACACCACGACCGCGACCCGGCAGTCCCGCAAGGGGGAGATCTCCAGCTGGAAGGCCTACGCGCCGGCCTTCGCGGGAAAGATGGCCGTCGAAGCCGTCGACCGGGCCATGCGCGGCGAGGGTGCGCCCGCCCCCATCTGGGAGGGTGAGGACGGGGTGATCGCCCGGTTGCTGTCCGGGCCCGACGCCGAATATTCGGTACCGCTGCCGGGTCCGGGCGAGCCCAAACGAGCGATCCTCGACTCCTACACCAAGGAGCATTCGGCCGAATATCAGAGCCAGGCGCCGATCGATCTGGCCCGGCGCATGCGCGACCGCATCGGCGACCTCGACCGGGTGGCCTCGATCGTGTTGCACACCAGCCACCACACCCACGTGGTGATCGGCACCGGCTCCGGCGATCCACAGAAATTCGACCCCGAAGCCTCGCGGGAAACGCTCGACCACTCGGTCATGTACATCTTCGCGGTCGCGCTGCAGGACGGGACCTGGCATCACGAGCGGTCCTACGCACCCGAGCGGGCCCGCCGGGCGGACACGGTCGCGCTGTGGCACAAGATCTCCACCGCCGAGGACCCGGAATGGACCCGGCGCTACCACGCCACCGATCCCGCCGAGAAGGCGTTCGGCGCCCGCGCCGAGGTGACGCTGACCAGTGGTGAGGTGATCGTCGACGAACTCGCGGTCGCCGATGCCCACCCGCTCGGTGCGCGGCCGTTCGCCCGCGAGCAGTACATCACCAAATTCCGCACTCTCGCTGAGGGAGTCGTCGACGCGGCCGAACAGGACCGCTTCCTCGATGCCGCGCAGCGGGCGGACTCGCTCGCGCCGGGCGAACTGGCGCAGCTGACATTCGCGGTGTCCGACGAGGTGCTCGGCCGCGCCCCGAAATCGCCGAAGGGACTGTTCCGATGACCGGATTGCTCGCCGCCGCCACCTCCGCCGCCGACAAACGCGTCGCCTTCCGCGCCGGGCTCGCCTCGGCGACGATCCAGCGGTTCCCCGGCGCCTTCAACCCGTTGGTGGCCAAGCTGATTCAGGAAATCGGGTTCGAAGGGGTCTACGTCTCGGGTGCGGTGGTGTCGGCGGAACTGGGGCTGCCCGATATCGGGCTGACCACGCTGACCGAGGTCGCGGGCCGCGGCGCACAGGTCGCCCGGATGACCGATCTGCCGGTGCTCATCGACGCCGACACCGGCTTCGGCGAGCCGATGAACGCCGCCCGCACCGTGACGCTGCTCGAGGATGCCGGACTCGCGGGCTGCCACCTGGAGGACCAGGTGAATCCCAAGCGCTGCGGCCACCTCGACGGCAAGGCCGTCGTGCCCACCGACGAGATGGTGCGTCGCCTGCGCGCGGCCGTCTCGGCGCGGCGGGACCCGAATTTCGTGATCTGCGCCCGCACCGACGCCGCCGGAATCGAAGGCATCGACGCGGCGATCGACCGCGCCCGCGCCTACGCCGACGCCGGTGCCGACCTGATCTTCACCGAAGCACTCGGCGGCGCAGCCGATTTCGAGAAATTCCGGGCCGCGGTCTCGATTCCGCTGCTGGCCAATATGACCGAGTTCGGCAAATCCGACCTGTTGCCGGCGCGGACACTGGAATCCATCGGCTACAACGCGGTGATCTACCCGGTGTCCACTCTGCGCCTGGCGATGTGGGCGGCCGAGACCGGGCTGCGCGCCATTCACGAGACCGGTACTCAGGCGGGATTGCTGGATCGGATGCAACATCGCAGCCGCCTCTACGACCTGCTGCAGTACGAGCGCTACAACGAATTCGATTCCGACATCTTCACATTCACCCTGGGAAGGAACCAGTGATGACGAAGGCCGCCACTCCGGCGATCAACAAGGGCCTGGCGGGCGTCGTCGTCGACACCACCGCGATTTCCAAGGTGGTGCCGGAAACGAATTCGCTGACCTACCGGGGCTATGCCGTCCAGGATCTGGCGGCACACTGTACGTTCGAGCAGGTCGCCTACCTGCTGTGGTACGGCGAACTGCCGAACGACGCCCAGCTGGAACGGTTCTGCCAGCAGGAACGCGCGGCGCGGCGAGCCGATCGCTCACTGCTGTCGCTGGTGACGAAACTGCCCGACACCTGCCATCCGATGGATGTGGTCCGCACCGCGATCAGCTACCTCGGGGCCGAGGACCCGCTCGAGGACGACAATTCGCCGAAGGCCAACCGCGCCAAGGCGTTACGCATGCTGGCGGTGCTGCCCACCATCGTGGCCGCCGACCATCGCCGCCGGCACGGACTGGACCCGATCGCCCCGCATTCGCATCTGGGATACGCGCAGAACTTCCTGAACATGTGCTTCGGGACGGTACCCGCGCCGGAACTGGTGCGGGCCTTCGAAGTCTCGCTGATTCTCTACGCGGAGCACAGTTTCAACGCCTCCACGTTCGCGGCGCGGGTGGTGACCTCGACGCAGTCGGATATCTACAGTGCGGTCACCGCCGCCATCGGCGCGCTGAAGGGACCGCTGCACGGTGGGGCGAACGAGGCGGTCATGCGTGACATGCTCGAGATCGGCGAGCCCGAGCGAGCCGAGGCATGGTTGCGGAAGAAGCTGGCGGACAAGCAGAAAGTGATGGGCTTCGGCCACCGGGTCTACAAGAACGGCGATTCCCGGGTGCCGACGATGAAGCGGGCGCTTCTCGATATCGCCGCCGCCACCGACGGCGGCCGGTGGGTGCGCATGTACGAGATACTCGAACACACGATGTCCGAGGCCACCGGGATCGCGCCGAATCTCGACTTCCCCACGGGCCCCGCGTATTACCTGCTCGGCTTCGATATCGAAACCTTCACGCCGATCTTCGTGATGAGCCGGATCACCGGCTGGGCCGCCCACATCATCGAACAGGGCGCCTCGAACGCGCTGATCCGCCCGCTCAGCGAATACGTCGGCGTCGGCCAGCGCTCGGTCCTGGCCTGACCGGCTCCGGCGCGGATCAGCCGTGCCGGATGCGGGGAGAGGCGAGGGCGGTCGGCGGGACGTAGTCGCCGACCGCGTCGCGGTGCCACCACACGTGGTCGCGGCGAAGTTCTTCGCGGGTGCTGAATCGGTAGAGGTAGTGCCGGACTCGCACATGGGCGGGCGGGGCGTCCGGAAAAGGATTGTGCCGCAACAGATGCAGGGTGGCGGGGTCGTTGGTCAGCAGTCGCCGCAGGAACGGGCCCAGCCAGGAGCGGGCGTAGATCGGGGAGATGGCGGCGAACCACATCAGCCAGTCCAGGCGCAGATGATAGGGCGCCCACTGGCGCGGCAGCCGGTGCGGATCACCGGGCTTGCCCTTGAAATCGTATTCCTCCCATTGGGTTTGCTCGGTGATGTGCCGGTCGCGGGTGCCTTCCACCACCAGTTCCCAGCGCCGGCGCTCGATCCGCCCGAACGCGCCGTAGGTGTTCACCAGGTGGTACCGATTGAAGCTCGCGTTCATCTGCTGATGCCCGGACAACAGGTTCCGGATCGGCCAATAGCTGAGCACGACCACCGCGGCGGTGAAGGCGACGACCACCGCGACGAACCACGTCGGCGGGTCCGTGAACGCGGGCCGGTCGGGCAGCGGCAGGACGGTCGCGGCCCAGCGGGCGTCGATCGCGGTGCAGGCCAGCAGGATCGTCAACCAGTTGAGCCAGGCGAAATTGCCGGACAGGACCAGCCACAGCTGGGTGACCACGACGATCGTCGCGGCGATGCTCGCGACCGGCTGCGGAGTGAACAGCGCGAACGGCACGACCAGCTGCGCGATATGGTTCGCGGCCACCTCCACCCGGTGCAGCGGTCGGGGCAGGTGGTGGAACAGCCAGCTCAGCGGGCCGGGCATGGGCTGGGTTTCGTGGTGGTAGTACAGGCAGGTCAGGTCGCGCCAGCAGGGGTCGCCGCGCAGTTTGATCAACCCCGCGCCGAACTCCACCCGGAACAGCAGCCAGCGCGCCAGCCACAGCACGAGAATCGGTGGCGCGACGTGGTCGTTGCCGAGAAAGATCGCCAGGAATCCCGTCTCCAGCAGCAGCGATTCCCAGCCGAACGAATACCAGGCCTGGCCGACGTTGACGATGGACAGATACAGCGCCCACGCCGCCAGCCACAGCAGCATCGCCGCCCACAGCGGCACTCGATCGTCCGCCCCGGCTGCCAGGGCCACCGCCAGCGCCGCCCCCGCCCAGGCGACACCGGCGAAGAACCGGTCCGAATAGTGCAGGTGGAACAGGCTCGGCGAACCCCGGAACGAGGAGCGAGCCAGGAACGCGGGCACCGGCAGCATGCCGCCGGCGCCGATGAGTGCCCGGAACTGCCGCGCGGCGCCCACGAACGCGATCAGATAGACGACCGCGAGGCCGCGCTGGAACACTTCGCGCGCGAACCAGTAGTCGGGCGCCGTGAACCACTGCATGTTCCGGGCATACCCGCTGCGGCCGGTCGCGATACCGGGTTCAGTCCTTGAAGTACACCAGTTGATGGGTGGTGGCCAGCGGCCTGCCGTCGGCGCCCCACAGTTGTGCGGACTGATCGAAGTAGCCGCCGCCGAAATGCTGGCCCCGGGCGGTGGCGAGCAGCGGACGGTCGCCCTGGGCGGCGAGTGCGGCGGCATCGGCGTGGAAGTAGACGGTGAGCGAGACGGTACCGGCGGCGACCATCCGGCCCTGCCGCACCATCACCCGCGGGATGAA
>NZ_BAFW01000361.1 GCF_000308535.1 Nocardia cerradoensis NBRC 101014 | reverse complement strand
AGTCGGCGCATCTGGCGCTGGCCCGCGCGATGACCTGGGCGAGCGAATTCGACCATCTGCTGATCTGCGAGCTGATGCCGGGATACCAAGGCTTCTCGCTGATTTCACCGCATCGCGACCGGGTGGTCGCGGCCACCGCGACCGCCGCCGGTTTCGTTTCCGAGGATTCGGTGCGGCTGGGTATCGCGGCCGCCTGGGATCAGCTGGACGCGGCGGGCGTGCGGCCCAGTGCGGTCGTCGCGATCGGTTCGGCCGCGGACCATCCGGGAGTCGCCGCGCTGTTGTCGGCGGGCTTCAACGCGCCGGTGATCCCGTGTGCCGTCGCGGCGGCGGGGTCGGCGATCGGTGCCGCGCTCGTGGTGCAGCCGGAGGCTTTCGTCGCGGACGCGGGGGATCGCGCACGGGTGTCACGCAATTCGGTCGCGGTGGTCGCCGCGGCGAGCGTGTTGGCCGGCGGTCTGACCATCGGCGGCGTGCACGAGCTCACCGACCATCCGCGCTCGGATGCCACCACCCGCCTCGCCGACGCCCGCAACGCGCAGCCGAGCCGGGGTCCGCGCCATGCCCGCCCGGAACCCGGTCTGCCCGCGGTGGATTCGATTCCGGAGCTGCCGGTCGACGGGACCGCCGACCAGCCGTCGACGGGACCGCGGCATGCCGCGCCGGATCCGTCGACCGCCGACCCGGCCTCCGCCGGCTGGGGACCGGACGGGTCGCCCTGGCTGGGCGTGCGAGGGTCGGATCCGGCGAGTGAGCCGAAGCGCCTGGCGAAGGAGGCGCCACAGCCGGATGCGCCGGAGCCGCAGTCGAAGTCGGTGATCCCCGCGCCGACCGAACCCGTCGGCGCCCCCAACGGCTCGCTGCTGTTTCCGGGCGAGTCGGCGCCGCCGCAGCTCGGCACCACCGAATTCAACGAATGGTGGGACAACCACTGGCGGCTGACCCTGCGGTGGATGGTCGCGATGATGCCGCAGCGCGACTGAACGCCGCGAAGTGCCGACGCGGGGCCCGAGACGTTCGTCTCGGGCCCCGCGTCTCGTCCGTCACCGGTCCGCGCTACACCGACAGGTCGCGGCGCAACTTCGCCACATGCCCCGTCGCGCGCACGTTGTATTGGGCCACCTGGATGACGCCCTGCTCGTCGACGAGGAAGGTGGAGCGGATGACGCCGGTGATGCGCTTTCCGTACATCGTCTTCTCGCCATAGGCGCCCCATTCCTGGAGCACCTCGCGCTCGGGATCGGACAGCAGCGGGAAGGTCAGCTTCTCGTTGTCCCGGAATTTCGCCAGTTTCGCGGGTTTGTCGGGCGAGATGCCGAGGACGTCGAGGCCGGCCTCGTTCAACTCGGCCAGGTTGTCGCGGAAGTCGCACGCCTGCTTGGTGCAGCCGGGCGTACTGGCGGCCGGGTAGAAGTAGACGATCACCTTGCGGCCGCGGTAGTCCGCCAGCGACACCGGCTTACCGTCGGCATCGGGAAGCGTGAAATCCGGCGCGGGGTCGCCGGGGCCGAGTTTTTTGGTATCGGTCATGCCAGCACGGTAGCCCACCGATGTGACAACGGACGCGACATCGGGGGCGGCGGATAGACTCGACGGCCAGCGACCTACCGGAACGACAACAGGAGACAATGTGGCGAGGGATACCGAGCACATCGAGCGGGAGATCGAAGCCGCGCGCAATCGGCTCGCGGGCACACTCGACGAGCTCGCGGTGCGGGCGGACCCGCAGCGGATCGCCGGCAACACCAAGAAGGCCGTGGTGGCGAAGCTGAACGAGCCGAAGGTGAAGTACAGCCTGATCGGCGGGGGTGCTCTGGTCGGCGTGCTGGTGCTGATCAAGATCTTCCGCCGCTGACGCCGCAGAAACGACGGAACCCGGTGTGACACTGTCACACCGGGTTCTTTGTCGTCTGCGGCGATTACCGCGCGGATCAGACGGTCGGGCAGGCCATACCGGTGCCGTCGGGATCCAGATGCGGCGAATAGCCGGGCTCACCGCGGAACAGCGGGGCGCGACCCGCCGCCCGGGCCTCGTCACAGTTCTTGAACGTGCCTCCCGCCGAACCCGTCTGCGTCAGTCCTGCCGAGCCGGTGGCGCCGATGGCGTCGTCGATACCGGAGGATCCGGTACCGGCGGAACCGGTGGGGATGAAACCGTCGGCCAGGGCGGACGGGGCGGTGGAGACGATCGGGGCGGCGAGGGTGATCAAGCCCGCGCCGGTCACGATTAGCCTGCGAACGTTCATGTATTCCTCGATGTCAGCTGCGGTTGATACGGCGGACCGGCCGCACTCCCCGCGGTGGCAGGGCCGGAACCGCCGAGTCTACTGTTCTGATGGCGACCGCCGTTGTCAACCGCACGGCCGAGAGCCGCTTATTCCCCCAGGCGGCGGCCCGTCATATGTTCCGCCGGAATATGTCCCATGCGCCCGGCCTCGAAATCGGTTACGGCGTCGATGATTTCCTGTTTGGAATTCATCACGAACGGGCCGTATTGCACGACCGGTTCGCGAATCGGCGCGCCGCCCAGCAGTAATACCTCGAATTGACCGGTGGGCCCCTCTTGGCGGTCGTCGGCGGCGAGCGCGACGGCCTCGCCGTGGCCGAGTACCGCCAGTTGTCCCTCGGTGAGGGTGCGGCCCTCGTCGCCGACGGTGCCGCTGCCGGCCAGCACGTAGGCCATCGCGGTGAACTCCTGCGGCCACGGCGTTTCCAGCCGCGCGCCGGGACTGATCGAGGCGTGCGCGTAGGCGATGGGCGTGTAGGTCGAGCCGGGACCCTCGTATCCGCCGACATTGCCGGCGATGATGCGGACGAGCGCGCCGCCGTCGTGGGAGGTGACCAGTGTCAGTTCGCTCGCGCGCAGATCCTGGTAACGCGGGTCCGCCATCTTCAGCGATCGCGGCAGGTTGACCCACAGTTGCACACCGTGGAAGACGCCGCCCGAGATCACCAGTTCCTCGGCGGGAAGTTCGTCGTGCAGGATGCCCGAACCGGCGGTCATCCACTGGGTGTCGCCCTCGGCGATGGTTCCGCCGCCGCCGTTGGAATCGTGGTGAACCATGGTTCCGTCGATCATGTACGTGACGGTCTCGAAACCGCGGTGCGGATGCCACGGGGCGCCCTTGGCCTGGTAGGGCTCGTAGGCGACCGGGCCCATGTGGTCGAGCAGGATGAACGGGTCGGCGGTGCGCACATCGAGGCTCGGGAACGGCCGGCGCACCTCGAATCCGGCGCCCTCGAGTTGTTTGTGGGCGGTGGTCACGGTCCGGACCGGCCGCTGTCGCATGGTCTGCTCCGGGCGGGGCAGTCGCGGCAGCACCAGGATGTCGTCGACGGTGATCGCGGGCATGATGTCCTCCTAGGCCGGTTGGTGTCCATGTCAACCAATAACTCGGTAGGATCATTCCCATGGTGCGGTGGCTGGACGAACAGGAGCAACAGACCTGGTCTGCGTACATCCGGCTACGGCAGCGGCTCGACGCCGCGATGGCCGCCGGTCTCGCCCGCGACGGACTGTCGGTTCCCGATTACGAAATTCTCGTGGCACTGTCCGATGCGCGCGAGGGGAGTGTGCGCGCTCGCGACCTCGCGGCGCAGATCTGCTGGGACAAGAGCCGGCTGTCGAAGCATCTGACGCGGATGGACAAGCGGGGGCTGGTGGTGCGCAGTCCGGCCGCCGACGATGCGCGCGGCCGGCTGATCTGCCTCACCGAATCCGGTCGCCGGGCGCTCGAACAGGCCGCGCCCCGGCATGTCGACTTGGTGCGGCGGCTGTTCGTCGACCAGTTGACCGACGCGGAGGCGCGGGCGTTGCGATCGCTGGCGGACAAGGTGAGTGCGCGTGCCGAGCGCGAATCGGATATGCCGCCGGCGATAGGTGAGGTTGCGCACGCGGATTGAGACGAACGCCGGATTGTCGTCCGAGTTTTCGGTACCGAGGCTCCGAAGTCGTCGCGGCCGGTTCGATGCTCGGGTGGTTTCGTCCCGGAGACCGCATCACCTGTCTTCGGCGCCATCCGGCCGGTCGAATTGCGCCCGCTTCCAGTCGCCGAACGGTTCGTCGCGTTCACGCACCGCTTCCCGGAATCCGACCGTGGCCGAACGCAATTGGAACGCGTACCCTTCGCGGGTGTGCCGGGAGACGCCGTCGAACACGGTGCTCACCATGCCCGAATTCGCGACGCCCTGGGCCAGTAGTGAGCTGTTGAGTGCCAATTTCGCCATGATCAGCTGATTGATCGGCATGCGCGAAATCCGTTCCAGCAGTTGTTCGGTGCGTTCGTCGAGCTCGTCCGCGGGGCAGGACTCCACGGCCAGGCCCCACTCCTCGGCCTGCTTACCGCTGAGGCAGTCGCCGGTGAACAGCAACCGCTTGGCGCGCTGATCGCCGAGGCGGTGCGCCCACATCCCCGCGGCCGGGATGCCCCATACGCGAGTGGGGGGATAGCCGATCTTGGTGTCGTCGGCGCAGATGATCTGATCGCAGAACAGGGCGATGTCGGTGCCGCCCGCGACGGCGAAGCCGTGCAGTTTGGCGACCGTCGGCTTGTTCGCGTGCAGCAGGCTGGAGAAGCCGCGGTTGAACCGGCTCATCATCTGATAGTCGACCATGGGATCCCATGTGCCCCACGGGTTGTGGTTGCGCGCCTGCACCACCGGGTCGAGCACTGTTCCGGTCGTGGGCTGGGCCGACACGGTGGGGGACAGGCCGTTCTCCGCGAAGATCGAGAGGTCGTAGCCGCCGCAGAATCCCTTGCCGCGCCCCGAGACCACCATCACGTGCACGCGCGGATCGAGGTCGGCGCGTTCGACCGCGTGCGCGAGTTCGATGGGGGTATCGGCGGTGATGGCGTTGCCGTGCTCGGGGCGGTCGAACGTGATGCGGGCGATGCGGCCGGTCACCTCGTAGGTGAGGGTGCGGTAGGCCGGACCTTGCTCCGGTTCCGGACGGTCGGCGAACAGCGAGTCCTCGCCGCTGGTCAGGTCCTCGCGCCAGGCCGCGGGCCGGGTGCCGGAGTGGTGCGCGTCGTCGGTCACCCAAGGAGTGAACTCCAGTTCACTTCTTGCTGTCAAGGGTGGCGCGCGGTCCGGGCAGGGTTCAGGGGGACGGGTTTGCGTCGTCGGCGAGCCAGGGCGTCACCGGCGGCTTGATCCACAGAATCTTCTCGTCCGTGTGAACACGTTGTGCGGCAGGATGGTTCGGGTTGCGCGTGGCCCACGCATCCTTCTCGTCGAGCAGTTGCGCGACCAGAGTCCAGGTCTCGTCGGTACTCGGCGGATTCGTGTCGGCTGCGCGCGCGAGCTTTCGGCGCGTGGCCGCCGGGATGGTCGCGAGTTCGGCGCCGGAGACCCCGCGCTGCCAGAGATAGGCCGCGAGCCGACGCGCCTTCTCGGCGCGGCCCTTACTGGCGTGGTCGGTATGTGCGTAGTCGGCCATGTCGGTTCCCGATCGCGAACGGATGCCGTCGAGCCTAACCACGTCCCCGCCGCGTGGACCTAGAGGATCCACTCCGGTCGATAGTCGGCATGGTCGGCCCAGCACAGCGCGACGCACCGCAACAACCGATCCTCACTCCCGCCCCCGTCCGGTAGCTGTGCCAGCGTGACGATGAGCCGCTTGGCCAGCACCTCCCGCCACGCCCGCCGTTCCCCGTCGACGGCCCGCGCCGCATGCTCGTCCTCGCGCAACCGCGCATCGATGAACTCGATAATGCTCCCCACAGTTGTTTGGACGCCCCAGGCCGGCGACCGGTTCCGGTCGGCGGCCGATCAAGGGCGACGCGAGATCACCATGATGTATTGGCAGGCGGCGTCGGTCCGGTTGGCGAAGCCGTGGTCCGTGTCGGCCTGGAAGAACAGGGAGTCGCCCGTGTTCAGGGTTTCGCTGATTCCGCCGATCAAGACGGTGAGGGTGCCGTCGAGCACCACGAGTTGTTTCTCGGTGCCCGGCGGATACGCGGGCAGCAGTCCGGTGGACACCTGTGCGGGGAGGTGGTGGACGATCATCTCGCCGGTTCCCACGCCCGGGGCGGCCGACACCATATGCCGTTCGAATCCGGTTTCGGGGTCGCGGAAAACGGGACGATCGCTTTTGCGCAGGACGACGGCCGCGCCCGATGTGGCAGCGGCGGACCCGCCGATCAGGTCCGAGAGCGACGCGTCGAGCGCGTGGGCGATCCTCGACGCGACGCCGATGGTCGGGCTCTTCTCACCGCGTTCGACCTTCGACAGCATCGCCCGGCTGACCGACGACCGGGTCGACAGCTGCTCGAGCGTCAGGCCCGCCTCCTCGCGGCGTCGTCGCACGTTGCCGCCGAACGCGCCGGCCGGCTCGTCACCGTGGTGTGGTCCGGTCACGTTTCCGTCTTGCTCGGCCACCGCGCTCCTCGATCGATGGGTATCTCGCCGCCCACAGTGTATGTTTCTTCGATAGGAGATGTCATCTTCTATCGAAGAAACACGATATGTGCGCACGACACGGAGGTTCCATGCGTTGGGTTTCGAGTGGCCGGCACCATGCCACGTTCGAATTCGGTGACCTGCAGGTGATCTCGTTGCGAGACGGCTACATCGACATGCCGCCGACCCGCCTCCGCGACGAGCACGGGTGTGCGCTCGCCGAGCTGCCCGCCGCCGTGCCGCTGGTCGGCGACAATCTGCGGCTGTCGGTCAACGCCTTCTTCGTTACCGACGGCACGCGATCGGTGCTGATCGACACCGGCGCGTCCGACGTCTGGCACGACCCCACCATGGGGTTGGTCTACGACGCGCTCGACGAAGCGGGAGTCGATCGCGCCCAGGTCACCGATGTGGCCATCACCCACAACCACGAAGATCACGTGAGCGGCCTGATCGCGCCGGACGGTTCGGAGGCGTTCGCCGAACTCGAACGCGTGTGGATCGGCGCGGGCGACACGTCGGTGTTCACAGGCCGGCTGGAGCCGATCCGCGACCGGGTCGTCCCCGTATCGGAACAGGTCGCGATCAACGACTGGATCACGGCGATCCCGACCCCGGGTCACACCCCCGGTCATACCGTCTACGACGTCACCAGCGGCGCCGCCCACCTTCTCGTCTGGGGCGACACCGTGCATGTTCCCACGCTCCAATTCGATCGACCGGCCGTGTCCTGGGAGTTCGACGGCAACCAATCCCAGGCCCGCGCCGCGCGGGCGTGCCTCCTCGAACAACTGACCCGCCCACACCACTTCGTCGCCGGCGCCCACCTCGACTCACCCGGCATCGCCCGCGTAACGTCGGCCGGCGCCGGTTATGAGCTGGAGTACCTGGCACCACCGATCGGCTGATCGACCGGACCGCAGTCGGTGTGGCAAGGCGCACGCGGAATCTCTGTGCGGCCGAGCAGAATTCACCGACCATCCGAGTCGGAAACGCAGAAGACCCCTGACCGGCATCCCGGGGTCAGGGGTCTTCGTGTGGAGTGCGCCATCAGGGACTCGAACCTCGAACCCGCTGACCGAGAATTCTGGTCAATGCGCAGGTAGTGCCTAGATTCCGAGGTGGGGTTCATTGTTCGGGGATCAAGAAGAGCAGCGGATTTCCTTGCGTCGACATGCGTAGGAATCGCGCGTAGCGGCTCCGAAACGTCGAGGGTGTCAGTCAGCCCGAGCACGACAGTGGTCGCCGAAGTGAGAACTACCGGACCCGCGATCCGGGCGACCTGGCCCAGCCGCCCAACGAATCTCATGTCCGGCGCCTGAGGCGGGCGCTGACCCGCGGTCACCGGACGATTACCCACATAGACCACCCCATGAACGAACTCTAGTGAGCCCCTGAGACGCCGTTTCCGGGGGCCGATGCCCTTGGATCGAACGCCACTCCCAATGGACAGAGAATGAGCTGCAGAACCCTCGGGTCAAGCCGTCGAACCGGCGCCGTGTACTGATATCCGGCCTGCAGGGCCACCTCCAGCGCCTCGCGGATCACCTCCAGCGGCACCGGTCGTATCTGTGCCCGCCGAGCGGGCCGGAGCCCGATTCGGTTGGCTGAGAAGATTTTTCGGCACCGAGATGACTGCGGCGAGCGAGGAGACCGAGGCACTGAGGGGCCGACCGCATGGGTCGGCGTCGAAGGCTGGACCTACCGGACCGGCCACCCGCCGCCGACGACTCCGCCTTGGTGCGCGTCGGCCACCGTGGTCGGGCCGCGGGGGTTACGCGGCCTCCTCGGCGGGGGAGATACCCGGTTCCGGCAGGCCGAAGCGGCCGCGGATCGTCGGGGCGTCGTATCCGGTGGGAAAGACGCCCTCGGTCTGCAGGATCGGCACCACCTGCGCGACGAACCGCTCGAGATCGTCGTGCAGCAGCGGGAAATGCGCGTTGTATCCGGACACCGCGCCGTCGGCCCACCAGTCGATGAGGGCGTCGGCGACCTCCTTCGGGGTGCCGATCACGAGCCGATGCCCGCCGGCCCCGCCGACCCGCCGGATGATCTGGCGAGTGGTCGGCTCCTCGACGCGGACGAGGTCCTGCAGCGCCTTGCTGAAACCGATCGGCCGGGTCTGATCCTCCTGCGGTTCGAACCATTCCGGTTTCAACGGCTTGTCGGCGTCGAGCTGCTTCGGGAAGGCCGGATTCAGCGTGCGCTGCTGGTGCAGGAAGTGTGCGATCAGGTCGTCCTCGCTGTCGGCGCCGCTGAACACCTCATGGCGGCGCAGCGCCTCCGCGTGGGTGTCACCGAGATAGACGTTCACGCCGGGGAACAGCCGGATGCTGTCGGCCGGTCGACCGTGGCGCTGCGCCGCGGCGTCGAGCTTCGCGGCGAAATCGACCGCGGACTGTTTCTCGAGCAGGGCCGCGTACACGATCTCCGCGTGCCTACCCGCGAAATCGATGCCCTGTTCGGAGGCGCCGGCCTGGGAGATCACCGGATGCCCCTGTGGACCCACCGGCACATTGAGAGGTCCACGCACATCGAAGAATTCGCCGTGGTGATCGATCACCCGCGCGGTGGTCTCGTCCCACAGCGGGCCCTGCGGCTCGGGTCCCTGCGGGGCATCCCACGACAGCCACAACTTCTTGACCACGTCCAAAAATTCGTCGGCTTTGCGGTAGCGGTCTTCGCGGTCGAGCAGTCCGTCGGCGGTGAAGTTGGCGGCGATATCGGGGTTGAAGTTGGCGACCGCGTTGAAGATCACCCGGCCGCCGGAAATCGTATCCAGGCTCGCGAGCCGGCGCGCCAGGTTGTACGGCGAGTTGTAGCTCGTCGACGCCGTCAGCACGAAGCCGATATCGGGGACGGCACCCGCGATCGCGGAGAACAGCACGATCGGATCGAACAGATGACCCGGCCCGTGGCGGGCATCACGCTGCAATGCCGGATGGTCGGAGACGAATATCGCGTCCAGATTCCCGGACCGGGCGATCTCGGCGGAGCGCCGGTAGTGCTCGAAGTCCGCGAAGCGATTCCACTTGGTGCCGGGCCAGTTCCACGCCTTCGCGGAGGCGCCGGCACCCACGATGGATGCGGCGAGGGTCAGTCGTCGCTGCGGTCGGGGCGCGGTGGTATCGGTTCCCGTGCTCATACGGGCGGCTCCTGTTCGGTGAACGAGGATCAGCGCGCGCTCGGAGACTTGTGCGGCGATGAGGCTCGACGATCGGTGAAACGGCAATGGCCGTATCTACTCTCCTACTGGCTCGGTCGAGGCGCGTCAATGAATACCGATCGCCGTGGTCGAAACACCCGCACCGCGCATCGGCCGCCGCCGACACTCGAACCGTCGTGATTTGAACGGTCGGCCGGTAGCGTCTGCCCAGTTCGCCACCCCTGTACCGGTTTCGGGCGGGGCCTCGATCGTCCGCGGTGGCTCCCGCTGCGGGCCTACCCTGTGGTCTCCTGGGAGGCTATTCCACCTCCCTTCGAGTGAAGGTGGACCGCGCACATGAGTACGTCATCGATCGAGAAAAGCGCCGCCGCCCCGCACGCCACGGACCCGGTGAATACCGAAAATGCGACCGGCACAATCGATTCGGAGACGCTGCGGCGCTGGCTGGCCGACGGCGACGAACTCGCGGTGCTCGACATCCGTCCCGGCGACGTGGTCGGCTACGCGTCACCGCTGTTCGCCACGAACCTGCCGGCCGAGCGGGTAGCCGCCGAAATCGACCGGTTCGTGCCGCGCAAGCTGGTGCGGACGGTACTGGTCGACGGCGGTGACGGTGCAGCCGGGCCGGTCGCCGACGAGCTGGCCGCGGCCGGGCGCACCGAGGTCTACGTCCTGACCGGCGGCATCCCGGAATGGACCCGCGAGGGCACCGAGGATCTGCCGACGTTCGACGTGCCCGGCCTGACGTTCTCTCTCGGCATCCGGGACGAACGCGAGACCCCGTCGGTCACCGCGGCCGAACTCGAGAAGCTCACCGGCGAAGGCGCCGACGTCGTCGTCATCGACACCCGCACGCTGCCGGAATTCACCGCGGGTCACGTCCCCGGTGCCGTCGGCGTTCCGGGCGCGGAGCTGCTGCTGCGCTTCGCCGACGTGGTTCCCTCGCCCGACACCCACGTCGTGGTGTCCTGCGCCGGGCTGCCCCGGGCGATCATCGGCGCGCAGACCCTGATCGACGCCGGTGTGCCGAACAAGGTTTCCTACCTGCACGAGGGGACCAAGGCGTGGAAGCAGGAGAACCTCGAACTCGAAACCGGCGCGACCGCCGTGTACGGACCGGTGGACGAGGCCGCCCGTGAGCGGGCGGCCGAGCGGGTGCGGGCGCTGTCCGCCGACGACGAATTCGACCGTGTCACGGTGGAAACCGCGCACGCGTGGGCGGCCGACCCCGACCGCACCACCTATCTGCTCGACGTGCGCACACCCGAGGAATTCGCGCAGCAGCACCTGCCCGGATCGATCAACGCCGAGGGCGGGCAGCTGCTCGGCGTGTCGTACCGGACCATCGCCGTACGGGGTGCCCGGGTGGTCCTGATCGACGACCTCACCGCCGCCCGCGCATCGGTGGTCGCGCACTGGTTGCAGCGCCGCGGCTTCGAGATCGCCCTGCTGCTCCACGATTTCGGCGCACAGCACTGACGGCCGGACCGTTCCGCACCCCGCCGCCGCGCCGATCCACCGAAAGGTCCGACCACCCATGACCCGGCCACGTCTCCTGCTCAACGCCTTCACCATGAACACCGTCACCCACGTCGCCTACGGGGCCTGGCGACGGGAGGACACCCGGCAGACCGAATTCCACACCCTCGACCCGTGGATCGAACTGGTCACCATCCTCGAGCGAGGGGGCTTCGACGCCGTCTTCTTCGCCGATGTGGTCGGCCTCTACGACGACTTCAACGGCGGCTGGGACACCCATGTCGCCGAAGGGCTGCAGATCCCGAATCATGATCCCTCGGCACTGGTTTCGGCGCTGGCCGCCGCCACCGAACATCTCGGCATCGTGATCACCAGCTCGGTGCTGCAGGATCATCCATTCTCCTTCGCGCGCAAGATCTCCACGCTCGACCACCTCTCCGGCGGACGCATCGGGTGGAATGTGGTGACCAGCGCGCTGCGCAATTCGGCCCGCAACTTCGATCTGCCGGATCGGGTCGAGCACGACGGCCGCTACGAATGGGCCGAGGAGTACACCGAAGTCGTCTACAAACTGTGGGAGGGGTCCTGGGACGACGGCGCCTTGATCCGCGATCGCGTGCGAGGCATCCACGCCGACCCGGCCAAGGTGCACAAGATCAATCACCGCAGTGCCCGGTATTCCGTCGAGGGGCCGCATCTGTCGGCGCCGTCGCCGCAGCGCACGCCGGTGCTGTTCCAGGCGGGCACCTCCGAGACGGGCCGGGCGTTCGCCGCCCGCCACGCGGAGGGTGTCTTCATCACTCAAGGCTCGCCCCGCGCCGCCGAGCAGGTCATCCGGGCGACCCGCGACCAAGCGGTCGCCGCCGGTCGGGAGCGCGACGACATCAAATTCTTCCAGGGATTGACGGTGATCGTCGGGTCGACCGAGGAGGAGGCGCGCCGCAAGGCCGAGGACCTGGATTCCTCTTTCAGCGTCGACGGTTTGCTGGCCCACCGCAGCGGCAGTATCGGCATCGACTTCGGCGGCCTGCCCACCGACACCCCGATCGGCGAATTGGCGGGGCGGGTCGACGGTACGAAAAGCACCATCGAGGGCCTGATCCGGGCCGCGGACGGCCGCACCGACGTGACGATCGCCGACTTCATCCGGCACAAACAACAAGACACCCGCATCGTCGGCACCCCCGAACAGATCGTCGACGAACTCGAACGCTGGCAGGACGCGGGCGTGGACGGTATCAACCTGCAATATCTGGTGACGCCGGGAAGTTTTGCCGACTTCGCCGACCATGTCGTCCCCGAATTGCGCACGCGCGGACTGGCCCTGCCCGAATACGAGCCGGGAACGTTGCGGCACAAGCTTTTCGGCCGCGACGACACGCTCCCGCAGTCTCATCCGGCGCGTCGATGGCGGGGCGCCTTCAGCACGACCGCATAACGGTCGAGCCGCGTGGTTTCACGATAACTTAACGCACGGTATAGACAATCTCGCCGATCGCAACACGCACCGGTTCCCGCCATCGGGCATAGCCTTGGCCCAACGTCTTTACCGCCCCGATACGGCAGGTCACTCCCCGACATCCGGTCGATCGACTCGCCTCGGCCGCCTTCGGGTTCTCGAAACCACGATGCGATGAAGGACCATGCATGACAAGCAGATTCACCCGACGCGGATTCCTCGCCGCCGGCGCGGGAACGATCGGGGCGCTCGCGTTGGCGGCCTGCGGCAGCGGCCGGGAAGGGGCGCAAACCGGTACTGCGCCCACCGGTGCCCCGGTCCGTGGCGGCACTCTGGTCATCTCGGATACCCAGGCCGTGCCGTCGTGGCAGAACCAGCGGCTGGGCACCTACAGTTCGGGCAATCTGGTGTTCGGCGTGCTGGTGTTTCTGCTGTATTTCGATCCCGTGACCAAGAAGCTGGTGCCGTGGGTGGCGTCGGAGTGGTCGCACAATCCGGCCAATACCGAATTCACCTTCCGCATCCGGCCCGGCATCACCTTCAGCGACGGCACTCCGCTCGATGCCGAGATCGTGCGCCGCAACCTCGAACGACTCGCACGCGGCGACCAGGCACGAAACATCACCGCCAACCCGTACCTCAAACCGGGATTCGACCACGCCGAACTTATCGCCGACGACACGGTGAAGGTGGTACTCACCCGCCCCAACCAGGGTTTCGCGTTGCGCACCTCGCAACTGCAGAACGGGATCGTCGCCGCCTCGACCCTCGAGTTGAACGTCGACGACGCGGGTAAACCCGAAAACGTCGTCTCGGCCGGGCCGTTCGTCTTCGAATCGCAGGTGCCCAATCAGGAGGTGGTCCTGCGTCGGCGCGAGGGCTACAACTGGGCGCCACAGACCTCGCGCAACCAGGGACCGGCCTATCTGGACAAGGTGGTCTGGCGGGTGCTGCCGGAAATCGGATTACGCACGGGCGCACTGCAATCCGGCCAGGTGGACATCGCCCGGGGAATTCAGCCGGTCGACGAGAAGGCGCTGCAGCGCAGCGGCTATCAGGTGCTGGCCACCCGGCCGACCCTCGGCACCTCGAATTTCGCCGCCTTCCGGATCGGAAACCCGCTGGTCTCCGACGAGCGCGTGCGCAAGGCACTGCAGATCACGATCAACCGCGACGAGATGTCGCGCACCGCGCTGTCGGCGAATTTCCCGCCCGCGAAATCCATTCTGAACGTGGATCATCCTGCCTTCGAAGATCATTCGGCCGACCTCGCCTACAATCCCGGCCGGGGGCGGCAGTTGCTCGACGAGGCCGGCTGGCGGGCGGGCGCCGACGGCGTCCGGGTGAAGGACGGGAAGCGGCTGGAACTCACGGTTCCGCAGGACGCCCAGCAGGCGGCGCTCGGCGGAGCGTGGGAATACATCGCCCAGCAGTGGCGCCAGGAACTCGGCGTGGTGCTGAACGTGCGCAACGACGTCACCTTCGCGAACGCCGCGCAGACCGATCCGCAGGTGCCGGTCACCGTCAGCCGGATCTCGGTGGTGTCGCTGGCTCAGCAGTTCGGCGCCCCCGGAAATACCGCGCTGCTGGTCACCGACCCCGAACTGGTCGCCTTCCGCGAACGCGAACTGAACGCCGCCGACGATGCCGCACTGGCCCAGGTACAGCGCGAGGAGCAGAAGTACCTCATCGACAAGGCGCTGGTCATCCCCACCTTCGAAGAAGCGCAGGTCTACGGGGTGTCATCGAAGGTGAACGTCGAATTCAACGCGACCACCTATCCGCTGTTCCACACCGCGTGGAAGGCGGGGTGAGATGGGCCGCTATATCCGGCGGCGAGTGCTGCACGCGGTCGCGGTGCTGTGGCTCACCTACACCGCGATCTTCATCGCGGTGACACTGCTGCCGTCGAATCCGGTGACCGCCCTGGTCGGGCAGATCAGCGACGGAGCCGGGATCGACCCGGACGTGCTGGGGGCGATGAAGTCCTACTACGGCTACGATCGCTCGCCGATATCGCGCTACCTTCATCAGCTGATCGAATTGGCCTCCGGCGATTTCGGCTACTCCATCTCCAGCGGGCAGACCGTCGTCGATCGCATCGGCGACGCCCTGCCGTCGACGTTGCGCCTGGCCGGGCTGGCTCTGATCGTCGCGATCGTGATCACCGCACTGGTCGCCTATTTCGTCTATCTCGGGCGGCCGCGCGCGCTGGGCAAATTGTTCCGGGTGGTGCCGCCGCTGTTCAGTTCGGTCCCGCCGTTCTGGATCGGCATCGTGGCCTTGCAGATCCTGTCGTTCCAGTTCGGATTGATGTCGGTGTTCCCGGACGGGTCGCTGCTGTCGGTGCTGGTGCCGGCGATCGTGCTCGGCATACCGCTGTCGGCCGCTGTGACACAGGTCCTGTTGCAGAGCATCGACGCCACCTATCGGCAGGAATTCGTCGAGGTGGCGCGCGCCAAGGGGGCGGGGGAGGCGTGGGTGTTCTTCCGGCACGTGCTCAAGAACGCCTCCGCGCCCACCTTGACCGTCGCGGCCAATATCATCGGCCTGCTGGTCGGTGGTGCGGTCGTCACCGAGACGGTGTTCTCGCGCTCCGGCGTGGGTTCGGTGCTCGAGCAGGCGGTCGCCAACCAGGATCTCGCCCTGATCCAGGGGTTCGTGCTGATGATCGCGACCGTCTTTGTGGTGGTGAACCTCGCGGTCGACCTGATCTACCCGCTGCTGGACCCGCGGATCGTGCGCGGCGGCGACCCGGCGCGGGCGTGAGGAAATGCGATGACCGACACTGAAATCGTTGTGCCCCTTGCGCCTGTCCGGCGACCCGCCCGGCAGGACCTGTCGCTGATCGCCGCGTTCGCGATCTTCGCCGTGGTGCTGCTGTGGGCGCTGGTCCCGGGGCTGTTCACCTCGCACAATCCGGTGGTGGGCGTGCCCGCCGACGCGTTCTCCCCGCCGAGCGCCGCACACTGGTTCGGCACCGACCGGATCGGGCGCGACTCCTACACCAGGCTCGTGCACGGAACACGGGCCACCCTGGTCGGCGCCTTCGCTGCCGTGCTGCTCGGACTCGTGGCCGGGTCGGTTCTCGGGGTCGTCGCCGCAGTGGTCAGGGGGCCGGTCGAGGCGATCATCATGCGCTTGGTCGACGTGTTGTTCGCGGTGCCGGGCTTCCTGCTCGCACTGGTGCTGGTGGCCGCGCTGGGACCGGGCACGCTGCATATCGCCCTGGGTGTCGGCATCGCCGCCATCGCCCCGTTCGCGCGGCTGGTGCGGGCGGAGGCGCTGCGGATCACGCAGCTGGAATATGTTCAGGCCGCGCGGCTTTCCGGCACCCGCGAACCGGGTGTGCTGGTGCGCCACGTACTGCCGAATTCGATCGGTCCGGTGCTGGCATTGGTCGCGGTCGAACTGGGCTCCACCATTCTGGCGATCGCCGCGCTCGGCTTCCTCGGTTTCGGTGCACCGCCGCCCGCCCCGGAATGGGGCACGCTGCTGTCCGAGGGCCGCAACTATCTCGGAAATGCCTGGTGGCTCACCACCTTTCCCGGCCTCGCCGTGATGGCCGTCGTGCTGGCCTTCGCGCGGCTGAGCCACTGGATCAGATCCGCCACCCGTCTGTAGAGGAACAGCCATGTCCGACCACTCCGACACCGAGCCTGTCGAACCGCTGCTGCGGGTGCGCGATCTGTCCGTGGCGTTTCGCGCGGGCCGCACCGAGCATGCGGTGCTGCACCATGTGGACCTGGATATCGCACCCGGTGAGATCGTGGCATTGGTCGGCGAATCCGGTTCGGGCAAAAGCACATTGAGCCGGTCGGTGATCGGGCTGCTGCCCTCCGGTGGCCGCGTCACCGGCGGCAGCATCCGGTTCGCCGGCCGCGAACTGACCACGGCGAGTGCCTCCGCACTCGCCCGGTTGCGCGGACGCGAAATCGCCCTGGTGCCACAGGATCCGGCGACCTCGCTCAATCCCGTGCGCACCGTGGGTTCTCAGGTGGCGGAGATCTTCCGGTTACATCCCGATCTCAGCGGAGTCACCCGCCCCGATGCCGCGTCGATCCGGAGGCAGTCGATCGCACTACTCGACCTCGTCGGCATCGACAGGCCGGATGTTCGCTACGACCAGTATCCGCACCAGCTCTCCGGCGGTATGCGGCAGCGGGTACTGCTGGCCATCGCATTCGGTCTGCGCCCGAAGCTGCTGATCGCCGACGAGCCGACCTCGGCGCTGGATGTCACGGTGCAGCGACAGGTACTCGACGTCCTCGACGGTCTCGCGCATGAGTTCTCGGTGTCGGTGCTGCTGGTGACCCACAATCTGGCCATCGCCACCGATCGGGCGCACCGGGTGGCCGTCATGCGCGGCGGCCGGGCGGTGGAGACCGCGACCGTGGACGACATCATCGCGCACCCGGGCAACCCCTACAGCCGGGAATTGTTGCGCAATGCTGTGGCCGCACATCTGTCCCGGCCGCCGCGCGGCCGCGCCGGCAATGCGCAGCCCGCCGTCGTGGTGGGCGATCTCGGCAAGGTGTTCGACGTCGGCACCGAAAAACTGCATGCCGTGCGGGATGTTTCCTTCACCGTCGCACGCGGGGAAACCTTTGCGCTCGTGGGGGAGTCGGGGTCGGGCAAGTCCACCACCGCGAAACTCGTTCTCGGGCTTCATACTCCGAGCAGCGGAACGGTGTCGGTGCTCGGTCACGACATCACCGCCGCGAAACGCCGTGACCGCCGCGAACTCTGGCGTGATATCCAGCTCGTCTACCAGAACCCGCAGGTTTCGCTGGATCCGCGCTGGAGCGTCGAGCGGATCGTCGCGGAACCTCTGAGTTCGTTCGGATTGGTGAAAGGCCGTGCCGCGCGCCGGGATCGGGTGCGCGAGGCGCTGGACCGGGTCGGCCTGCCCGCCGCCGTGCTGGATCGGCGGCCGCGGGAACTGTCGGGCGGGCAGCAGCAGCGGGTCGCACTAGCCCGCGCCCTCGCGGTCGGCGCGCGGGTGCTGGTGCTCGACGAGGCACTCTCGGCCCTGGACGTGGTCACCCAAGCCCAGGTCCTCGACCTGCTGCACCGCCTGCAGGACGAACTCGAGCTCAGCTACCTTTTCATCTCCCACGATCTCGCCGTGGTGCGCGCGATAGCCGACTCCGTGGCGGTGATGCATCAAGGCCGGATCGTGGAATCCGGGCCGGTCGGTCAGGTTCTGGACAACCCCACCGACCCGTACACCCGGGGACTGGTCGCCGCCGTCCCCGGTCACCGCCTCACCGACCCGACCGCGCTCGCGATCGGCGGCTGACGTCGCCCACCAGCCAGAACCGGTGCGCGACCCGATCACCATCCGAACTATCCGTGGAGGTCGCTATGACGTCGACACAAACCGAACATATCCCACCGGCGCTCGATTCCGCCGAGCTGCAGGCGGTGATCGACGAGATCGCCGCCGACGCCCGGCGCCGCCGCGATGCCGGCGGAGGCCGCCCCGACCGCGCTCTCGCACTGGCCCGCGAGCATCGCCTGGGTGCGGTGCGATTGCCGCGCGAACTGGGTGGAGCCGGCTACAGCCTGCGCGAGTTCTTCGCCCTCGCTGTCCGGCTGGCGCAGGCCGATCCTGACGTCCCGCACATCCTGCGCATTCACTGGGCCACCGCCGAGGAAGCACTGCGGGTGCGCGATACCGACCGGGGCGAGCGGTGGCTGCAGTGGATTCGCGAGGGCAAGATCTTCGCGGGCGCGCAGTCGGAGCTGTCCGGGCAGCCGGGCGTGTACACCTACGATACGACCGTGACCGCCGAGGGCGACCATTTCCGGCTCAACGGGCGCAAGTTCTACAGCACCGGCAGCATCTACGCCGACTATCTGCGCATCGGGGCGAACAACGAAGCCGGAGAACAGGTCAGCATCATCGTGCCGGGAGACCGCGAGGGGGTGGTGCACGTCGACGACTGGGACGGTATCGGACAGCGCGAGACCGGCAGCGGCACAACGATATTGGACAACGTGCTCGTTCACTCGGACGAGATCGGCGAATTCCGGCTGCTCCCCGGTCCGGGACGGCCCCGCGGCCCGCTGGCCCACCTGCTGCTGCACGCGATCGCCGCGGGCATCCTGCGGGGGC
>NZ_BAFW01000362.1 GCF_000308535.1 Nocardia cerradoensis NBRC 101014 | reverse complement strand
GCCCGGCCTGCCCGCCACCGCGATACCGGCGGGCCGCTCCCCCGAGGGCCTGCCGGTGGGGGTGCAGCTCATCGGTCCGATGTTCGAGGACCGCACCCCGCTGCGGCTGGCCGAACTGCTGGAGGAGAAGATCGGCGGCTTCCAGGCGCCGTAATGGGCACGAGCCGTCGGCGGTGCCCTGCCGCCGCCGGCTCACCTCGGATCCGGACCGGATTTGTCCTCTCGATCCGCCCGTATCGGTGCGTCGGCGGCGAGGCCGCGCAGGTCGTCGAAGGCTCGGCACAGATGCGCGTCCAGACTGTCCGCGGGGTCGTCGATCCAGGCTCGGACCGCGTGTTGGTAGGCGGCCCAACCGGTCCGGGCGGCCAAGTCGGCCGTACCGGCGTCGATATCCCGTTGTCGCAGCGCCTCCGCCACGGCATCGGTGAGCCCCGCGTGCTTGGCCAGTTCGCGTTCACGCAGTGCCGGTGTCGCGGCGATGACCTGCCGCCGCGGGTCGGAGAACGGGCGGTTGCGTTCCAGGTTCCGAACCGATTCCCGGAAGGCGCGCAGCAGCACCTCGAACGGGCCCAGCCCCTGGGGTGCTTCGACAACTGCCTGCATGAGGGTGGTGCGCAGGTCGGCTTCGCCGTCGAAGAGCACTTCGCGCTTGTCGGGGAAGTGCCGGAAGAAGGTGCGCTCGTTGACCCCGGCCAAGGCGGCGATCTCCGCGGCGGTGGTCCGGTCGAATCCTCGTTCCCGGTACAGCTCGAGGGCCGCCTGTTGCAGGCGGTGACGTACCTCTGCTCCGCTTCGTGGCATGCGCCGAGCCTACCGCGATGCGTCAGTGACTGGCATCACGTTGCGTCAGTTACTGGCGCTACGCGTAGAGTCAGTGACTGACACTACTTAGTGTCAGTCACTGGCGTGAAAATGGAGGGTGCCATGCATGTCTTCGTCACCGGCGGTTCCGGGCAGACCGGACCCGCTGTCGTCGCCGAGCTCATCGCTGCAGGTCACACCGTCACCGGGCTGGCCCGCTCGGATGCCGCGGCCGCCCGGCTGACATCGTTGGGCGCGACACCGCATCGCGGCTCTTTGGACGACCTCGACAGCCTGCGCAGCGGCGCGGAGGCCGCCGATGGCGTCCTGCACATGGCCTACGGCGGCGACTACGCGGATCCGGATGACCTCACCCGCCGCGACTGCGCCGCGATCGAGGCCCTCGGGCAGCCGCTGACCGGCACCGGCAAGCCCCTTGTCAGCACGTCGGGCACCTTGGTGACCAGGGCCGGGAAGGTCAGCACCGAGCTCGACGCGCCGGACCCTGATTCGGTCGCCGCGTTCCGCATCGCGGGCGAACAGAGCTGTCTGAGTCTCGCCGGGGCGGGGGTACGCGCCAGCGTGGTCCGACTCGCACCGACCGTGCACGGCCCCGGCGATTACGGGTTCGTTCCGGCGCTCATCGCGGCCGCGCGGCGGGCAGGCGTCTCGGCCTACATCGGCGACGGCGCCAATCGGTGGCCCGCGGTCCATCGCGCCGACGCCGCGGTGTTGTTCCGATTGGCGCTGGAGAAGGCTCCCGCCGGCAGCGTGTTGCACGGCGTCGGTGAAAGCGCTGTCACGATCAGAAGTCTCGCGGAGCAGATCGCGGATGTGCTCGAAATCCCCACCGCTTCGCTGACCCTCGAACAGGCCGTCGCGCATCTGGGAAACCCGTTCCTGGCCCGGTTCTTCTCCCTCGATGTTCCGGTCTCCAGCGAACACACCCGGGCGCTGCTGGGGTGGGCACCCGAACACGCGACACTGCTCGACGATGTGCGGACCGGCGACTACTTCACCCCGCAGGCCGCCCTCCGCGCCGAACAGGTGTGGCTGTCGCACGACTCGCACGAGCACAGCCACGGCTGACCTGTCCGCCTGCGGCCGCATGATCCACGTGGGGCTCGACGCGCACGATCTGGCGCCGGTGCCGATGGACTGGGTGCGCGAGGTGATCGCGGCAGCGGGCTGAGGAAGCTGTCGCGGAAAGCGGTGGCCGGTCGCGGCTTCCGCTCGTTATGGTCGTCGCATGGTGGCGCGGGATCATCTGCTCGAATTCGCCGGGCTGGCCTTGGTGCTCGTCGTCGTTCCCGGGCCCAGCGTCCTGTTCGCGATCACCCGGGCGATCACGATCGGGCGGCGGGAGGCGCTGTTCACCGTGGCCGGTAACGCGGTCGGGGTCTACCTGCAGGTCGCCGCGGTCGCCTTCGGGCTCGGAACGATCGTCGCGGCGTCGGCCACGGTGTTCACCGCGGTCAAACTCCTGGGCGCGTCCTACCTGATCTATCTGGGTGTCCAGGCGATCCGCCATCGTGGCGGACTGGCCGAGGCTTTCACCACGCAGGTGCCCGAGATCCGGCGTGGCGCCGTCCCGATGCTGCGTGACGGCCTCGTCGTCGGTGTCGCCAACCCGAAGTCCGTGGTCTTCCTCGCCGCGCTGCTACCGCAATTCGTCGACCAGGGCGGGTGGGTGCCGGGGCAGATGCTGGTGCTCGGCTTGTGTATTCCGTTGTTCGGGTTGATCTTCGACTCCACCTGGGCATTGACCGCCGCAGCGGCACGCGCCTGGTTCGCGCGTTCGCCACGGCGACTGGCCGCCGTCGGCGGCGCCGGTGGGCTCGTGATGATCGGACTGGGTACCAGTCTGGCGTTGACCGGCCGCAAGGACTGACGCCGGATCATCGGCTCGCGGGCGGGCTGACCTGCTGTGCGAATGTCGCTGCCCAGCAGTCGGTTACACGCTGTCGTGGTCTGCCACGATCGGCGGTGGGGTGAGCACGGTCAGCTCCGGCACCGGGCCGTGATAGGCCTCGATCTGCACGAGCGCCAGTTGGCCCGTACTGCCCTGGCTCAGCGTGGAGGAGGGGCGGTCGGCGGTGAGCACGTTCGGGTTGCCGTGCCGGCAGAACGACGGATCGGCCGGATCCGGGTCGTACCAGGCCCCGGTGGACAACTGCGCGATGCCCGGTGCGACCGCGTCGTCGACGACGAGCCCGGCCAGGCAGGAGCCGCGGTCGTTGTACAGGCGCACGATGTCGCCGTCGGCTACGGCGCGCGCACGGGCTTCCGACGGGTGCAGCCGCACCGGTTCGCGGTCGCGGATCTTCACCGATCGGCTGTGCGCGCCGACGTCGAGCTGGCTGTGCAGTTTGGTACGCGGCTGGTTGGCGACCAGCTGCAGCGGAAAGCGGTGCGCCGCGGCGCTTCCCAGCCATTCGTCGGGTTCGAGCCATACCGGGTGGCCGGGGCAGTCGGGGTAGCCGTAGCCGGCGATGGTCTCGGAGAAGATCTCGATGCGACCGGACGGTGTCGGCAGCGGATGCGCGCGGGGGTCGGCACGAAAGTCCGCGAATACCACCTGCGGCGGGTCGGCGACGGGCAGGTCGATGCCGGAACCGGACCAGAACCGGTCGAAGTCGGGGAAGTCCCGCCCTCGTTCGCCCAGGTCGGACAACCATTGCCGGTACAGGTGCCGCAGCCACTCGCCGGTGCTGCGCCCCTCGGTGAATTCCTTTCCCGTGCCGAGTCGTTCGGACAATTCGGCGAGGATGTCGTAGTCGTCACGGGCTTGTCCGTGCGGGCGGGTGAGGGCGGGCATGGGGAACAGGATGGCGTCGTTGTCGCCGGTGCCGTAGTCGTCGCGTTCGATGGTCATGGTGGCCGGCAGCACGATATCGGCGTGGCGGGCGGTGGCGGTCCAGAACGAGTCGTGGACGACGATGGTCTCGGGCCGGTCGAACGCGCGGCGCAGGCGGGCCAGGTCCTGATGGTGATGGAAGGGGTTGCCGCCGGCCCAATACACCAGCCGGATATCGGGATAGCGCAGCTCGCGCCCGTCATATCGGAACGGTGTGCCCGGTGCGAGCAGCATGTCCGCGATGCGCGCGACGGGAATGAAGCGGTCGATGGGGTTGGCGCCCTGCGGAAGTCGCGGCAGCGGCAGGGTGCGGGTGGGTTCACCGATGCTCGCCGAGGAGCCGTAGCCGTGACCGAAACCGCCTCCGGGCAATCCGATCTGGCCCAGCATGGCGGCCAGCACCACCCCCAGCCAGGTCGGCTGCTCCCCGTGCTGCGCTCGCTGCAGCGACCAGCTCACCGTCACGAGGGTGCGGGCCGCGGCCATCTCGTGTGCCAGCGTACGGATGCGTTCGGCCGGCACCCCGGTGATCGCGGCGGCCCACGCGGGATCTTTCACGACGCCGTCGGCGGTGCCGCGCAGATATCGCGCGAAGTGCTCGTAGCCGACGGTGTGGGAGTTCAGGAAGGCGGTGTCGGTCAGGCCGTCGGCGTCGAGAACCTGCGCCAGCGCGAGCATCAGGGCGGTGTCGGTGCCCGGCCGCGGGGCGATCCATTCCGCCTCCGCGATATCGGCGGTGTCGTCGCGCAGCGGGGCGACGGTGACGAACCGGCAGCCGCGCCGGCGGGCCCGCTCGATCCAGTCCCGGTTGTGGTGGCGGGAGACGCCGCCCGGATTGACCGCGGCGTTCTTTGGCGAGATACCGCCGAAGGCGACCACCAGTTCGGTGTGGTCGGCGATCACCGATTTGGCGGTGAAACGTCCCAGCAGCGCGAACAGATCCCCCACCACGTAGGGCAGCAATACGGTGGAGGTGCCCAGGCTGTAGCTGTTGACGTGGCGGACGTAGCCACCGAGGCAGTTCAGGAATCGGTGCAGCTGACTCTGGGCGTGGTGGAAACGTCCCGCGCTGGCCCAGCCGTAGGAGCCGCCGTAGACGGCTTCGGGGCCGAATTCGGTGTAGACGCGGCGCAATTCGCCGCTGAGCAGATCCAGTGCGCGGTCCCAGCTCACCGCGACATAGGCATCGCCGCCGCGTCCGGGTGCGCCCGGCCCGTGGTCGAGCCATGATTTCCGGACGTAGGGCCGATCGATGCGGGTCGGATGATGTTGCGCCGAAGCCACATTGCCGATCAGCGGGGTGGGCTCCGGATCGCCGGGCCAGGGCCGTACCGCGGTCAGCCGCTCGCCGTCGCTGACGGCGTCGAACGCTCCCCAATGCGTCATATGCGTGACCATGACCGCCACCCTAGCCGCGCGTACCGACAGTGTTCGACCGAATTCCGCAACATCTGGACACTCGCCCAATTGCGGGTGAGAATGACTGCGCCGCGTCCGGCCCCGCGAAAGCGGTGACCGGGGTTACCGTTGCCGGACCGTCCCCCACCGGATACCGAGGAGTTCGATGCGCAATCTCAGCCGTCGCCAGGCTTTCGGTCTGCTCGCCGCCGGGACCGCCGCCGCCGTGGCCGGTCCCGCCGCCTTCGCCCAGGCCCGCCCGGCCGCCCCGGCCACGGTGCCGAATCTGGGCGCCGACTTCCTGTGGGGTGTGGCCAGCGCCGGATTCCAATGCGAAGGCCATGCGCCCGACAGCAACTGGCTGCGGTATGTGACCACGCATCCCGACTACGACCGCTACCACGATGCGGTCGATTTCTTCGCCGGCTACCGCTCCGATATCGGCCTGGCCGCCGGGCTCGGCGTCGGCGTGTACCGCATCAGCGTCGAATGGGCGCGGGTGCAGCCGCGACCGGGCGAATGGGACGAAGCCGGATTCGCCTTCTACGACAGCGTTCTCGACACGATGGCCGCGCACGGCATCCGCCCGATGCTGACGCTGGATCATTGGGTGTACCCCGGCTGGGCCGCCGACCGCGGCGGCTGGGCGCATCCGGCCATGCTCGACGACTGGCTGGCCAACGCGCGGACAGTGGTGCGGCGCTACGCCTCTCGCAACCCGCTGTGGGTCACCTTCAACGAACCGGCGTTCTACATCGTCAACGAAACCCGCAACGGCGGGTTGTCGCCGGCCGACGTCCCGGCGATGCAGCAGCGACTGATCCAGGCGCACAACACCATCTACGACGACATCCACCGGGCGCAGCCGGGTGCCATGGTGACCAGCAACCTCGCCTACATCGTCGGCACGGCGGAACCGGTGGTCAACGGCCCGATGATCGACGCCATCGCCGCGAAACTCGACTATGTCGGCATCGATTACTACTACGGTCACACCCCGCAGGATGTGGCCCGGCTGTCGCCGGACGACCTCGACCGGTTGTGGACGATGCCGCTGCAGCCCGAGGGCGTCTACTATGCGCTGGAATACTATTCGCGCCGATTCCCCGGTAAGCCGCTGTATGTGGTGGAGAACGGCATGCCGACCGAGAACGGCGCGCCGCGTCCCGACGGCTACACCCGCGGCGACGACCTGCGCGACACCGTGTACTGGCTGCAGCGCGCCAAGGCCGACGGCATCGACGTGATCGGCTACAACTACTGGTCGATCACCGACAACTACGAATGGGGCAGCTACACACCACGTTTCGGTCTGTACACCGTCGACGTGCTGACCGACCCCGCTCTCACCCGCCGCCCCACCGACGCCGTGGACGCCTACCGCGCGATCACGCGGGCCGGCGGTGTTGCCGCGGACTACCGTCCCACCCGCGGCCCGGTGGCCTGTTCGCTGGTCGACATCCCCGGCAGCTGCGCCGATCCGGTGACCGTGCCGCACTGATCTCCCCCGCCGGGTATACGGGCACCGGCCGCTGGGCTAGTTTCGGAGGGGCACATGTTGCGGTCCGGTCACGGACCGACGAAACACCCTGATGGAGGACAGCTCGTGCGCATCCTGTTGGTCGCCAGCGCATTCAACAGTCTCACCCAGCGAGTGCATGCCGAATTGCGAGAACGCGATCACGAGGTCGGAGTCGAGCTGGCTCTCGGCGACGACCTGCTCCGCGCCCGGGTCGCACGCTTCCGGCCGGATCTGATTCTGGCGCCGATGCTCACCACCGCGATCCCCGAGGATGTGTGGACCGAACATCCGGTGTTCATCGTGCATCCGGGTCCGATGGGTGATCGGGGGCCGTCGTCGCTGGACTGGGCGATCACCGAAGGTGCGACCCGGTGGGGTGTGACGGTGCTGCAGGCAGTGGCGGAGATGGACGCCGGTCCGATCTGGGCGTCGGTGGGATTCGATGTGGCGCCGTGCGGTAAGAGCGAGTTGTATCGCAACGAGGTGTCCGACGCGGCGGTCGAGGCGGTGCTGACCGCGGTGCGCCGCTTCGCATCCGGCGACTACGTGCCCGAACCGCTGGACTACGACCGCCCCGACGTCACCGGCCGGCTGCGGCCGTTCCTGACCCAGCAGGTGCGCCGCATCGATTGGGCCACCGCCGATACCGCCACCGTGATCCGCACGCTGCGCGCGGCCGATTCTCAGCCGGGTGTACTGGACGAGCTGTTCGGCCGCGAATACTTCGTCCACGGCGGTCATCACGAGGACCGGCTGCGGGGTGAGCCGGGCGCGGTGATCGCGACCCGCGACGGCGCGATCTGCCGGGCCACCGTCGACGGTGCGGTGTGGTTGCCGCAGCTGCGCCCGCGTCGCGTGCCGGGCGGACCGGTGACGTTCAAGATGCCGGCCACCGACGCGCTGGGCGCCGATCTGCCCGCCGGCGTCCCCGAGGTACCGGTCTCCCCCGCGGAGGCGGCGGTGCGCGACACCTGGTCGGAGCTGCGCTACCACGAGGACGCCGGCGTCGGCTATCTCGAATTCGCCTATCCCGGCGGCGCGATGGACACCCGGCAGTGCCGGCGGCTGCTGGCCGCCTATCGCGAGGCCTGCGATCGGCCGGTGGATGTGCTGGTGCTGGGGCCGCGGCGCGACTTCTTCTCCAACGGTATCCATCTCAACGTGATCGAGGCGGCCGATGATCCGGCCGAGGAGTCGTGGCGCAATATCAACGCGATCGACGATGTGGTGGAGGCGATTCTCACCACCACCGACAAACTGGTGATCGCCGCGCTGGCGGGCAATGCCGCGCGGGCGGGGTGATGCTGGCCCTGGCCGCCGATCACGTGTGGTGCCGGGAATCGGTGGTGCTCAATCCGCACTACCGGCTGATGGGCCTGCACGGTTCGGAGTATTGGACCTATACGCTGCCGCAGCGGGTGGGCCCGGAGGTCGCCGCGCAGCTGACCAGCCGGACGCTACCGGTCGGCGCGCGGGCCGCGGCGCGGGTGGGCTTGGTGGACAAGGTGTTCGACGGCTCCACCGAGCGGTTCCGGGCACAGGTTCGCCGCGAGGCCGAAATTCTCGCGGCCGCACCGGAACTGCAGAATCTGCTGCTGGCGAAGAAGCAGCGCCGAGCGGCCGACGAGGCGGTGCGACCGCTGGCGCAGTACCGGGCCGAGGAGCTGGCGCATATGCATCGCAACTTCTTCGGCGACGGCGAGTCCTATCACCGGTTGCGGCGTGACTTCGTCGCCAACACCAAGCCGCCGGCGACTCCCCCGTATCTGCTGGGCTGAGGTCCCGGCCGTCCGGTCGTGGCCGTGCGCTGCCGCGACCGGACGGTGTTCCGCCGGAACCGGTTCAGGCGGAACGGGATTCGGCGACCGGGCGAGCGGCCGCCGAACGGGTGCCGAAGCGCAGGATGCCGTCTTCGAGATCGGCTTTGCGCAGCAGCGCGCGGTCGCGGTAGTAGTTGTTGATCACCTTCCACGGACCGCGGCGGCCCTGGCGCGGCATCACCGCGTCGCCGCGGGCGATGTAGCCGGAGGTCAGCGCGCCGCCCATCATCGACTCGGGCGCCCGGTCGGCGTCCTCGGCTTCGGCGACGAAGGTCGAATACCCCTCGGCCTTCATGTGATTGAGCAGCCGGCAGAAGTATTCGGCGGCCAGATCGGCCTTCAACGTCCAGGAGGCGTTGGTGTAGCCGATGATCATCATGGCGTTGGGCAGCCCGCTCATCAGCGCGCCCTTGTAGGCGACCAGATCGCGGGTCGCGATCGAGGTGCCGTCGACATCGATCGCCGCGCCGCCGAGCATCTGGACGTTGAGCCCGGTCGCGCTGATGATGATGTCGGCGGGCAGTTCCTCGCCGGATTCCAGGCGGATACCGGTTTCGGTGAAGGTCGCGATGCGGTCGGTGACGATGGAGGCGCGTCCGCTGCGCAGCACCTTGAACAGGTCGCCGTTGGGCACGATGCACAGCCGCTGGTCCCACGGGTTGTAGCTGGGGCTGAAGTGACGCATGTCCACGTTGGGCCCGACGGCGACCCGTACGGCCTGCAGCAGCAGTTTCCGCGACAGGGCGGGGTTGCTGCGGGAGAGGGCGAAGCTGGCGCGCTGCAGGGCGATATTGCGGGCGCGGCCGGTCTTGTAGGCCAGCGCGGCGGGCAGTTTGGCCTTCTTCATGCCGACCGCGACGGGGTCCTCGGCGGGCAGCGGCGCGATGTAGGTGGGCGAGCGCTGCAGCATGGTCACGTGCGCGGCGTCCTCGCTCATGGCCGGCACCAGCGTGATCGCGGTGGCACCGCTGCCGATGACGACGACGCGCTTGCCGCGGTAGTCCAGATCCTCGGGCCAGTGCTGAGGGTGCACGATCTGCCCGCCGAAGTTCTCCTCACCCGGGAACTGCGGGCGGAAACCCTTGTCGTAGTCGTAGTAGCCGGTGCAGCCGACCAGGAAGTTGCTGGTGTAGGTCTCGGTGTCGCCGGTCTGTTCGTCGAGCGCCTCTGTGATCCACAGTTGCTCGGCGCTGGACCAGCTCGACTTCACGACCTTGCGGCCGAAGCGGATGTGGCGGGTGACGCCGTATTCCTCCGCGGTGTCGGCGATGTACTGGCGGATGTGCGGTCCGTCGGCGAGCACCTTGGTGCCGATCCAGGGGCGGAAGCCGTAGCCGAAGGTCAGCATGTCGGAGTCCGAGCGGATGCCCGGATAGCGGAACAGGTCCCAGGTGCCGCCGATCGCGCTGCGCCGTTCGAGGATCGCGTAGCTGCGTCCGGTGTTCTCCCGGCTGAGATGGCAGGCCATCCCGATGCCGGACAGGCCCGCACCGATGATCAACACGTCGACATGCCGCGTCATTGAGGTATCCGTTTCGTCCGAATGTCAGCCCGGACCTCGCCGTCCGGATACCCGAAGATTACGTGTTATTTCTGGTTACGTCTAGTCGCGTCAGGACCGGCGGCGCGGTCAATGCATCGCCGCGCCCAGGATCTCCCCCGCTCCCGCGGTGGCCAGCCCGATCGCGACGACACCGACGGCCACGCGGGACACCGTGGCCCGCGCGACCCCACGCCGGTTTGCCAGATGGATCCAGCAACCGACCGCGATCGCGGTTGCCAGCAAATGCAACCAGATGAGATTTCGCAGCAGCGCCGTCGTCACCCCCGCGCCCGGTGGAGCCTGCGGCCCCACGTTGTCCAGCTGGGCCATGAACATGTCGTGAACAGCGTTGACAGTCATCTCGGGCACGCCCTTCCCCTCGCCCGTACGGTCGGGCGCACCGCTGCGGACGCACCCATCCGTGACCCTCAACGGTACCCCTGCGGCAAATTGCTGGCATCTTCGTTTCTGGCACCCCTGCGGGCGGCGGGAGGGCTACGCTGACCCCGGCGCACCCACCGCGCGTGTGGCGGAACGGACGGCCGATGGCGGCGAGGTCATCGGCGGTCCCGGGTGCTGCCGAGTTTCGTGTCCGGGGAAGTGAGGGACCGACAGTGAGGAATCGACGACCGTGCGCACGCTCGATACCAGTTTCACCACCCGCAACGGCGGCTTCCGCGAGGTAGTCGTCACCGCGCTGGAGATCACCACCTCCATCGGCGCGGATACCGAAAGTACGTGGCAGGCGCTGCTTTCCGGCGCCAGCGGGATCAAGGTCCTCACCGACGAGGAGATCCTGCGCCACGATCTACCGAATGCCATCGGCGGCAAACTGATTCACGACCCCACCACCGATCTGGACCGGGTACGCAAGCGCCGCATGTGCTACGTCCAGCAGATGTCGTACGCGATGGGTAACCGGCTGTGGGAGACCGCGGGTGCGCCCGAGGTCGACAAGGACCGCCTCGGCGTGTGCATCGGCACCGGCCTGGGCGGCGCCGACGTCATCGTCGACGCCAACGACACCATGCGCGACCACGGCTACCGCAAGGTGTCGCCGTTCGCGGTGCCGATGAGCATGCCCAACGGCGTCTCGGGCGTGGTCGGCCTGGAGATCGGCGCGCGCGCGAGCCTGGTGACGCCGGTGTCGGCGTGCGCCTCGGGCAACGAGGCGCTGGTGCACGCGTGGCGCTCGATCGTGCTGGGCGAGGCCGACATCGTCGTCGCCGGCGGGGTCGAAGGCTACATCAATCCGATGGCGATCGCCGGATTCACCATGGCGCGCGCGCTCAGTTCCCGCGTCGACGAGCCCGACCGGGCGTCGCGGCCGTTCGACCGCGATCGCGACGGTTTCGTCTTCGGTGAGGCGGCCGCGCTGCTGCTGGTCGAATCGGAGGAGCATGCGCTGGCACGCGGAGCGACACCGCTGGCCCGGCTGCTCGGCGCCGGATTGACCGCGGACGGCTATCACATGGTCGCCCCCGATCCGGAGGGCCTGGGGTGTGCGCGGGCGATGCGCCGGGCCATCGAGACCGCGGGCGTGACCGCCGCCGATGTCGATCACGTCAACGCCCACGCCACGGGCACCTCGATCGGCGATCTGGCCGAGGCCAAGGGCATCGCCGCCGCCATCGGCACCCACCCGGCGGTGTACGCGCCGAAGTCGGCGCTCGGGCATTCGGTGGGCGCGGTGGGTGCACTGGAGGCCGCGATCTCGGTGCTGACGCTGCGTGATCAGGTCATTCCGCCCACGCTCAATCTCGACAACCAGGATCCCGAGATCGACCTCGACATCGTGCGCGACAAACCGCGGCACACCGATGTGGAGTTCGCGATGAACAACTCGTTCGGATTCGGCGGCCACAACGCGGCGGTGCTGTTCGGCCGGTACTGACCACTCCGGGTTGCGGCGTCCGATTCGCCCGATCGCACCGAACTCACAGCAAGCTCCAAGGTTTCGGACAGGGTGGTCACCGGATCGGCTGAGACGCTCCCGCGGTGACAGTGACGACTGCCGACACCGCCGTGCCCGTATCGCCCGAATCGGCTCGTCCGCCGGATCCGGATCTGCCGCCGCCGCGGCGCCGGGACCGGATCGCGCTCGCGCTGCTGCTGGCCGCCACCGCGGCCGCGTATCTGTGGCACATCACCGTCAACGGGATGGGCAACGGGTTCTACGCGGCGGCGGCCTGGTCGGGGTCGCGCGATTGGAAGGCGCTGCTGTTCGGTTCGCTGGACCCGGCCAACTTCATCACCGTCGACAAACCGCCGGTCTCGCAATGGGTGATGGGATTGTCCGGGCAGCTGTTCGGCTTCTCCAGCGCCTCCATGCTGGTTCCGCAGGCGTTGATGGCGGTGGCGGCGGTCGCGCTGATGTACGGGGCGATCGTCCGCGCCACCGGCAGCCGCGGCGCGGGCCTGCTGGCAGGTCTGTTGCTGGCCCTGACACCGGTGGTGGCGTTGATGTTCCGGTTCAACAATCCGGACGCGGTGATGGTGCTGCTGATGACCGCGGCCGCTTACTCCACCGTGCGCGCGTTGCGGCACGCGAGCCCGCGCTGGCTCGTATTGGCCGGTGTCGCCTTGGGTTTCGCGTTCCTGGCGAAAATGCTCGAGGGGTTGATGGTGCTGCCCGCGCTGGGTGCGGCGTATCTGGTGGCGGCCCCGGCGGGTTTGGGCAAACGGATCGCGCATCTGCTGGCCGCGGCGGTGGCGCTGGTGGTCTCGTCGGGCTGGTATGTGCTGCTGACGATTCTGTGGCCCGCCGATTCGCGCCCCTATCTGGCCGGCTCCAAGGACAACACGTTCATGGATCTGGTGCTGGGTTACAACGGTTTCGCCCGCTACCTCGGACACAACCACGCCGGACGCAAACCCTTCGAACTGCCCCCGGGCTACGAGTTGCCGCATATGGGTGGCGGCAGCGGCGGTTTCGGGTCGGGTCCGGACCGGTTGTTCACCGGTGAGATCGGATTCGAGATCTCGTGGCTGCTGCCCGCGGCCGTGCTGGGTTTCGTCGTCGTGCTCGGCACGCGGTGGAAGTCGCCGCGGACCGATATCGTGCGCGGGGCGGCACTGGTTTTCGGGCTGTGGCTGCTGATCGACGGGGTGGCGTTCTCGGCGATGAAAGGCGGCATGCACGCCTACTACACCCTGGCCATCGCGCCCGCGGTGGTCGGCAGTTTCGTCCTGGGGCTGGCCGAGGTGTGGCGGTGCCGGGATCGGGCGTGGGGCCGGGCCGGGGCGGCGGGACTCGTTGCGGCCGGCGGGGTCTGGGGATTCGTGCTGCTCGACCGGAATCCGGACTGGCAGCCGTGGCTGCGGTGGTCGATCCTCGCGGTGACCGTCGTGGCGGCCGCCGCACTGCTGGCGACGGTGCTGCCGGCGGTGTCGCGGCGGACGCCTGCCCGCGCGGTGGCGGTGGCCGTGGGCGCCGGTGTGCTCGCCGCGGCGGCCGGGTCGAGCGCATACGCGGTGGCGACGCTGCCGCAGTCACATACCGGCGGCAGCCCGGTTGTCGGACCGGCGCGTCCGGAGCTGCCGCAGGCGCTGAATCCGTTCCGCCGCCAGATCGGCATGCTGATGGGCGGCACCGACACCGATCCGCGCCTGGTGGAGATGTTGCGGGCGACGCATACGACGTGGTCGGCGGCCATCGACCGCTCGGGACCGGCGGCCGGGCTCGAACTGGCCAGTCGCACACCGGTGATCGCCATCGGCGGATTCACCTCCGAGGATCCGGTCCCCACCGTGGCGGGATTCCAGGACCTGGTTCGCGACCACCGGATCACCTACTATCTGGCACCCGAGATGAAGCTGCCGGAGTCGTGGCGAACCCGCGACCAGCACCGATCCCCCGGCGCCACGCCCACCCCGGCAACCGCGCCGGACCCCTCGGCGGCCGGCACAGAGCCGGAGCTGTGGCATCCGGTCGGCAACACCGACATCTATGCGTGGGTGGCCGCGCATTACACACCGCAACACCTCGGCGGGCTCGAGGTTTTCGACCTCACCGCACCACCGCACTGATCCCGGCGTAGAGGGGCTGATCGCCGGCCCGACACGCCCTTGCGCACACCGGAATTCAGCAATCTCACAGCTACGATTGCTGGATGCGAGAGCCGAACCGCCGCCAGGTGCTGGCCACCGGCCTGGCGGCAGCAGCCGCGCTGCTGCTGCCGGGCCACGCGGGCGCCGACCCCGTCCGCCGGGCGGCGCCGGCCCTCGCTCCCCTGGGCCCCGACTTCGTGTGGGGGGTGGCCACATCCGGGTTCCAGACCGAAGGCCACGCCCCCGACAGCAACTGGACCCGCTACATCGCGACCGGCGCGGCCGAACCGTATCGGGATTCGGTGCGTTTCCTCGACACCTACGCCGACGATATCGAGCGCGCCGCACAGCTGGGCGCGAAGAGCTTCCGAATGAGTATCGAGTGGGCCCGGGTGCAGCCGCATCCCGACGAATGGGACGACCAGGCGTTCGCCGGCTACGACCGGATCGTCGACGCCGTCTACGCCGCGGGCATGACCCCGATGCTGACCCTGGATCACTGGGTGTATCCGGGCTGGGCGGCCGACCGCGGCGGCTGGCGCAACCAGGGCATGGTCGACGACTGGCTGGCGAATGCACGGAAAGTGGTGCAGCGCTACGGTTCTCGTGATCCGATCTGGGTCACGATCAACGAACCGGCCGCCTATCTCGGCACCGAGATCCGCATCGGCGCCCTCTCCCGGGAGGAGTGGCCGGCGGCGATGGACCGGCTCGCGCAGGCCCACAACCGGATCTACGACGATATTCACGCCGCCTATCCGAAGGCGATGGTCACCAGCAACATCGGTTATGTGCCCGGCACGGACACCGAGGTGAATCAGCCGTATATCGACCAGGTGCGCGACAAACTCGACTTCGTCGGCGTCGACTACTACTTCGGCCCCACCCCGGCCGCGGACGGTTCGTCGGCGACCTCGGCCGGTACGCCCGCGATGTGGGAGTTGCCGCTGCAGACCGAGGGCGTCTACTACGCGCTGCGCCGCTATGCTCGCCAGTTCCCCGGCAAGCCACTGTATGTGGTGGAGAACGGGATGCCGACCGAGGACGGCAAACCCCGCCCGGACGGCTACACCCGCGCCGACCAGTTGCGCGACACCGTGTACTGGATTCAGCGCGCCAAGGCCGACGGTATCGATGTGCGGGGCTACAACTATTGGAGCCTCACCGACAACTACGAATGGGGCAGCTACACGCCCCGTTTCGGCCTCTACACCGTCGATGTCACCTCGGATCCGGATCTGGTGCGCCGGCCCACCGACGCGGTCGAGGCGTTTTCGGCGCTCGTGCGCGCGGGCGGGGTGCCCGCCGATTACCGGCCCACCCGCGTCCCCGTCGCGTGTTCTCAGGTCGATCCGCCGGCCAGTTGCGACGAGCCGGTGATGCTGCCCGGCGCGGATCCGGCTGCCACACCGTCACCGTGAACGCCTGCCGCCGGGTCCGACAGTCCGTGGCGGACGGTCGGACCCGGCGGTTGCCGCTCAGGCGGGAAGTTGCAGTCCGGCCGCGAGCACCGGCCACGACTGGATCAGCGCGTCGTGCCAGTAACCCCAGGAATGGGTTCCGGTGGGCGTGAAATCGTAGGTCGCCGGAATACCGAGACCGTTGAGCTTGGCCTGCAGGTTGTGGCTGCAGTAGTTGACCGCGGCTTCGATCACACCGCCGATGACCAGCTGATTGGCCAGTCCACCCGGGCCGGGCAGCGTGTAGGGCCCGTTGAGGGTGTCCCACTGTCCGGGCAGGCCGGATCCGCTGGAGATGAACAGGTTCAGCCCGCGCAGCTGGTCGGCGTGCACGTAGGGATCGTTGGCCGCCCACATCGGATCGTTCTGCGGCCCGTACATGTTCACGGTGTTGCCGCCGCCCCACACATTGACCGCGAGATTGACCGCGGTGTAACCGACGGGGTCGCTGATCTGGGCGCACCCGCTGTAGGCGGCCACCGACTTGTACAGCCCGGGTTTGGCGATCGGCAGCTGCAGCACCGAGGTGCCGGAGGTGGACAGCCCGGCGATGGCGTTGAGACCGTTGGTGCCCAGGGCGCCGTCGATGATGGGCGGCAGTTCCTCGGTGAAGAACGTCCTCCACTTGTTGACGCCCAGCTTCGGATCCGGCGCGCGCCAGTCGGTGTAGTAACTCCAGGCGCCGCCGACGGGCTGGACGACGTTGACGTCCTTGTCGGCGAGGAATTTCAGCGCGTCGGGCGCCTTGTTGTCCCAGGTAGCGCTGTCCTCACCGCCGCCGGCGCCGTTGAGCAGGTACAGCACCGGACGCGGTGTGGAGGCGTCGGCGGGTCGCTGCACGTTGATCGTGATCGGTTTGTCCATGGCCGCGGAGTACACCTGCAGGGTGACGTTGCGGCCGTCGACGACGGAGAAGTCGACGATCTTCGATCCGTCGGCGGAGACCGGATGTGCCAGCGGCGCACCGGAATCGACGACCGGATCGCCCGCGGCGGCGGCCGGTCCCGCCGCCGTGCTCGCCGATACCGCGGCCAGAACCGCCGCGGCCGCCACCGTCGCGACCCGGGTGCGCCGACGCACCCGGTATCGCCCCGCAAATCTGCCCGCCCGATTACTGCTCGCCACGTGCACCTCCGAATCCCGTTCGGTCTTGCGCGGTTCCCTGTCTGGGCAGACTAATTCAGCCGCAACCGTTTGGCGATCGGTCCGGCGGGCGCGTCGAGCAGGTCGTCACATTCTCCGCATCACCGACACGACCTTGCCGAGTACGACCGCGCGGTCACCGTCGATGACGTCGTAGGCCGGGTTGCGGGGTTCGAGGTAGACGTGGCCGTTGCGGCGGCGATACACCTTCACGGTGGCCTCGTCGTCGATCATGGCGGCCACGATGTCACCGGAGTGGGCCTCGTGTTGCTGCCGCACGACCACGATGTCGCCGTCGCAGATCGCGGCGTCGATCATCGAATCACCGCGCACCCGCAGCCCGAACACGGTTCCGCGCCCGACCAGTTGCCGCGACAGGGTGAGCTGGTCGTCGGTGTGTTCCTCGGCGAGAATCGGGGTACCGGCGGCGATATCGCCGACCACCGGCACGGTCACCGAATCCTGTTCGCCGCCACGGCTTTCGGCGGGGGCGAGGAACAGGCGCACGTCGATGGGCCGGGAGACGCTGGCGCTGCGGCGCAGGAATCCCTTGTCCTCGAGGTCTTTCAGGTGTTTCGACACCGACGAGCCCGATTTCAGTCCGACGGCGGCCGCGATCTCCCGCGACGACGGCGCATACCCGTTGCGTTGCACCGCGATCCCGGATCACGCCGAGGATGCGCCGCTGCCGTTCGGGCAGCCGGGAGGTGTCGAGGTGGTCGTATGCGTCGTCGTATCCGGTCACCCGGGAATCGTAGACGGCCGCCGCGGCGGCGCCTCAGTTCACGCAGGGTATGTCGGATCCGATGCTGGTGGTGACCGGTTTACCGGAGTCGGGGCGGTCGTCGGTGGTGGCGGTGGTCGATGCCGAGGTGCCGCCGCTGGTGGTCGTGGTGAGCCCGGTGGTGGGGTCGGTGGTGGTCGTCACCGTCGACGCGGAGGTGGAGGTGAGGCTGTCGGGCATGCTGAAATCGCTGCCGATGACGACCTTCACCGTCCCCGGATCGAGGGATTTCGATGCGGCCGTGGGCAGTCCGCCCAGCATGTCGGCGGCCTGGGTGGCGTCGGTGTCGGCGCCGGAGCCGAAGTAGACGACCGAACTGGATCCGTCGCTGTAGGTGGCGTTGCCGACGTTGCCTTTACGGAAGCCCTTGTCTGCCAGCGCCGTGGACACCTTGGCCGCCATTCCGCCGGCTCCGCCGGCGTTGACGACGTCGACGGTGCTGGTGGGGGTGGTGGTCGGGGCGCTGGATTGTGGTTCGGCCACCCCGAAGGCGGTGCGCACGGTCTTCTTGATCGCGGCCGGGTCGACGATGTTGACGTCCTGGCCGTCGACGGTGTCGTAGGCCTTCACCGGCAGGGTCTGGAATTCGATCGGGATGGATCCGGCGCGGCCGAGGGTCTGGGCGAAGTCGAGCAGGTTCCAGCCCTGGGAGAGCACGATGTCGTTCTGCGCCGCGCTGATCAGGTCCTGCAGTTTGCCGATATTGGTCAGCGTCCCGGAATCCTTGAGCTGTTTGGCGACCGAGGTCAGGAATGCCTGCTGGCGGTGGGTGCGGTCGAGGTCGCCGTTGTCGAGGCCGTGGCGCTGGCGCACGAACGACAACGCGTTGGCGGCGTCGAGATGCTGGCGGCCCGCGGGAAACACCGCACCGGAGTAGTACTCGTCGTCGACGGCGTGATTGAGACACACGTCGACGCCGCCGAGGATGTTGGCCAGGTCGTAGAAGCCGACCAGCGAGATTTCGGCGAATCGGTTGATCGGCACCCCGGTGAGCTGTTTGACCGTCTGCACGATCGATTCGCGCCCGGCCTCGCGGCCCTGGCGTTCGAGTTCGACCTTGTCCTTGACACCCTGGTTCTCCAGCTTCTGCTCCACCGACGCCTTTTTCAGCCCGTAGGCCTCCTTGATCTTGGCGTGGTCGTAGCCGGGGATGCCCGAGACCGAGACGTAGTCGTCGCGCGGGATGGAGAAGGCGGTGACCTTCTTCAGATCCTTCGGGATGTGCACCAGGATCAGCGAATTGGCGTTGTAGCCGCCTTCGCTGCCGTCACCGGCGTGCAACTGGTCGAGGATGTTCTTGGGCAGGTCGTTGCCGTTCTGGTCCTTGCGGGTGTCCAGGCCGATCAGCAGGATGTTCAGATCACCGTCGAGTGCGGCCGCGTCGGCCTCGCTGATCGCGTTGGACCGGGTGAACCCCTGATCGACGCTGCGCTCGGTGTAGTAGGCCAGGCCGGTGCCGCTGACCACGACCACGGCCGTCACCGCGGCCAGCAGGCGACCACCGACGCGCACGGCCCGGCCGCCGCGATTC
>NZ_BAFW01000363.1 GCF_000308535.1 Nocardia cerradoensis NBRC 101014 | reverse complement strand
CACGGTTGCCGCCGCGACCAGACCGGCGACCCCCGCGGCGGGCAGCACGCCCGCCGGGTAGACGACCCGGCGCCGGCGCGGCGGAACGGGTGGCGCAGATCCGGGATCGCCCGGTGCCCACTGCCTGCCGGACCGGAAGTGCTGCGGTCCGGGAGCTTGCCCGGGTAGCCAGGCGCCGCTGCCGGCGGTGAGCTGATCGTCGTTCGACGCGTCTCCTGTCGTATCGCCGACACCGTTGCCAACCGTGGTGTCCGCCGATGAACAGGGTTGCGGCGCAACCAGTTTCGCTGCACTCGCCGCAGGAGATGCCGGTGCCGGTGTCACCTGATCATCCGAAACCTCCGGGACGTCCGGGCCCAGGGGGCCGTCCAGGTCCGGCGGGGTTCCGGCTCGCTCCGGTTCCGAGGAGGCGCCGGAGCGTGCCGGACGATCGTGGGCGGCGGAGTCCACCGGTTCCGGTGTTCGCGTGCGGTCGGCGGTGGGTTCTTCGGGCACAGCTGTTCCCTCCTGAGGGTGTGCGATACCGGCCCGGGACCGAATCGGTCTGGCGGGCTGCGGGTTTCGGGGTGTCAGTGGTGGTGCGGCGCGGTGGCCGGGAGTATCACGCGGATGCGGGAGCCGGGTTCGGCGACCGCGATGGAGCCGTGGTGCAGGTCGACCACCCAGCGGGCGATGGCGAGTCCGAGTCCGGTGCCGCCGCCGTCGGTGCTGCCGCCGCGGGTGAAGCGGTCGAAGATGCGCTCGCGTTGCGCGGGAGGAATGCCGGGCCCGTCGTCCTCGACATCGATGACGAGGTGCTCGCCCGCGGTGTGGGCGAGCAGGCGGACCTCGCCGCCGGCGGGACCGTGCCGGGCGGCGTTGTCCAGCAGGTTCAGCAACACCTGATGCAAGCGGGCGCGGTCGGCGTACACGGTGGCGGTGGCGGGATCGATCGTGCTGCGGAAGTGGATTCCGCGACCGAGGGCCGCGGTCATGACCTCCGCCTCGGCGGTCACGGTCGCGAAAGTCGGTGCGATATCGAATTGTTCGCGGTCGAGCGGGATCGCTCCGGCCTCGATACTGGACAGATCGAGCAGCTCGGAGACGAGTCGGCCGAGCCGTTCGGTCTGTGCCAGTGCGGTTTCCAGTGTTTTCGGGTCGGGCTCGGATACGCCGTCCACCAGGTTCTCCAGCACGGCGTGCAGGGCGGTGATGGGGGTGCGCAACTCGTGCGAGACATTGGCGATCAGTTCGCGGCGCTGCCGGTCGGCGGCGGCGAGATCGGTCGCCATCCGATTGAACGCCTCGGCCAGCTGCCCCACCTCGTCGCGGGAGGACGCGCGCACCCGGGTGGTGTAGTCGCCGTGTGCCATGCGTTGCGCGGCGGCGGTCATCTCCCGCAGCGGCGTGATGATGCCGTGCGCCAGGAATTGGGACGACACCAGGGCGATGAGCATCGCGGTCACTGTGGTCATCGGCGGCAGCCAGCCGATCCGGTGACTGAACCAGGCGAAGGCGAGCCCGCCCGAGAACGTCATCAGAACGGCCAGTTTGAGTTTGATGGACCGGATTCGATCCAGCGGCCGCGGTAGCCGATCCGACAATTGCGTTACCAGGCTCGAAGCCCGGAGATCGGCACGGTCGCCGGCGTCGAGGGCGGCCCGCGCGCTCATCGGGTCTCCAGGGCATAGCCGACGCCGTGGACGGTGCGGATGAGGTCGGCGCCGAGTTTGCGTCGCAACGCCTTGATATGACTGTCGACGGCCCGGCTGCCGGCCGCATCCGCCCAGTCCCAGACCTCCTCGAGGAGCCGTTCCCGGGCGAGCACCGCGCGGGGACGCCGGGCGAGCCGGGCCAGCAGATCGAATTCCAGTGGCGTGAGCTGGGCTTCGACCCCGCCGCGCCAGACCCTGCGCTGATCGCTGTCGATGCGCAGATCGCCGACCACGGTGACCGCCCCGCGCTGATCACCGGCGCGCTCGACCCGCCGCAGCAGCACATGCACGCGCGCGGTGAGCACTCGCAGCGAGAACGGTTTGGTCAGATAGTCGTCCGCGCCGACACCGAGCCCGATCAGCTGGTCGGTTTCGTCGGTCCGCGCGGTGAGCATCAGCACCGGTATCGAGCGCTCGGCCTGGATCCGCCGGCACACCTCCAGCCCGTCGAACCCGGGCAGCATGACGTCGAGGACCACCAGGTCCGGCTCGAACGTCCGCGCGGCCGCCACCGCCGCGGGCCCGTCCGGGGCCGTGGCGACCGTGAACCCTTCGGCCCGCAGCCGCGCCGCGACCGATTCCGCGATCGTGGATTCGTCGTCCACGACCAGGATCCGCCGCGCCGGCGTGCCCTCCACCAGTGGGTTCTGTTCCATGCTCCGGGAGCCTAGCGATCTCGTGTGGAGAGAACCGGTATCAGTTGTGGAGATTCTGTGTGGTCGGTCGGATATCAGTCGCGGCGCAGATACTCCAGTAACTCGTTGTGCAGCAATCCGTTCGACGCGACCGCGCCCCCGCTGAGGGGGCTGGGGGTGCCGTCGAAGCCGGTGAAGGTGCCGCCGGCCTCGGTGACGATGACCGCGTTGGCGGCCATGTCGCCCGGGGAGAGGCGAGGATCGGCGCAGCTGTCGATCGCGCCCTCGGCGAGCATCATGTAGGACCAGAATTCGCCGTAGGCCCTGGTGCGCCAGACGTCGTGGGACAGGGCGAGGAAGTTGTCCAGCCGGCCGTCCTCTTCCCAGGCGGTGACGGTGGAGTAGGCGAACGAGGCGTCGGTGAGGTGGGAGACGCCGGAGACTCGCAGGCGGGAGGCCGAGGTGAGGCTGCGGCCGGTGAAGGCGCCGTGGTCTTTCGCGGCCCACCAGCGGCGGGCGAGGGCGGGCGCGGAGACGACGCCGACGATGGGGCGATAGCCGCCCGCGGACACCTCGAGCAGGGAGATCTGGGTAGCCCACACCGGGACCCCGCGCACATAGTTCTCGAGCCCGGTGATGGCGTCGACCACCCAGCAGCGGGGACCGCCGCCCTCCAGCCCGTCGCCCGCACCCAGGACCGCGTCGCGCGGGCGGGACCGGCGCAACTGGCCGCGGACGAGTTTCTCCACGGCATTCTCGGCGTCGGTCACCGCGGCCAGATCCGGTCTCGCCCGCATTGCGCGATCGAGGCCCTTGAACCGGTCCATGGTCGCCGCGTCGGCGGAATCGGCGAGGACATGGGCGAAACGGAGATCGTCGTCGAGGTGGTCGTGCACCACTGCAAGCTATCCGCAGCCGATGGACACTGCCACCGCCTCTGGTCGGCTCATGCTGAACCAGGCGTGCAAACCTCGGGGCATTCGGCGGTTTTCCGCATTATTCGCCGAGGTTTGCACGATCTGTTCGGCCCCCGGCACCGCAGGCGCCGGGCGCGGACATCTCACAGCTGCGCGAGCCGCGGTGCGGCGGCGCGCGTGCGCACCCAGGCGCCCGCTTCACGGGTCAGTTCAGCTGCGCTGCCGAGCAATCCGTCGAGGACCAGGGCCCGGCGAGCGTGCCGATGAAAGTCATGTTCGGCGGTGAATCCGATACCGCCGAGGACCTGTTGGCAGTGGCGGGCGGCGATGCGGGCGGCGTGGCCGGCGGCGGCTTTGGCCAGTAGCGCGCCGAGATCGGTGTCGGCGGTGGTGAGCGTGGCCTCGGCGCCCTCGATGGCTACCAAGGTTTCGGCCAGGCGGTGCCGGACGGCCTGGTGGGCGGCCAGCGGGCGCCCGAATTGGGCCCGGTCGAGGGCGTGACGGCGCGCGAGATTCAGCATCGCGCGGCTCGTTCCCGCGAGCCACCAGGCGAGCGCGCGGCGACCCTCGGCCAACGGAAGCGTCTCGCCGGCGGGCACTCGGCGCAGCGGTAGTTCGGGGTCCAGCCCCGGTGCCGCGGAAAACGGTTGTGAGGCAGTCGGATCGGTACCCCCGCTGACGCCGTATGCGTCGAGTCGGGCATCAGCGGTCGACCGGTCCGCCGGGTCCACCGCATCGGGCTGGATTCCGCCCGGTCCTGGCGCGGCACGGCCGATCGGATCGGGCCCGGGATCCGCAGCGGTCACGGGGGTCGCGGCCGGAGAAGAGGGTGCCACGACGGTTCGCTCCCACATCATCCAGCGGCCACCGGTGAAGGGGAGCGCGACGGTGGCCGGCAGGTCGCGGCCGGCGGCGCGCGCGATGACGTCGTTGAGCACGGGCGCGTGGGCACCGGTCTCACCGAGCAGCCGGAATACCAGGGGTATCGCCACTTCCGGAGTTTCGGTCAGCAGGTCGAGCCAGCCGAAGTCGAGGAGCGCGTGATCCAGCGCATCACCCGTGCTGCCGGTCATGGTGGCGCGCAGGCTGTCGGTCAGCAGCGCGATCTCATCGGCGTCCATGGTCATCCGTTCGAAACTCGGTGCGGTGCAGTGCAACCGGGGCCCCGGCCGTGTGGCGGCCGGACCGGGCCATGCTGCGCGACGTGAAGGGAGTCGAGGTCTCGGCCCACACGCGGCGAACACGCGCGGCAGGTGAACGCCCGCGTCTCATTCCCGCCCCAAATCGAGCAGGCGGCGCGCGATGATGTTGCGCTGGATCTCGGCCGTCCCGCCGTAGATCGTGGCCGCCCGCGAATACAGGTATTCGGTACGCCATTCCTCGTCATCGAATTCGACTGCGCCCGGAAGCAAGTCGCGTGCGGTGTCGAACAGTTGTTGTTCTGCGGTGGCCAGCAGCACCTTGTCGATCGAGGTCTCGGGACCGAGGGGTTGTCCGTCCGCCAGCCGCCGCTGCGTGGCGCGCGACCGGCACCGCACGGTGTGCAGCGCGAGATAGGCAGCGCCCAGTGCGGCGTCGTCGCGCAGGTCCGTCTCCGCGATCAGCGCGTCCAATCGGGTGAACAGGTAGGCGATGCGGTGCCAGAAGCAGGTGGACCGTTCGTGCGGCAGCAGATCCATCGCCACTCGCCACCCGTCTCCGGGCTCGCCGAGCATGCGCTCGCCGGGCACGACGACATCGTCGAAATACACTTCGGCGAATTCGTCGACGCCGTGCATGGTCCGCAGCGGGCGCACGGTGATCCCGGGGGAGTCCGTATCGACGAAGAACGCGGAAATGCCCTGGTGGCCCGGCGCGGTGCGGGTCAGCAGGACACAGCGGGCGGAGTACTGGGCCAAGCTGGTCCAGACCTTCTGGCCGCTGATGATCCACGTGTCGCCGTCGGCAACGGCTTTGGTGCTCAGGGATGCCAGATCGCTACCGGAACCCGGTTCGGAGAACCCCTGGCACCACTGTTCGCGCCCCGACAGCAGCGCCGGCACCATCGCGGCGGCCAGTTCCGGCCGGGCGTAGGAGATCATCGTGGGCGCCAGCACTTCCACCATCGAGTAGATGCCGGGTTCGGCCAGGCCGCGGGTGGCGACTTCCTCACCGAGTACCGCTCGCAGCACCGCCGGCCCGCCGAGCCCGCCGACCTGTTCGGGCCAGCCGTAGCGCATCCAGCCCGCGTCGAAGAGGGCGCGCCGCACCCGGGCCAGCTGGGCGACCTGGCCGTCGAGGGTGCGGTCCGGGCCCGGCGTGAGGTCGTGGTCGGCCAGCCACCGGCGCAGCTCGTCGCGGAACGTCGCGATTTCCGTGATACCCATATCTGTGATTGCCTCGATCACTCTGTGCGAACGCCACTTCGGGCCGGATGCCGCTCAGACGGCAGGACGGTCGAAAGCGTGGGGAATACCCGAGTCGTGGTCGCCGCTGCGCCGGATGAAGGTCATCGCGCGGGTCTTGATCCGCCAGCCGTCCTCGGTGCGGACATAGGTGTCGCTGTAGTAGCCGATCCGCATGTCGTGGGTGGAGTGCTCGACGAAACACAACGTCTGCGTGCCGGAGGCGCTGTCGCCGTCGAGTTCGAGCACCGGTGTGCCGGTCATGAACAGGCCCTTGGGGGCGGCGGCCACCAACTCGGGGAAGATGTCGAGGGTGTAGGTGTCGCCGAAGGCGCTGTAGGTGCCGTCGGATGCGAAAACCTCGACCAGCCCCTCGATATCGCCCTTCGTGATGGTGACCGCGTAGCGTGCCAGCAGCTGCTGGATATCGAGCAGATCGTCATTTCTGGACATACACTTTTCCGCCTTTCATCACGAATCGCACGTCCTGGGTCACGGTGATGTCGTCGACGGGATTGCCCGGCACACCGATGATGTCGGCGAGCAGGCCGGGGGCCAGCCGGCCGCGGTCGTCGGCGTCGATGAGTTCGGCGGCGTCGACCGTGCCCGCCCGCAATACGTCGATGGGCTTCAATCCGCGTTCGACCAGTGCCACCAGTTCGTCGGCGTTGCGGCCGTGCGGGATGGCCGGCGCATCGGTGCCGACCGCGATGCGCACCCCCGCGTCGTAGGCGGCCTTGACCGACAGGCGCGCCTTCGGAAACATTTCCGCGGCCTTGGCCTGCAGCGCCGGATCGGCCTGGGAGACGTCCATGGCGTCGGCCAGACGGGTGGTGGGCACCAGCCAGGTGCGGGCGGCGACCATTTGCGCGATGGTTTCGTCGTCGATCAGGAAACCGTGTTCGATGCAGTCGATTCCGGCGGCGATGGCGTGCCGGACCGCCTCCGCGCCGTGGGTGTGTGCGGCGACCTTCAGTCCGCGCCGATGCGCCTCGTCGACGATCGCACGCAGTTCCTCGTCCGAATAGTGTTGTGCGCCAGGGGCTCCGGTGAGCGACATGACGCCACCGGATACGCAGATCTTGATCAGCTGGGCGCCGTATTTGATCTGGTAGCGCACCGCCCGGCGCACCTCGTCCACACCGTTGGCGATGCCCTCCTCGATGGTGAGGTTCAGCACGTCGGGCATGAACGCCGAGAACATGGTCGGATCCAGATGACCGCCGGTGGGGGTGATGGCGTGTCCGGCCGGCACGATCCTGGGACCGTCGACCCATCCCTTGTCGATCGCCTTGCCCAGCGCCACATCCAGCAGATAGCCACCGGTTTTGACGAACAGCCCCAGATTGCGCACGGTGGTGAATCCCGCGCGCAGCGTGCGGCGGGCATTGCCCACCGCGCGCAGCACCCGGGTGGCCGGATCGTCGGTGACGCTGGAGGCCAGTCCGGTTTCCCCGCGCCCGCCCATGAGCAGGTTGACTTCCATATCCATCAGGCCGGGTAGGAGCACCAGATCGCCGAGATCGACGATCTCGCCCTCGGGTTCGCCGCCCACGCCGACGATGCGGTCGTCTGCGACCCGGACCACGCCGGGACGGATGATCTCACCGGAATCGATGTCGAGAACACCGGCGGCCTTCAGCGTCAGCATCGGTCTACACCACCGTCTCGCGCACGAGATTCAGATAGGCCGCGCCCGAATCGGGCACCCGCGGCTGCTTCCACACCTCGACCGGGAACGACACCATGATCAGCGACTGCATCAGGTGCGTCAGATACCGTGCGTCGTCGGGCATGTCGTCGAGCGGGAACTGGTCCAGATAGTCGAGCGCTTCCTCGAGGCGAGGGAATGCGGCGTCGTAGAACGCTTGCATCTGCGCCATATCGGAGGCGAGCCGCTTGCGGTAGCGTTCGGGTTCGGTGTCGATGATCCAGTCGGAGAACTTCTCCAGTTCGGCGAATTCCCCGGGCAGTTTCTTCGTCTCAGACGTCGGCATCGCGGTACTCCTGAACTTTGCGCTGCGCGACATGATGCAGATGCCGCAGCAGGACTTCCTGGTCGTTGAGCGGGAATTCCTTGACGACGCTGGTTTCCAGCATCGTCTGGGTGGCCTCCAGTGTGTTGGCGTCCTGCAACGCGTATTCCTTGAACGTCACGCCGGTCAATTCCTGGCGCAGCCGTTCGCGGGCGTTCTTGGGCGGTGTGAAATACAGGTTCGCCTCGAAGATGTGGGTGCGCACCGAGGTCGGCCACCAGTTGTAGGTGAGGAACCAGCCCGGCGCCCACACCAGAATCGCGAAATTGGGAAACACATCGAATTCGTCCACGCCCCAAGCCCGATGGCCGGACGGATTGATACCGGCGGGCATCGGATCCAGCCCCTCGATATCGGGCCGGTCCCACGGTCCGAACAGGCCCGAGCGCAGCACCCGCTCGATCGGCTTGACCATGTTGAGGTCCTTCGGCGGCGCCATACCGCCCCACGAGGACACCATCGAATGGGGAGTGTCGATCTGATAGTGCAGGGCTTCGAAGCCGACGTCGGCCAATTTGTCGGCCTCGTCCTTCACGGCTTGCTTCATATGCAGGATCGGGGCGTGATAGAACTCGGCGAACGCGTCGATGAACAACTTCCAGTTGCTGCCCACCTCGGCTTTGTAGCTGTAGACCTCGGTGAATTCGTGAAAGGGAAATCCCTCCAGCCCCTTCACCATCGGGCCGAGGTAATCCTGCAGCGGCGGGGCCTCGGGGTCGACATTGACGAAGATGAACCCCTCCCACACCTCGCAGCGCACCTCGGCGAGGCCGTAGTCGGCCTTGTCCATACCGAAGAATTCCTTCTCCTGCTGGACGAAGGTGCAGGTGCCGTCGAGGTTGTAGCGCCAGGCGTGGTACTTGCACGTGAACTGCCGGCAGGTGCCGGAGGTCTCCTCGTTCGGGAAGTCGTCCCACACGAGTTTGTTGCCGCGGTGCCGGCAGATGTTGTGGAAGGCGCGGATCACGTCGTCGGTGCCGCGCACGATGATCAGCGAGGTGCCGATGCAGGCCAGTTCCTTGGTGAAGTAACTGCCTTTGCGTGGCAGCAGCACGTCGCGGCCGACGCACAGCCAGCTCTTGCGGAAGATGGCGTTGCGCTCGTCCTCGTAGAACTGCGGGTCGATCGAATCGGTGTAGTCGACGGTGCCGGTCCCCAGTTCGGGATAGTTCTCGGTCCAGCTTCCGGCGGCTGGTTTGCTGAAGTGCGGCAAGGGATTACCTCTCGTGATCGGGCTGGATGCCGAAGGTGTTGAAGGCCATCGCGACCATGGCGTAGCCGCCGACGGTGAAGACCAGATCCATGCGCTGGCGTTCGTCGAGGTAGTCGCTCAACGCGGCCCAGGTGGTGTCCGACAGTTGCGACTTCTCGTCGAGTTCGTCGACCGCCGCGAGCAGCAGCCGATCGAACTCGCCGGTGAGCCGTCCGTCGCGGATTCCGTCGATGTCGGCGTCGGACAGGCCGGTCGAGTCGGCCATCGCGACATGGTGGGCCCATTCGTAGGCGCACTGACGGCGGTGCGCGATGCGCAGGATCGCGATCTCGCGCACGCGCGGCGGCAGGGTGGATCGGAACAGCAGGTAGACGCCGAAGCCGAGATACGCCTCGGCCAGGTCCGGATGTCTGGCCAGAGCCGACATCGCGGGTCCGGCGCCGTCGGGATTGCGCCGAGCACGTGGCAGCAGAGCGGCCAGGGCGCCGCGGGTCCGATCGTCCCATTGATCGGCCGGCAGGGGCGGCAGGCGCATCCTTCCTCCTCTCATTCAGGAGAATGACATTCTCCTCAACGGACCAATAGATTTTCACGCCGGGGGCCGACTCGTCAATGTCCAGCGGGAATCGATCGAAACCGGCTGGTCGGAAGCGGTTCGTTCCGGGTGCGCGCAGTGTCCATCGGTCGTCGCCGCCGGTGACGCCGCCCGTTCGTCGAGGCGGGCGAGTGGGGACGCCGCCCGGCCCTCGCGCAGAAGTAGAAGGTTGATTCTCCAAATATGAGAAGATAGTTTTCTAGTTGGATAGTCCAGGAAAGAGGAGTCGAGAGCATGGCAGCCCTGCGTCCCGGTGAACAGCTCGCCAGCACCGTCTGCGGCACCAAGGTGGTGGTGGTGCGCGCGCCCGCCGATGCCGATCCCGTAGTGACCTGTGGCGGAAGCCCTCTGGTTCCCGCCGCGAGCGCGCCACCGGTCGCCCCCGCCGCGGGGGAACCGGTGACCCTGATCGGCAAGCGCTACGTCGACGCCGCCGACACCGTCGAATTGCTCTGCACCAGTTCGGGTTCCGGCGAACTGAGCTGCGACGGCGCCCCCATGACGATCAAGGCGGCCAAGGCGCTGCCCGCGTCGGACTGAGCGGTGTGGTGACCGGAGAGCAGGAGTGCGCATGTCCGCCGGAATGACCTTCGAGCCGACCGAGGATCAGCAGGTGATCCGCTCGGCGGTGGCCGAACTGTGCCGTAAATTCGACGACCGCTACTGGATGCGCAAGGACCAGGACCACGAATTCCCCACGGAGTTCTACCAGGCGATCGCCGCCGGCGGCTGGCTCGGCATCACCATCCCCGAGGAGTACGGCGGCCACGGGCTGGGATTGACCGAGGCGACCATCCTCGCCGAGGAGGTCGCCCGCTCGGGTGGCGGAATGAACGCCGCCACCGCGATCCACCTGTCCATCTTCGGCATGCAGCCGGTGGTCAGATACGGATCCGAGGAGCTCAAGCGGCGGACGCTACCGCGGGTGGCGGCCGGCGACCTGCACGTCTGCTTCGGTGTCACCGAACCGGGCGCGGGTCTGGACACCAGCCGGATCACGACCTTCGCCCGCCGCGACGGCGACCACTACATCGTCAACGGCCGCAAGGTGTGGATCTCCAAGGCGCTGGAGTCGGAGAAGATCCTGCTGCTGACCCGGACCACCGGCTACGACGAGGTGACGCGCAAAACCGACGGAATGACCCTGTTCCTCACCGATATCGACCGCGCGCACATCGATATTCGCCCGATCACCAAGATGGGCCGCAACGCGGTCTCCTCCAACGAGGTGTTCATCGACGATCTGCGGATTCCGGTCGAGGACCGGGTGGGCGAGGAGGGCGAGGGCTTCCGCTATCTGCTCGACGGACTGAATCCGGAGCGGATGCTCATCGCGGCCGAGGCGCTCGGCATCGGCCGCGTCGCGCTGGACCGGGCGGTCAAATACGCCGGTGAGCGGGTCGTCTTCGACCGGCCGATCGGCATGAATCAGGGCATTCAGTTTCCGCTCGCCGATTCGCTGGCCCATCTGGACGCCGCGGAACTGGTGCTGCGCAAGGCGACCTGGCTCTACGACAACGGTAAACCCTGTGGCCGCGAGGCGAATACGGCCAAATACTTGTGTGCCGACGCCGGCTTCACCGCCGCCGACCGCGCCATGCAGACCCACGGCGGGATGGGATACGCCGAGGAATACCACGTCGCCCGCTACTTCCGCGAGGCGCGCGTCATGCGCATCGCCCCCGTCAGCCAGGAAATGATTTTGAACTACCTGGGTTCGCACACATTGGGATTGCCGAGGAGCTACTGATGCCGGCACGAGGACTTTTCGATCTGACCGGCCGCGCGGCCATGGTCACCGGCGCCGCGGGCGGTATCGGATCGGCGGTGGCGCAGGCGCTGGCGACCGCGGGCGCGGCGGTACTGGTCACCGATATCGACGCCGCCGCCGCGGCGGCGGTCGCCGACAAGATCGTCGGCGCCGGTGGGCGCGCGGCGAGTTGCGCGCTGGACGTATCCGATCGTGGCGCAGCCGATTCCGCGGCCGAACAGGGCGCGGCGCTGGCCGGGGGCACGCTGCACATCGTGGTCAACAACGCCGGTGTGACGGCGCCCGCGATGTTCGGTGCCACCACCGTGGATTCGATGCGCCGCCTCTACGACATCCACGCGCTGGGCACCTTCAACTGCGCACAGGCGGCGCTGCCGTTTCTGCCCACCGACGGCACCGGGCGCATCATCAACGTCACCTCCTCGGCCGGGCTGACCGGAACGCTGGGGCAGGTGAACTATTCGGCCGCCAAGGCCGCGATCGTGGGCATCACCAAATCACTGGCCCGCGAGCTGGCCCGCAAGAACATCCTGGTCAACGCGCTGGCACCGCTGGCGGCCACGCCGATGACCACCACCATCCGCACCGACGAGAAATTCGCCGCGCAGATGCTGAATCGAATTCCGTTGCGCCGCTGGGCCGATCCGGACGAGGTGGCCGGGGCGTTCGTCTTCCTGGCCTCCGACGCCGCCTCGTTCGTCACCGGGCAGGTGCTGCCGGTGGACGGCGGCATGGTGATGTGATGATCATCGATCCGCAGGCGGCGGGCCCGCTCGCCGGGGTGACGGTGGTGGCGCTCGAACAGGCGGTGTCCGCGCCGATGTGCACCCGCACCCTCGCCGACTTCGGAGCCCGGGTGATCAAGGTGGAGAACCCGGACGGCGGCGATTTCGCCCGCTACTACGACGACGTGGTCGCGGGGCAGGCCGCGCATTTCGTCTGGGTCAACCGCGGGAAGGAATCGGTCACTCTCGACCTGAAATCGGCTGCGGGCGTGGACCTTCTGCATCGCTTGCTCGACCGTGCCGATGTGCTGGTCGCCAATCTCGCACCCGGCGCGCTGGACCGGCTGGGATTGTCGCCGGCGGAGTTGGAGAACCGGCACCCGGATCTGATCTCGCTGACCATCGACGGATTCGGCGCGGGCGGGCCGCTGTCGCACAAACGCGCCTACGACCTGCTGGTCCAGGCCGAGGCCGGAGTATGCGCGGTGACCGGAACGGCCGGCGCGCCCGCCAAACCCGGGCCACCGGTGGCGGATGTGACCACCGGACTGTATGCGGCGCTGTCGATCGTGGCCTCCCTGTGCGGGCGGCTGCGGCGCGGGCCGGGGCCGGGCACGGCGATATCGGTGAGCCTGTTCGACACCATGGCCGAGATGATGGGCTATCACCTCACCTACGCCCGGCACAGCGGAATCGACCAGCAGCCGCTCGGCATGAGCTCACCCGCCGTGGCGCCCTACGGCGCCTACCCCACGGCCGACGGACAGACCGTCGTGCTGGGTACGACGAACGATCGGGAATGGCAGCGCCTGGCCCGCGACATCCTGCAACGCCCGGATCTCGCCGCCGACGACCGCTTCCGCACCAATCCCGGCCGGGTCGCCCATCGCGCCGATCTCGACGAGGCGATCGGAAGCTGGTGTGCGCGACACGATCTGGCCGAGATCCAGGCGGCCGCCGACGCCGCCGGAATCGGCAATGCGCGCTACAACCGGCCGAGCGAGGTCCTGGCCCACCCGCAGCTGTCCGAGCGCGATCGCTGGCGCGGTATCGACACCCCGAACGGGCCGATCCCGTCCCTGCTGCCCCCGGCCGTGATCGAGGGCTACCACCCGCCGATGGGCGCGGTGCCGGGCCTGGGCGAGCACACCGACGCGGTGCTGGGCGAAATAGGGTGCAGCGCAGCGGAGATCGAGCGGTGGCGAGCTGACGGCTCGATCGGGCGCCGATACCTCGGGACAGGTGCCGCCCATGTGCGATGACGCGGTTCTGCGGTGCACCGATCACGCGGGTGTGCGGACGCTGACCTTGAATCGTCCGCATCACAAGAACGCGATCGACGCCGAACTGTGGTCGGCCTTGCAGGACGTGCTGCGTGCCACCGCGACCGATCTCGATGTGCGCGCGGTCGTTCTCACCGGCGCGGGTGGTGAATTCTGTTCCGGCGCGGACATTTCCACACCGGACAACACCCACCCGACCTATCGGATGCGGGCTCTGACCGAGGTGGCGCTGGCTCTGCACGAGTTGCCGATGCCGACCGTGGCGAAGGTGCGCGGCGTGGCCGTCGGTGCCGGGTGGAATCTCGCACTCGGCTGCGACTTCGTGGTGGCGACCCCGCAGGCGCGGTTCGCGCAGATCTTCGCCCGGCGCGGGCTGTCGCCGGATCTGGGCGGCACCTGGCTGCTGCCCAAGATCGCCGGGTTGCAACAGGCGAAAAGGCTTGCGCTGCTGGGCGAGACGATCGACGGCGCACAAGCGCGCGAGCTGAACCTCGTGACGTGGCTGTGCGACGACGCCGAGATCGACGCGTTCGTCGATGACCTGGCGGCGCGGCTGGCGGCGGGCCCGCCGGTGGCGCTGGCCCAGACCAAGGCACTGCTCAACGAGGGCGCCGACCGCAGTCTGCGGGAGGCGCTGGCCGGAGAGGCGCGAGCACAGGGCATCAATTTCGCCACCGCCGACGCACCGGAGGCCTTCGCCGCCTTCGCCGAGAAACGCCCACCCCGGTTCACCGGCCGCTGGACGGTGACCAGGCCGCCGATCCGCCGCACGGACCGGCCCGACAAGGAAAGTCGAACAGATGCGTGAGGTAGTCATCGCCGCGGCGGCCCGCACCCCGATCGGCAAACGCAACGGCGCCCTGGCGGGCGTCCACCCCGTGGACCTGTCCGCGCTGGTGTTGTGCGCTCTGGCCGAGCGCACCGGTCTGGATCCGGCCGTCGTCGACGACGTCATCTGGGGATGTGTCTCCCAGGTCGGCGACCAGTCCTCGAATATCGGCCGCTACGCGGTACTGGCCGCGGGCTGGCCGGACACCGTTGCCGGCACCACGATCAACCGCGCGTGCGGATCCAGCCAGCAGGCAGTCGATTTCGCCGCCGCCGTGGTCGGTTCGGGGCAGCAGGACCTGGTGATCGCCGGCGGTGTGGAAGTGATGAGCCGGGTTCCGCTGGGCTCGGCGCGCGCCACCGGCATGCCGTACGGGCCGAAAGCCCGTGCCCGCTATCACGATTTCTCCTTCGATCAGGGCATCTCGGCCGAACTGATCGCCGAGAAGTGGGGTTTCACCCGCACTCGTCTCGACGACTACGCCGCGCGCTCGCACGAGCTGGCGGCCGCGGCCGTCGACCGCGGGGCCTTCGACGATCAGATCGTCGACGTGACCGCCGGTACGGCCACGATCGTCGCCGACGAGGGCATCCGCCGCGGCACCTCCGCCGAGACGCTGGCCCGGCTGAAACCGGCCTTCCGCGCCGACGGCGTGATCCACGCCGGCAACGCGTCGCAGATCTCCGACGGCGCGGCCGCGGTGCTGGTCACCACCCCGGACCGCGCCCGTGAGCTGGGGCTGACCCCGCTGGTCCGCTATCGCGCCGGCGCGGTGACCGGCGCCGATCCGGTACTGATGCTCACCGGCCCGATCCCGGCGACGGAGAAGGTGCTGCGCCGGTGCGGGCTGTCGCTCGCCGAGATCGGGGTGTTCGAGGTGAACGAGGCGTTCGCGCCGGTGCCGCTGGCCTGGCTGGCCGAAACCGGCGCCGACCTCGACCGGATGAATCCGCTGGGCGGAGCCATCGCGCTCGGCCATCCGCTCGGCGCGTCGGGCGCGGTCCTGCTGACCCGCATGATCCATCACATGCGCGACAACGGCATTCGCTACGGCCTGCAAACCATGTGCGAGGGCGGCGGGACCGCCAACGCCACCGTCGTCGAACTGCTGAACTGATCGGAGAACCGGCGTGCGCCGAGAACTGTTCACCGCCGACCACGAATCGTTCCGGGCGCTGGCCCGCGAATTCATCGGCAAACATGTGGTCGAGAACTACCCGGACTGGGAACGCGCCGGCCGGATGCCGCGCGAAATCTTCACGCGGCTGGGCGAATTGGGTCTGCTCGGCATCGCGATCCCCGAGGAGTACGGGGGAGCGGGGCTGCGCGACTACCGCTACAACGTGGTGCTGCAGGAGGAGGCGGCGCGGGCACTGGTCACGCTGTCGACCGTACGCACCCAGTTGGACGTGATCCTGCCGTACTTCCTCGACTACGCCGACGCCGGCCAGCGCCGGCGCTGGTTTCCCGGCCTGGCCTCGGGACAGCTGCTGACCGCCATCGCCATGACCGAACCCGGCACCGGCTCGGATCTGGCCGGGGTGCGGACCACGGCCGTCCGCGACGGGGACCACTACGTTCTCAGCGGTGCCAAGACGTTCATCACCGGTGGGCTGCTGGCCGATCTGGTGATCGTGGTGTGCCGGACCTCCACCGATCCGGACAACCGCCGCCACGGGCTGACCCTGCTGGTCGTGGAGGACGGGATGCCCGGCTTCGCTCGCGGCCGGGTACTGGAGAAGATGGGTTGCAAGGTGCAGGACACCGTCGAGCTGTCGTTCGACCAGGTGCGGGTGCCGGTGGCGAACCGGCTCGGCGAGGAGGGGGCGGCCTTCGGCTACCTCGGCCACAATCTGCCACAGGAACGGCTGACCGTCGCCGTCGGCTCGGTGGCGCAATCGCGCGCCGCGCTCACCGCGACCGTCGATTATGTGAAGCAGCGCACGGCATTCGGCACACCGGTCGCCTCGTTCCAGAACACGAAATTCGAAGTGGCGGCCATGTCCGCCGAGATCGAGGCGGCCCAGACCATGCTGGACCGGGCGGTCGCCGACCTGGTCGACGGGGTGCTCTCCGGCGCCGACGCCGCCCGCGTGAAGCTGTTCTGCACGGAGATGCAGGCCCGGGTGGTCGACCGCTGCCTGCAGTTGTTCGGCGGCTACGGCTACATGACGGAATATCCGATCGCGCGGCTCTACACCGATGCCCGGGTGGCGCGCATCTACGCCGGAACCAGTGAGGTGATGAAGACGATCATCGCCAAATCGCTGGCGTTGTAGACGCTGTCGGCACACGAACACCCGGCCGCGAGCGCTCGGCGGCCGGGTGCTGTGCCGGCGTCAGTCCCCTTCGGGGGTGTCGGTGTAGCGCTGCAGATAGAGCTGCTCACCCAGCGCACCCAGCAGTGCGATCTCGGTTTCGAGGTAGTCGACGTGGCTTTCCTCGTCCTCGAGGATCGACTCGAAGATGCGGGCGGAGGTGACGTCGCCGCGCGAGCGCATCAGCTCGATCCCGCCGCGCAGCCGGGTCACGGCCTCCATCTCGATCTGCAGGTCGGCCCGCAACTGTTCCGGGACGGTCTGGCCGATCCGCAGCGGATTCAGCTTCTGGTAGTTCGGCAGACCGTCGAAGAACAGGATCCGATCGGTGAGGACCTCGGCGTGCTTCATCTCATCGATGGATTCGTGACGCGTGTGCCTGGCCAGCTTGGGGTAGCCCCAGTTCGCCTGCATCTTGGCGTGCAGGAAGTACTGATTGATCGCCGTGAGTTCGGCCGTCAACTGCTCGTTGAGCAGCGCGATGATTTCCTTGTCGCCTTCCATGACGTGTGATCGTGGCACAGATCACAGGTCAGGGGAATGAGCGGGGTGCGTGTCGGTGTCAGGCAGCAGTCGGCTCGGCCGGTGCGTCGGTGCGCGCCCGGCCTATCGCCTCGGCCAATCGGGCGGTGCACGAGCCGCAGCCCGGCTTCCAGCCACAGGCCTTCTTGACTTGTCTGGTCGAACAGGCGCCGGCGGCGACGCAGGTGTGCACGTCTGCCTCGGAGACGGCGTTGCAGATGCAGATGTACACGGTCGGCCTCGGATTGCTCTGTACGACAATTGCGGGGTCGCTTCGGGAGGTAAGCCTCGCCTAAACAGGTAACCCTTGCCTAAGGTAGCACCCGGGGAGCGGGGGTTGTCAATGGGCAGGCGCGCGTCGCGGACATGCTGCCTGCCGGGCGCCGCTCACGGCGCGACCGGCTGATCGTGCTCCGTCCTCGGCTGCCGGAACGTCTTGCGATAGGCGATCGGCGCGACGCCGAGCTGGGTGCGCAGATGATGGCGCAGCGAGGCGGCGGTACCCATACCGGACGCGCGGGCGACCTCGTCCACGGTGAGGGCGGTGGTTTCCAGGAGATGGCGGGCGTGGCGCATCCGCTGGTGCAGGATCCAGGCGCCGGGCGCCGTGCCGGTTTCGGCCTTGAAGCGGCGGGTGAACGTGCGCACGCTCATGCGGGCGTGTGCGGCGAGGGTGGTGAGATCCAGATCCTCGTCCAGTCGCGCGAGGGCCCATTCCCGGGTCGCGGCGGTGCTTTCCGCTCCCGGATCCGGGACCTGCTGTTCGATGAACTGCGACTGCCCGCCTTCGCGCCACGGCGGTACGACGCAGTAGCGCGCGGCCCGGTTCGCGGCCGCGCTGCCGTGGTCGGAGCGCACCAGATGCAGGCACAGATCCACCCCGGCCGCCAGCCCCGCGGCGGTGCAGACCTTGCCGTCCTCGACGAACAGCAGATCCTCGTCGAGCAGGACGGCGGGAAACAGGGTGCGAAAGTCCGCCGCGTACTTCCAGTGCGTGGTGGCGCGGCGGCCGTCGAGGATGCCGGCCGCGCCCAGGACGAACGCGCCGGTACAGATCGAGACGATGCGCGCATCGGGCCGGATCGACGCCAGCGCGGCCGCGACCTCGGGTGACAGGACGCCGTCATGCCGTGGGCCCGGCATGGCCGTACCCGGCACGATCACGGTGTCGGCGCGGCCCAGCAGCTCGGCGCCGTACTCCGGGGTGATGGTGTAACCGCTCGTGGATGGGATCGGGGACCGGTCCAGACCGCAGATCCGCACGTCGTAGAGCGCGGTGCCGTCGTCGGCGGTGGCCGCGCCGAGCACGGTCGGCGGAATCGTCAGATCGAAGCCGACGATGGGCGCCAAGGCCAGTACGGCCACCAGATGCGGGTCCGGCACGGTCGCCTCCTCATCATGGAAACAGGGGAATGGCTGAATCTTTACGCATTATGGCATTCAGGCCACTCGTCGGCGACCCGCATGATTCGGCACGCTCTTCCGGTGACCGATATTCGCCTCACCGACCCCGTCCCTTCGCCACCGCCCGAGCGGCCCACGACGCGATTCGCACGCGGTCCGCATCCGGCCTGGACCGTCGCCGCCGTCGGTTTCGTCGCGCTGCTGGGCGCGGCCGCGTTCCGCTCGGTGCCGAGCGTGCTGATGGATCCGCTGCACGAGGAATTCGGCTGGTCGCACGGCACCATCGGCGCCGCCGTATCGGTGAATATGCTGCTGTACGGGGTGATTTCGCCGTTCGCGGCCGCGCTGATGGATCGGTTCGGCATTCGGCTGGTGGTCGCGTGCGCGTTGTTGCTCGTCGCCGCCGGCAGCGGGCTCACCGTCTTCATGACCCAGCCGTGGCAGTTGATGGCGACGTGGGGGCTGCTGGTCGGCGTCGGCGTGGGATCGATGTCGATGCCGTTCGTCGCCACCATCACCGGACGCTGGTTCGTCCGGCACCGCGGTCTGGTCACGGGGGTGCTCACCGCCGCCGGCGCCACCGGACAACTGGTGTTCCTGCCGCTGGTCTCGATGCTGGCCCGCGACCACGGCTGGCGGGCACCGGCACTGGTCGTCGCCGCGACCGCACTGGCGGTGGTGCCGCTGGTGTTGCTGTTCATCCGCGACTTCCCCAGCGACATCGGGCGCACCGCCTACGGCGCCGGTCCCGGCAGCGACGCGGGCCTGCGCACCGCGGCGGCGGGCGGCGCGGCGCGGGCGCTGACCGTCCTGGCCGCGATCG
>NZ_BAFW01000364.1 GCF_000308535.1 Nocardia cerradoensis NBRC 101014 | reverse complement strand
TCGAACCCCGACCCGACCGCCGACACGGGAGTTATCGGCGCACTGCTGGCCCAGGTCCAGGCCGCGGCCCCGGACGTGGTGCAACACAGCACCATCCCGTACCCCGCTGGGTTCGGCGGGATCATTCCCGGCGGCGGTCCGGCACCGTACGCGGAATCGGCGATCGAGGCGCTCGCGGGCTTGGACGCCGCTGCCACCGACATCGTCACCGCCTGCCCCGACACGTTGCTCGCAGGTGTGGCGTATTCGCAAGGTGCGCAGGCGATGGCGCGATTCGCCCAGCAGGTCGGTGCGGGGAGCGGGCCCGTCGCGCCGGACAAGATCGCCGGGATCGCGCTCTACGCCAACCCCGACCGTCTCCCCAACTCTCCAGTCATTCCAGGTCGGCCCGGACAAACTGTGCCCGACCCTGCACCGGGAACCGGCGGAGCTGCGGTTGCGGCGGTGCGGATCCTCAACCCGCCCGCGGCCGGTAGCGGTATCGCTACCGACGGTGACGGTTACGGTGCGCTGACCGGTCGTGTTGCCGATGTCTGCACCGACGGTGACCTGGCGTGCTCGGCGCCCGACCACGCCGCCTTCCTACGCATCGGCGCCGAAATCGCCGCCCAAGCCGACCTGCACGACCCGCTCACTGCCCTGTCGTCGATCAACGCGTTGTTCTCGATAGCAATGGGGCGAGCGTGGACCACCGTGCTCGGCGAGGACTTCCACACCGATGCCACCAACGTCGATTACGTTCCGGGAAAACCGTTGGCGCAGCGGCTCATCGACGCCGCCGACCCCCGCCTCGGCGCGCCGGGCACGGATCAGGTTCAGGCAGCCGAGCAGCGGTGGAGACAGATCACCGTCGCGGCGGTGGCGAACCCGCTCGGCGTCGTGCCGAAGCTGGCCGGCCAACTGGCCGGCGCCTGGGGCCAGTTGGTGGCTGACAACGCCGATCTGATCAACCCGGCGGTGTGGTTGCGCTACGGCGACACCGTCGCCCGCCACAACGGCTACCTGTCCAGCGGCCAACTCGCTTCCGGCGTCGCCTGGATGACCGCCCTCGCCCACGACGCCGCAGGACACCGGTCATGAACGACACCGGCACCGACTTCTACACCCCGCCCGCCCTCCACGACTTCGACGAGCCCGGCCGGATCCTGCGCATCCGCCCAACCGACACACCCAGTCTCATGGGCGCGGGCGCCGCGTGGCAGCTGCTTTACACCTCCACCGACACCCACGGCGAACTCACCGCGGCCTCGGGCATCGTGATCGCGCCCGACACCGATCCGCAACTCGGGCCAGGCCCGATTCTGGTGTACTGCCCCGCTTTCCACGGACTCGGTGGCCCCTGCGCACCGTCTCGGCTGCTGGCTACCGGCGCCGAACCTGACACTGAACCGATCACCGCGGCGCTGGAACGCGGCTGGATCGTCGCTGTCCCGGACGGGGAAAACCTCGGCATCACCGGCCAGGGCCCGCACACCTTCCTCGCCGCCCGCGCCGCAGCCCACCACGCCCTCGACCTCGCCCGAGCTACCTCCTCGATCCCGGACCTGAACACGCAGGGATCACCGGTAGTGGCGTGGGGGTACGCCGACGGCGCCCGCGCGGTCACGGTCGCGGCGCAATTGCACCGCTCCTACGCACCCGAAGTCGCCCTGCGCGGGATAGCGGCCGGCGCCACCATCACCGATCCCGGCGCGCTGGTTGCATTGCTGAACACCGGACCGTTTTCCGCGCTCGTGCTGGCCGGGCTCATCGGTTTGTCCCGCGCGTACCACCATCTGCCGCTGCGGCACGTGCTCTCGGCCGACGGCCACCAGATCATCGCCGAAGCCCAAAATCGCAGTACCCCGATGTTGCTCGCGCAGTATCGGCGTCCGATCGAGCATTGGTGCGATCGCTCGCAGCCGTGGACCGATCCCATGTGGCAATACGTCCTGGCCCGCGAAACCATCCCCGTCGACCAAATGCCGAGCGTGCCGGTGCACCTCTACCACGGGGCCCGCGACGCGCTGGTGCCGATCGCGCAGAGCACACGCCTGCGGTCGGCCTACCGCGAAGGTGGGGCCGAGGTGAGCTGGCGCAACTACGACCGCGGCCACCTCGACACCGCCCACGACGCCATCACCAAAACCATCCCCCACCTGGCCGACTACCTCAACCGAGCAGGCGAGGAGTGAGAAGCGATGCGCTGCAATACAGACCGGAATAAAGGCCGACGCGCTCTCGCCAGCTCGCGGCGGAGGGGCGCCGCTGCCGCCGTCGCAGGTGCACTGATCGCTGGTGGCGGCATCCAGGTAGCAACCGGCGACCCGGTGGTCCCTATCGGGGACCGGTGCCCGGCATTGTTTGTCTTCGGCGTCCAGGGCCCCGACGAATCGGCGACCGACACCGCACCAACTGTGGATACCGGCGCCCTCGGCCAACTGTTCACACCCCTGGCGGCGAATGCCGGCGACCTGGTCCAACGCCTCTACATCCCCTATGGAAACGCCGACACCGGCGAGCCCCAACCCTACGACCAAGCCACCACGAGCGCCGCGCACAGGCTCGAATCCGAGGCCACCGAGGTCGTCCATCGTTGTCCGACAACGAAGATCGCGGCGGCCGGATGGGGACAAGGCGCGGCAGCAGTCACCGATTTCGCCCACCGGGTCGGTGACAACACCGCCACCGTGGCCGCGGATTCCATCGCCGGGATCGCGCTGCTGGCCAACCCAGCGCGAGCTGGCGGTGACGTTCTTCCGGGCCGGCCAGGACAGACCACCCCCGCACCGGCTCCCGGCACCACGGGTTCAGCGGTCGCCTCTATCCGCCTCGCCAACACACCAGACAGCGGCACCGGAATCGATGCCAGCCTCGCCGGAAGCGCGGGCTTCGGGACGTTGGCTGGCCGAGTCGCCGACCTCTGTACACCAGGTGATCTGGCCTGTGACGCCCCCGTCGGTTCGCCCTTGGCACAAACGGTGAAAAACATTGCTGCTCAATCGAACCTCGGTGATCCGGTCGCAGCGATCTCGACCATCGCGCAAGCCTTGGCGGCCACGACCTGGAAAACCGCGATCGGCGTCGTCACCGACGACATCGCCGGCAACAGCCTCGACGAACTGAGCTACCAACCGACCAAACCACTCGGCCAACGCTTGGCGGAGGCGTCGGAACCCAACACTCCGATGCCCGGCCCCGACGACGCGCTGACGGCGCTGTTCCGGATCGGCACGATCGGCCTCAACACCGTGGTGTCGATGGCACAGAAGGTATTCACCCCCGCCACCATTGCTGAGCTGGCCACTGTCGGCATGGCCAACCCCGCCGCCGCCCTCGGCGTCCTCGGCGCGAAACTCGCCGGCGCGGTCGCCGACCTCATCCCGCCGCACACCGCGCTGGGCTGGGTGAACCAGGCATTCGACGCCATCACCTCCACCGTAACCGACGACAACCAGCTCTACCAGCTGGCCACCTACACCCAATACAGCGACACCGCAGGCCACCACGCCGCCTACACCGGCACCCCCGCAACCCCGACCGGAACACCGGCCCTCGCTGCGGTCGCCGACTGGTTCACCGCACTGGCCCACGACCTCGCTGCCACTCATCCCACCACCGCACCACCACTGCCCACCACCGCGGGGCCGGATGCGTCGACGACGCCCGGTGCCGTCCCTGAGCGGACCGGCACGGCAACCCCTCCCCCCGCCGTGCCGAGTCCTTGAACCCCTTCGGCGGAGACGGTTTCTCTGCGCCAGAGAGATCAGTTCGTTCCTCGCGGGCCGACTCCGCCGAAGGGCCGCCCCATCCACCCCCCATCCCTCCGAGGAGGTGAACCACCGTGCCACACAACACATCCGCAGACACGAATGCGGTTCGGGGTGACGAATGGCGTTGGCTCGAGTCCGACTCATCGGAAGAGCAGCAGTCCGAGCCCACGCAACTGCATCCGGGTCCTGACGACACCCACCTCGTACCGGAGGTCGAGGGACAAGAGCATCTCAAACTCGGGCTGCCGCCCCCGTGGGTGTGGATAGGCGTGGGTGCGGCAGTGACTGTGGGCGCAGTGCTCGTGCTCATCGGTGCGCTGGTCGTTGCTGACCCCGGCCGACACACCGCGGTTCCGACTCGCACCGCGGCCCTGCCCACGAGCAGCGCCGCAGCCGCTAGCGGGGCGTGTGCAGGACTCACTGGTGCTACGGTCACCGACCGCGATGGCGACACAGTAACGGTCGCGGGGGTAATCGCCTCGTTCGAGAACGCCTACTACCGGCTCCGCAACGCCGACGCCGCCCTGCGGGTTGTGGCACCGGAGGCGGGTCTGGCGGTCGATGCGCTCGCCGCCGGGATCGCCTCCATCCCGGCCGGCAGCACCTATTGCGTGGCGATCGCCCCGATCGGCGTCGGCAGCGCGAACGTGCACGTGGTCGAGCAGCATCCCGACCGCACCCGCACCGACTACCTGCAAGTGATCAATATCCGCCCCGACGGTCCCGGCTTGCTGATCACCAACATCCAAAAGCAGGCCGGACCATGAGCGCCCTCGCCGCACACACCACCGACGAGCCCGCCGACGGACGCCTCGACCCGACCACCGTCACAGAACCCGGTCCGGAACATCGTGCGCCGGTGAGAAAGTCACCGCTACCCGTCACAGGGGCATATCCGCCGCTGTTCGCGGTCCTCGGCGCCCACGGCGGCGCGGGCACCTCGACATTGGCCCGTTGGTGGGCACACGCCGCCGATACCGGGCTGGCGTGGCCCGCTTCGCCAGTGACCACGCAGCGGGTGGTGGTCGCGGCTCGCGAGTGTCTGCCCGGGTTGGTCGCGGCAGCGAATCGGCTGCGTGAGTGGCACGCCGGGCTCACACCCTCGGGGGTGACCGTGGTCGGGCTGGTACTGATCCCGCCGCGGCCGGGCCGGGTCCCGCTGGCGGTGCGCAGCTACCGCAGCACCGTCGCTGCCCTGGTCGAGGGCGCGGTGTGGCCGATCCGCTGGCACGACGACCTGCTCACCCATGAGCTCGACGACCTCGCCACCTACACACCCGGCGACCCGCCGCCGGCACGGCGAGCCCACCTGAGCGGCGCCGTCCCCGTCGACGTCTATCACGCCGGCACTGCGATCACCGCCCGCATCGCCGCCACCCGGCCTATCCACCCCGATCCCACACCTAGGAGATCGTCATGACTTATGGCGTCGTTGACAGTATTGCTGTTCTGGCGCAACAGATTCCGATTACACCCGAGGCGCCGCCGGGGTCGGCGGGGCTGACCAAGGTCGTGAACTGGCTGGCCTGGGCGGTGATGCTTGCCGGTATCGCCGCGCTCATCTACGCCGGCGGCAAATTTGGGTGGGAACGCTGGCACGGTGGCGCTGTGGAGAGCCCCAAGATCGTGCTGGGCGCCCTCGTCGGCGGAATCATCGCCACCAGCGCTGGATCCATCATGACGCAAATCGTCGCCAAATAGGCAGCGCGCCAACGGATCCGGCTTGCCGAACACATGGGTGACGTGCATTTCGAAACGCCGGCCCGACCGTCTTAACAACGTACTCGATTCTGAAACAAAGGAACTCACACGTATGCGAGTCACCGACACTTCCCTGTTGGCCATGACGACCAGCGACGGGCTCATGCTGGCCGGGGATCGTTGTGGGCCATCGTTCGCCGCAGCGACCGTTGTCTATGTGCACGGGTTGCTGTGCGACGGCAGCTGGTGGCAACCGCTGACCAAGCAGGTTCACGAACGCCTCGACGGCCAGATCGCACAAATCGTCTGGGACCAACGCGGGCACGGCCACTCCGGGCGCCCCCACCGCAGCGTCGAGACCACCCTCGAGCATCTGGCCGACGACCTCGACACCGTACTCACCGAGGCCACCGGGTCGATCGTGCTGGTCACCCACTCGGCCGGATCCATAGTCGCGGCCGCCTACGCGCAGCGCTACCCGGCTCGCGCCGCCGCACTGTCAGGGCTGGTGCTGTTCAACGCCACCGGCGAATTCCCCGAATTCCCCGCGCTGCCTCAACATTTCGCGTCTGCCGCAGCGCGGATCAAGGGCCTTCGTCACGGCAGGCTCGACCATGTCGCGGCCGCGGCCGCGTCGGTGGCCGAACGACGCTTCCGCCGCACGGCACGCCGACTCGGGTCCAAGGCTCCGCTGGCGACCGGCGCCCGTCCCGGAGATCCGCGGGTGCTCACCGACCTCATGCACGCCTACCGCCACTTCTACCTCGACCCGCAGACCGCCGTCAGGTTGCGATCGCTGCCGTCATTCGTGGTCACCGGCGACCGCGACCGGGTCGTCCCCGCCGCCCAATCGACACGGTTCGCGGAGAAGATCTGGGCCGACCAGCAGGTGGTGCCCGGCGCCGGACACTCACTGCCGAGAAGCGATCCCGAGCTCGCCGCCGAGGTGATCGTCGCGGCCCTCGATGTCGCCTACCGCGCCGACGTCGACCAGCTCCTGCTCGACCAGGACGGGGAGCTGGCCGCCGACACCGACGGCGCGCCATGACAACCACGCGGCTGGACCCGAAAGTCCTCGCCCCGCTGACCCAGCTGCTGGGGTGGCTGGCCTGGCTCGTGCTGCTGCTCGCGATCGCCCGCACCATCTGGATCGGCTGGCAGCTGGCATGGCGACTACACCGCGACGAAGCGATCGAAGGACTCGCCGGCGCCCTGCTCGCCGCCGTCCTCGTCGGCTCCGCCAGCGGCATCGCCGCCGCCCTGTTCCCCACTCACTGAACCCAAACCATCTGGGAGACACCAGTGCACCCGCACCCCACCCACCACGCCGGCCTCACCGCACTGATCGGACTGCTCGGCATCGCCACACTCACCGGCTGCACCACACCCGGCGACCACATCGCACCGCCCGTCACCTCATCACCCGCGGACACCCACGCCGCACCAACCCACGTGACAGCCACTGCCTACCAGGGCATCTCGCTCCCAGCGGCTGAGGAAGGGCCCCACACGGTGACCGGCGCGGTCGCCACAGGGTTCGCACACACCCCGGCCGGGGCGGCGCTCGCGGCCATCCACGCCACGGTGCGGATGTCCGTGGCACCCGACGATCAATGGGCCACCATCGGGCAGGAGATGCTCGCGCCCGGCGCGGGGCGCGATGACTGGGCCGTGGCGCGGGCGCAAATGTCGATCACCACACCGATCACCGGTCCGCCACCGAAGATTCTGGGCTACCGCATCACCGGCTACACGCCCGATCGGGCCGACACCGCGATCTACACCCAGCAACCCGACACATCGTTGACCTGCAACACCGCCACCGTCATCTGGCAGGCCGGGGACTGGAAACTGCTGCTGCCTGACGGGCACCACCCCGCACTGGTCACCGCCGCCAACGCGCTGCCCACCGACACAATCCTGCTCCCGATCCGATGAACACGACCGCCACGAACCCATCACTGAAACGCCACTGCTGGCTCGGTCTCGCAGTAGCCTTGGCCGTCCCGCTGAGCGGATGCGGCACTGACACCCCCAACCCCGTCCGCTGATCCATCCGCAACGATCACCACTTCCACCACGCGGCCACCGTTCACCGGGACACCGGCCCAGCCGCCGACCACAGACCTGTTCGGCAACCGTCTCGACGTCGTCGGCGACGAGGGGCGCGCGTTTTCCCAAGACCCGGCGACGCGCCCGAACTCATCGGCGGGCGACTACCTCACCGCGGCCCCAGCACGTATGTCGTGGCAACGCGGATGGGGCGGCGCCGCGCTACCGGTCTCCGGCAGCGACGGCCCGGCCGTCATCGACCATGGGATCGCCTCCGGGTTCGCCGACACCCCGCAGGGCGCGGCGCTGGCCGCCTGCGACGCGCTCGCCCGCACGCTCGCCGCACCAGAAAACCTGTGGCAGAAAGTCGTTCGTGCTCGCTTTGTCGGTGACGCCGACGCGTTCATCGCCAGGGTCACGCGTAGCCGCACCCGCACACCGGATGCCGCTCGCTACGTCACTGTCCCCGACGGAATCCGCATCCGCACTGGCTACCGCCCCGATTTCGCGGTCGTCGACATCGCCACCCGAACCCGCGACGGCTACACCGCTGTCTCCTGGCCCATGGCCTACGACAACGACTGGCGAGTGCGCCTGCCTGACGACATCGAAACACTCTGGCAACCAGGCGATCCCATCGAAACGCTCGTCGGCTTCGGGCAATGGAGGACCACCACATGACGACATCTATCGCCGCTGTCAACCATGCGCAGCTGCCGGATATCGTGTGTGACCTGCCCACCGGACCCGGTGCGGTGTGCGCGTTGAAACAACTCGGCGGCAAAGCCGCCAACTCCGCAGCCAACTCCGCATTCGACGACTTGGTCGACAAATTGGTCGCCAGCCTCACGTCCCTGATCCGAGTGCTGATGACGTGGTGGGTAAACCTGCCGGCACCACAGCTAGCGGGGCGGGGAGGCGAGCCCGGACCTGCCTTGGCGTCGATCCGCGGGTACACCAGCGGTTTGCAAGTCCTGCTGATGATCGCGGGGATTTTGTTCGCCGCTGCTCGGTTGGCGATGGCCAGGCGTGGTGGTGTCGCGGGGGAGGCACAGGAGAGCTTTCTCATGTTCGCGCGGGCGGTGTTCGCCTCCATGATGTTCGCGGCCTTGATCACAAGCGGCACGAAAGCCGGTGACGCGTTCGGCAACTGGGTGATCAACGACGCCACCGGCGGCGACCTGCACGGCGCGGTCGAGCGGTTGGTCGACAACAATTTGCGCGATCACAGCAACCTCGGCTCCGGTGTCCTGCTCGTACTTGCCATCCTCGGCTTGATCAGCATGCTCGTCCAACTCGCCATGCTCGTCATACGCCAAGCCGTCCTTATCCTCGTCGTCGCGGCCATCCCGCTGGCAGCTGCCGCCGCGGGCACCGGGCCTGGATCGCAGGCGTACAAGCGGATGCTGTCGTGGTCGCTGGCGTTCGTGCTGTGGAAACCTGTCGGCGCCCTCATCTACGCGATCGCCTTCACAGCCGCAGGGACGAAATTCACTGGCCAGCAGCAAGATCCGCAATTGGTGTTGCTGGGCATGATTCTGCTGTTGTCGGTGACGATCGTGCTCCCTGCCTTGATGCGGCTGGTCGCTCCCGCTGTGGTGACCCTCGGTGGCGGGGGAGGAGCGGGCGCCGCCCTCGCTGGTGGCGCCCTCGGCATCGCGATGGGCTCGGCGGGCGGGGACCGTTCCGCGGCCCGCAAGATGATCGAAGGTGAAAACGCCACCACCAGCGGAGGCGGTGGTGGCCTCAATCCACCGCCGAGTGGGCCCTCGGGTGGACCCGGTGGTGGTCGTCCGCTCTCGGGCGGAACAGCTGGCGGTGGTGCTTGGTCCGGGGGCGGGTCCGCGGGCGGTGGGTCCTCACCCGGTGGGTCGGCCTCGGCCGGGACCGGTAGTCGGAGCGCGGGCGCGGCAGGACAAGCCGGTGGCGGTTCCGGTGCGGCGGGTGGCGCGCCCGCGGGCGCCGGTATGGCCGGGGCGGCGGTCATGGGTGCGCAGTTGGCCGGTCAGGGTGTGCAGTCGGCGAGTTCGGCGGTCGAATCCCAAGCCGGCGACAGCTGGGATATCGACGCTCCCGGCCCGTTGGAGGTGCGGCGATGACCAGTCCTCGCATGTACGGCAGATGGGAGAAACCGCGCTCAGCAGGGTTCTTCGGCATGACGTGGGGGGCGAGCATGCTCGCGCTGGCGCTGCTGATCACCGTGATGGCCACGTTCATGATCACCCGGTCCATTCCGCCGACACTGATTGTTCTCGCTTGCGTCACAGTGGGTTTCGCACCGCTGGTGATCACGATCGATGGCCGGACCGGGTGGGAGACGGCGGTCTTGCGAGTCCAGTTCGCGACGGCGAAAGCGCGCGGTGAACTGGTGTATCGGTCCGGGCGGTTCTCCCGGATTCCCGGCGTGGCGAGATTGCCTGGGCTGCTGGCGGATTCACGGCTCGGGGAGTGGGAGACACCTGGCGGGAAGCGGTTCGCGGTCGTTCATATTCGCCGTACCGATCACTGCACGGTGGTGCTGCGGGTCCTGCCGCGCGGCAAGGAACTGGTCGACCAAGCCCAAATCGATGCCTGGGTGGCCGAGTACGGGCATTTCCTGGCCTCGCAGTCACGTGGCGGTGAGGTCGTCGCGGTCACCGCGGTCCTCGACACCGTCGCCGAAACACACCTCAAGCAACGCCACGAAGTCGCACGCCTAGTCCGCCCTGAGGCGCCGGACTTCGCGCGGGCGGTGATGCGTGAGGCCGCCGCTGACATCGGCGGAGTCGGGGTGCGGATCGAGGCCCGCATCGCCATCACCTACCGCGCCATCGGCACCTCCCGCAAAACCCGCCGGGACCTTCCCGAGCAGGCGCGCGAGATCGGGCAACGCCTGCAAGGTGTGCTGTCGCAGCTGGCCCGTGCGGGGCTCCCGGCGACGCCGTTGCAGGTGTGGGAGGTGCTGGGGCTGGTGCGGTCTCGCTACGACCTGGCGGCCCAGCGCGACATCGAAGCCGCAGGCCCGGAGATCACCGACACACAGTCGTGGGATTCGGTGGGCCCGATCGCCCACGAGGACCGCTGGGACCATCTGGTGCACGACGGCGCCCGCTCGATCACCTGGGAAATGGACGCCCCACCCCGCGGCGCGGTGCTGGAAACCGGCCTGGAGGAATTGCTGCGCCCCCGCGCGGATGTGCCACGCAAACGGGTCGCAATCGTCTACCGGTTGCATTCGGCGGCCGAGGCCACCGACATCGTCGATGCCGACTTCCGCGATGCGCTGGCCGCCGAGCAGACCGAACGCGGTATCGCCTCGGCCGCCGCGTCCATCCGCGTCGACAACACCCGCGCCGCGCGCCAGGAACAGGCCCGCGGCGCCGGCCTGACCCGATTCGGGGTCCTGGTCACCGTCACCGATGTCCTCGACGCCGACCTGCCCGGCATCGAAACCTCGGTGCGGACGATGACCGCGGCGTCGCGGCTGCGGGTGCGCCGCTGCTACGGCTCCCAAGCCGCCGCCTTCGCCGCCTCCCTCGGCATCGGGCTGATCCTGCCCGAACACGCCTCGATTTCGAAGCGGTTCAGCGCATGACGATTCATACCGGGACCCGCAAGGCTCGCCATCTGAGAACGACGGCAGTCACAGGGATACGCGTGCTGACACTCCAGGCCCGCGCAGAGGTCGAAACAGTCGCGGCCGGGCGCGGCCTGGCCGCCGTACGCGCTCGCTGGGCACTGTCGAGCGACGATCATCGCCGCGCCAATGCCGCACGAAAGGCCGAAGATTCGGTCAGCGACGGGTTCGCCGTGCCCGTGACCAGTTCGACCGACCGCGGATACCGCGGTGTCGGCGGCGGGCGGGCGACAGTGGTGCCGGCGACACCGGAATGGCGTGCGACCACGGTGCAGGTGGCCGGCTTGTGGCCCTTCGCTGTCGGCGCCACCGCCCCGGTGGTGGGCTGTCCGGTCGGATCGCATTTCGTGACCGGCGCGCCGGTGCATTTCGATCCGATGTCGTGGTTCGCCCGCGGATTCATCACCGCACCGATCGCGTTCGTGCTGGCACTCAACGGCTTCGGCAAATCCTCGCTCATCCGGCGGCTCGCAACCGGCGCCGTCGCCGCCGGAGAAACGGTGCTCTGCATGGGCGACACCAAACCCGACTACCGCGACCTCGTCGAAGTGCTGGGCGGGCAAGTCGTCGACCTCGGTTACGGGCACGGCAGCATCAATCCGCTCGCCGTCGGCGCGCTCGGCACCATCATCGACCAGCTCCCCGACACCGACCAACGCCGCCAGGTCGCCGCGCGCGTAGAAGCCGGGCAAGTCAACATCGTCGCCGGCCTGATCGAGTTGGTCCGCGGCTCCCGCGTCGCCGACTACGAAGAAACACTCATCGCCGCCGGTCTGCGCGAACTCTACAGCCCTGCAGGCGGATTCACCCCGCAGCGGCCGCCGCGCCTGTCGGATCTGCTGGCCACGATCTCCGGCGGTGCGCAGCGGCTGCGGCAGTTCGCCGAGGAAGACGACGACGTCGCGTTCCGGGCCGCGACCAAAGTGCTGCGCCGTTCGCTGCGCGCGGTGATCGAAGGCCCGTGGGGCCAGATCTTCGACCGCCACACCAGCACACCACTGGACCTGAACAGCCCTGCCGTGTGCATCGATGTGTCCCGCATCCCCGAGGGCGACACGAAGCTGCTGGCGGCGGTGTTGATGGTGTGCTGGAGCGAAGGGTTCGGCGCGGTCGCCGCCGCCCATGCCCTGGCCGACGCCGGTCTCGCGGCCCCGCGCACGTTCGAGGTCGTCATGGACGAGATCTGGCGCGTGCTAGGCGCGGGGGAGTTCATGGTCGACCGCGTCGATGCCCTGACCCGGCTGAACCGGCCACTGGGCACCGGGCTGATCATGTGCAGCCACACCATCAAAGACCTCGCCGCCTTCGACTCGCCGGCCGCGCAAGCCAAAGCCCTCGGCTTCTTCGAACGCGCCCGCGCCAAAATCATCGGCCCCGTCGGCCCTGAAGAGATCGAACGCCTCCGCGCAGCGGTATCGATCACCGACACCGAGAAGCTACTGGTTACCTCCTGGGCCGCGCCCCGGCCACCCACCGACGATCACCTCGACAACACCGGAGTGCGCGAAACACCGCCCGGCACAGGATGTTTCCTGCTCAAAACCGGAGAAGCCGACGCCCCGGGCATCCCGTTCCGCATGACCTTCACCCCGACCGAGCGAGCCCACGACATCCACAACACCAACCGCCGCTTCTCCCACCTCACCAGAGAACACAACAACAGCCCGCGGCCATCGCTCAAGGCTGATGCTTCCGAGGCGGGGGAAGACGGCGATGAGTGATGTCGCCTACCCGGACCATCCTCGCCGGCATCGTGGCGCTGCCCATCGCATTGATCTTGTTCCTGGCAGTGCTCGTCGGAATACAGCCCGCGGACTGGTGCGCGACCCAAGTCCTCGCGGGAGGAGTCGAGGGCCCGACAGGGCAGTCGCTGGCGGGGTTGAACGAGCGCCAGTTGGAGCTGGCACGCAACGGTGTCGCGATCGGCAAACAACGCCGGGCGCCGGAGTCGGTGATCATCGCCGAGCTCGCGGCGATGATCACCGAATCGACCCTGCGCAACCTCGCCAACTCCAACCTCCCCGAGTCGTTGAGCTTCCCCAACGACGGCGTCGGCGCCGACCACGATTCGGTGGGCCCACACCAGATGCGCGTCAGCGTCTGGGGACGCGTCGGGATCGCCACCCTCATGAATGCGGCCTATCAGATCAACTGGTTCTACGACCAAGCCGCCACCATCACCAGCGCCGCATCGATGACCTCCGCCGAACTCGCCCAAGCAGTCGAAGTGTCCGCACCGAACGCGTATGCGGGACAACTGGATCTGGCCCGGCGCCTCTACGCGATGTTCGCCGACATCGACCCCGGCGCCTTGCCCGCCGCCGAGCCGGGACAGTCACCAACCGGATGCGGGCCCGAGGCAGGGTCGCCCGGAGAGCCGGTGCCGGCCAGTGGATTCGGACAGGCGGTGGTGGCTGCGGCCCAGCAGTGGATCGGCACCCCCTACGTGTGGGGTGGAGGAGACGCGAACGGTCCGACGGGCGGCGGGTTCGACTGCTCGGGGTTGACGTTGTATGCGATCTCCCAGGCATCGCGCGGCCGAATCCGGTTGCCGCACTACACCCAAGCCCAACAAGACTCGCCGGCCGGGCAGTCGGTGCCGTTCGATCAACGCCAACCCGGGGATCTGATCTTCTTCACCACCGCTGGCGAGAGCGATTCCCACCATGTCGCCGTGTACGCGGGCCGCGACCCCGACGGCACCGACCTGGTCATACACGCCCCCCAAACCGGCCAAACCGTCACCACCGCCCCACTGGCCCGAGTCGCCGGATCCGACCACCTCGACGTCCGCCGCTACACCGCACCACCCCCAAACCCAACTCTGGAGGAGGGACAACGACTGTGACACAGGGCAATCCACGCCGAAGGGGTCTGGATCGAGATGCACGTGGACGTGCCGCTCCTCCGTCATCGAAGCGTCGCAACATGACTACCACCGGCGCAGCCGGTGGGAGTCGCTCTACTCACGAGCAACGGCTCGCCGTGCGGGCGTCATCAGGGCCGCACCTTCTGGCCTGGGTCGCCGCGACGCGGCAGACCTTCACCATCTGTCGTCCGGACGGGCACACCGTGGCCCACGATCGCTTCCACCGTGACCTGATCATCGACAGCGGTGACGCTGCCGTCGAAGCCGCTGCGCTGCAAGCGATCTGGCTTGCCGCACGCGGGAAAGACCTCTGGGGCGCTGATGTGGCGACCCTGCGCATCGTCACATCCCGCCTTGTCACGGACCCGGGTTCCCTGCGACTGGCGGCGTCTTCCAGCGGCCTGGTGCTCGAACTCGTTGTCGACGCCACCGCCACCAATCCCGCGACCAGCCATCAGCTCGGCGTCTGGGTCGACTGGCGGCGTGTCGACCTCACCTGCTTCATCCAACATCCGAGGAACCCGCGATGAAACCACTCTCTGCCCTCGCTCTCACTGTCCTAGCCGGAACGTGCCTGCTGACCGCGTGCACCGAGCACCCCTCACGCGGACGCCCGCCGGACGAAAACCTCTGTGAGATCGCAGGATTCGAGCCGCCCTTTGCCGTGGTCGACCCCTGCTCGGCTGACTCGGTGACTTCGGCGGCGCTGGCGACGATGTTCACCTACCGGCCTGCCGAAGGGCTCGACCCGCGGTGCGCGTTCGAGGCAGCGACGCCGCTGCTGGACCCAGAATTCGCGCGCAGCGGTGCACCCGCGGCGATCGCACTGGCACCGGTCACAGCCGACATGTGGGCGCGGTGGCGGGACCAGGACATCGCGGTCACTGCGACTGCCCGCGCCACGGCTGATGATCACCCCGCCGACACCGCGTCGCGGGCGGCACGTGTGGTGACCGTGAATATGCAACCCAGCTACAGCACACCCGCGTTGCGCCTGGTCGTATTCGCTGTCGCGCACCGAACCAAGACCAGCGCAGGCGTGCGGTGGCTGCTGTCGAATGTGCAGGTGGCGTCGTGACCAGCGGCAACGGCGACCCGGTCGACGAGGGCGGGCAAGCGGTCAAAGCCGGGTTCGTGCAGGCGATGCAAACCGCGGCGATGACGATGAACCTGCTGCAGCGCCGCGGCAGCGAATCGCGGTCGCGGCAAGAATTCGCTCAACGCCAGGACGACCGGATCGCCGAACAGCAGCGCAAGAACCACGTTCACGGCGCGCAGATCCAGGGCTACATCGATCGAGCTGAGCATGGTCGCCTCGAGCACTGGGCCGATATGGCGGTCAAGGCCGGCCGCTACCGCGAGCACCTGCTCGAGATGGACGTCAAAAACGCGCGCCTGCAACACGATCAGGACAGAGCAGACCGAGCCAAGGACAGCGACGAATCCACCGAGGAACGCCGCGACAAGGTTCACGGGTTGCAGGTGCGGGCCCTGCGCGGTGAGTACAACCGCAAAGACACGATCCATACCCAGCAGCTGCGCCGCTACGGCAAACAGATCGCCCAGGACGGGCGCTTGCACGATCTGAAGGTCGAATACCAGAAGCTGCTGATCGAGGCCCGCAAACGCGCGCTCGGACTCACCGAAACACTCACCGACACCGACCCCGGCACCGCCCGCGCCCACACTGCCAGCGCGGGGTGGGCAGCCGCCGAGGCGACCGCCGATCTGTCCGACGACCAGCGCGCTCACGCCGACGCATGGGCCGAACGATACGGCGAGGACACCGGCAACGACCCCCGCACCACATTGGCCGAGGCTCGTGCCGAGGCTGCGGCCCTCGACGACGCCGTCGATGAACTCCACAACCAAATGAGCGCGCTCAGTGCCGAGTACACCCTTGCCAGCTATGGCGAATCCCAGCTGCGGGATATGAGCTCCCACAGCGCCACCGAACCCGCCCGCGGACCCGAGGCCGATTCAGGCGAAGAGCTCGAAGTGCGCGACGGAGAGGTCATCGACGTCGCAGTCGAGGTCACCGGCGTCACCGGCGACCTCGAAATGGGCGCCGACTTCGCGCCACCGGTTCTCCCACCCGTCAAAGCTCTCGGGCCCGCGCCATCGGCGGAGATCGAACCATGATGGCGCGCAACACGTTTCTTGCCGGCGAATCGGGTGTGGCCGTGCCCGATCGGTGGCAGATGAAACTGCTCGCGGGTGTGTATACGCATGCGTCGGCGGCGCGGGAGATGGCCGCGGCGGCGCGGGCAGGACGGGAGGCCACCGGTGAGTTTCCGCCGCCGTCGTGGTCGAGGGCTTTCCGCACCGAGGTCCTGCTCGGCCAAGAGCTCGAGAAAGCGGGACTGGCCGCCGGGGTACCGTGCGAGTGGCTGAACCAGGCGCGCACGCGCGCCCATCTCGCACAGCCGTGGCGACGTGACCTGCACTGGCGCATCCCGAAACCGGTGGACCGGGCCAGGCTGCTGGTCGGGCTGGCCGGCGAGGCGCACCGGATTCAGGACCTCGCCGCAGTGGCGGTCGCCTACGAGCACCGCGGCGCGCACGCCGAACCCGGCACCGCGACCTGGGTCATGCGCAACCTGCGCCGATCCCGCACCCGCGTGGTCCAACTCGCACGGCTGCTCGCCGTGACCGACGACGAAGCACAGCGCATGTGGAACTCGCCGCAGCACTGGACTGCCGCCGCCGAGGGGGCCCGCGCCGCGACTGTCGACGAACTGGACGCCCGCTGGCGCGAGCACGCCCGCAGCGACCAGACCAGCGTCGTCCTGCAAGCCCGCGCACTCACCAAATCCGGCATCACCGCACCAACCAGCGCCGCACTCCCACCACCCGACCAGATCCTCCAGCTCCTTCGAAACAAGCTCGGACACACCACAGTTCCTGTATCCGAGGCCTCAGACCGGCGTCTGGCAGCCGATCTGGTCGCACCGGCCGGGCAAGGCATCGATAGGGCGGTGGCCGCAGCCGGAATCGGCAGCAGCGGCCATGACGGCCTGGTGGCGGATCTTGCGCCGCTGCCACGCCAGCCCGGCACCGGAGTCGAGGTCGAACTATGACCGCCACCGAACACGCCCTCGGTGCGGCCGGTCGGCGTCCGGTGGCGCCGAACGCGGCGCAGAAGGCACTGCTGCGGCGGTTGTGTGCGGTGGCGGCCCAGACGCGGGTGTTGCTCGATACCGCCCGAAACGACTATGAGACAGGAGTTTTGGCTGAACCTGCCTGGTTCGCGCGCCTGGATGCCCTGATGGCGCGCAGCGCCGCGCTGGTGGAGTTGGGCCACGCCGGTGGGATCCCGCAGCGGTGGATCGATCTCGCTCGCCAGCAGGGCGAGCGCGGCACGGGGTGGCGGACCCCGCAACGATGGCCCGTCCCGCAGCCCGTGCACCGGGCCCGCCTCATCGACGACCTCGCCGCCGAAGCCCGCGACCTCAGCGACACCGTTGCCGTCCACGCCGCCTACCGCACCCGCGCCCGCAGCAACGAACCCGAATCGCTGTGCACACGAATCGAAGCCTCCGCAGCTGTGCGCCACGAGCGTCTGACCTCGATCGCGGCGCTCTTGGATTTGATCGGACCCGAACGTGACCGGATAAGGCCCGCCTCGGATCCGATCTGGGCACGCGCTCTGGCGGCCACGGTGCGAGACCGTGGTCCCTCCCTGCTGGCACAACAATGGCGCGCCCACGCCGAACACGAACCCACATCGGTGGCGGCCTACCGGCTGCTGACCGACCACGGCGACATCGACTTCCTCCCGGATTCCGCCATCGCGCCCGTCCCTGCGGTGATGATCGAGCACATCGTCGCCGCTCTGCGACTGCCACCCGGCCTGGCTGTTCACGACCTGCCACTCGGCCTGGCTGTTCACGACCTGCCACTCGGCGCCGCCACAGACAGTGCCGTGACCGCCGCGTTAGGCGAGCCCCGGTGCGTCGAATTCCCCGCGCCAACTGCCGGCGACGAGCGGCACGTCGGCGGAGCACCGGCACGCACACATCGCGACAACGGCCCGAGCCCGTGACCGCGCGGGGCACACGCCCGCGTGCCGTCGACCAACCGGCGGCCGAGCACCGAGCCCGAGCCAGGAGAAAAGAATGACGATCCCGCAACCGAAACCCGATCCGGCCCCCATCCCAGTTCCGACCTCGACCGTCGCGCCGGGCAGCGACCGTGTCCGGGGCCCGAACACCGCCCAAGCGGCATTGCTGCGGCGGCTGCGTGAGGTATCCGACGGGCTGCGCCGGATGCAGGAAACAGGTCGCCTCGGAGGCGAATTCGGGCACTTTCCCACCGAACTGTGGCACGACTACCTCGACGAGATGCACGACCGCGCCGACGCACTGACCGCGCTCGGACGTGCCGGCGGTATCCCTGCCCAGTGGCTCGGCTACGCCCGCGGCCACAGCACCGCGCAGGTACCGGGCCGTTGGCCGGAAACCGGTGCGCCGCCGCGTGCGGAACTGATCGCCGCCGTGGCCGAGCAGGCGCGCGAGTTCGGCCAGATCGCGACGGTGCACGCCGCGTACCAATTCCGCACCAGCGGCGAATTCGACCGAGCGCAGGAAGCCTTCGCTGAAAAGCTGGGTCAACACTGGGACCGGATCGGCACCGTCGCAGCGCTCCTGCAACCCGTCGGCGCGGAACGCGAACAGATATGGCCCGCCGCCGAAGACCCCGTGTGGATCGCGGCCTTCGCCGACCCCGTACGCGACATCGACCCCGGCGACCTGGCGCGGCGATGGCATACCCATCTGTCCGCCCCGGACGCCGACGTGTCCGCACACGCGACGCTGGCCGACTACGGCGACCTCACCTGGGACCCCGACCGCGAACTCGTGCCCCCACCGCAAGCGCTGATCGCCCAAGTCAGCGCCGCATTGCGCGCCCAGCACACGGTCGGTGGTGGCGCCGCGATCGACGCCGATATCGGCGCCGCGCTACCGGAGATGGCCCGCGAATTCACGCCCGAGATCCCCACATCGGACCCGGACCGTGGTGTTGTCCCGGCGCTCGACCCCGGACCCCAACCGTGACGGCAAACCCGGCAGACGAAAACACCAGCAGTGCAACACAATTCGGTTCAGGAGGCCCACCGATGACGGACCCGCAAGCACCGCGCGTGCAGCGAAGACCGGTGTGGCAGCAGAGACTGCTCGACCGGATCCAGGACTTGTCCGACGACCGTGGCCGGCTGCTGCGGGAGGGCTACGACACTCCGCCCGGGGCGGGGGAGTTGTCCATGCTGGCATGGCGTACTCAGCTGCTGCAGCTGGCGGCTGACCGCAGCGAGATCGAAGCCCGCGCGCACGCGATCGGCATCCCGCCCGCCGAAGTCGCCGCCGCCCGAGCGGCGGGAAGCCGCGGACGCCGAGCCGACCTCAACCCCGAGCCCGGCGCCGATGCGGTGCGCGAGCACGTGATGGGCTGGGTGGCCAGCGACGTATGGCAGATCCAGCACATGGCCGCGATCGACGTCGCACACCGGAGGCGTGCGGTCACCGACGCACCCCGGTTCGAGCCCGAGCCAGGGATGGTCGCTCAGTTCGAGCGCAACCTGAGCGCGTTGTGGATCCGGGCCGGCAACGTCGCCGACGCGATCGGCCTCACCGTCGATGAATCCGCCGGAATGTGGGCGCGGACCAGCAGTGACTGGCAGCGAATCCTCGATGCCACGACACATTCCTACGATGATGAGGCGCTCGAGGAACGCTGGCGCGTCTACGCCAGCCCGGGCATCGAAACGAGCGTGATACGCGATGCCACGGCCATCACCCTGCGCGTGGACGTCGCCTTGTCCGAGCAACCCGTGCGCATCCCCACACCGCACGCTATGAAAACCGCTGCCGCAGCGGCATTCCTGTCCCGGCCGGCCACCGGTGCCGACCCCATCGCCGACGCGATCGAGCGCGCCCTGCCCGCCGAAGCCGACCACACCCGCTGGGACACACCCACACCCCC
>NZ_BAFW01000365.1 GCF_000308535.1 Nocardia cerradoensis NBRC 101014 | reverse complement strand
GTGTTCGATGGACCTACTGTGTCCGGCCTGGCTGACAGGGCACTGATGGCGACCTGACGCGGTCACTGACACGGGATCGGTTCCGGGCCCGCGGAACCCCGCGCCGGGTAACGATTCGGTGCTGCTCTTGACCGGAGCGCGCTGGGTCTGTTTGGCTGGCGGCACGAAGTTCGGGGGAATTTGGGGGGAACCAAATGTCTTCATTGCCTGTGCGTTTCGCGCGCGCGTTCGTCATTGTGCTGGTGTGGCTGGCCGCGGTGACCGGTCTGCTGGCACCGTCGGCGGTCGCGGATCCGATCGACTGCGATGCCCTGATCGCCCAGATCGAGGCACACAATCAGGCGGCAGCGGTCCACAACGCCAACCCGCCCAACCCAAACGATCAGGCCGCGGTCGCGGCCTACAACGCCGAAGCCGACCGCGGCAACGCCGAAGCCGCACAGCTGGAAACGCAAGCCCAGCAATGCCGTTCACAAGGCCACGACGTCCCCCAGGTCGGCGCACCGCCGCCGAACACCCCGAACCCGGCGCCCACGCCGCCGCCGGGCTCACCCGCGCCCGCACCAGGCCCGGCTCCGGCTCCGGCGCCGAAGGTTCCGGCCCCGCCGGCGCTGCCGCCGGGTGGCGGTGCACCGGGGTTGAAGGCGTCACCGGCCGCGCCCGCGTCGCCGGTGGTGGGGCAGCCGTTGCCGGTTCCGGTGCGGCCGTCGCAGATCCTGTCGCCGCCCACGATCCGGCCGGGCACCGCATACAACCCGGCCACCGCGGCCGGGGCGAGTTTGAAGGCGCCGTCGCCGTTGCCCGGTAGCGTGGCGACGAATCCGCGTTTCACCCCGGCCCCGAACGAACCGATGCAGGCACCAGGACTCAACACCCCAGCCGGCCAGCCCGGCATGACCAGCACGCAGCAGGAATTCTTCGCCTCCGCACCCAGGTTGCTGGATGTGGCCAAAGCGATACCGGCCCCGTCGAATTCGGGCAACGGCCAGATCTACCGCCTCCCGGACCTGACCGGCAGCGGCGCGACCAGCAACTCCGGGCCCGCGCTCTACGCCGGGCCCGGGAACACCCGCGCGATCGCGGGCCCCCTCGACTCCCTCGGCCGCCCAACCGGCTCCTACGGCTACCTGGATGCCGCCGGCACCGCGAGCCCGCGCACTGGGGTGCCGACCATCAACGTGCCCGGCGCGACCGGCGCTTACCAGCGCGGGCATTTGTGGCCCAACCAGTACGGCGGGCCCGGCAACGTCCCGCAGTTCCTCGCCCCGGAGCTCGGGACCACCAACACCGGCGCGATGCGCGTCTACGAGCGGTACCTCGGGCAGGTCGTGCAAGGTCAGGTGGCCGGGGTGCCGGCGCAGAACGTCACCTACATCAAGGTGCCGATCTACACCGACGACAAAGTCATCCCCGACTACTACCTTCTTCAGGCGTGGGGCGACCAGGGCTGGAACCTGCCACCGACCTACATACAGAACTTCTGACACCGGCGAAGGGAACAACGGGCACGATGACCGCACTCGACGAGCTGACCAGGCTGCTCCCGCCCCCCGCGGGCGCCGGACGCTCCTTCGACTGGACCGCGGTGGAGCAGCGCCTGGGCGTGACCGCACTCCCGGACGATTTCAAGGCCTTGCTCGGCGTGTACGGGGATGTGCGGTTCTGCAACGCGCTGCGCCTGTACCGACCCTCCACCGAACCGTGGCTGGACCTCGCCGAGGTCACCCTCGCCGCGCGAGAACCCCTCGCCGACACCGAATTCGGCGAACCCCCCGCCGAGATCCCGGCCGGGGTGTCGATCGATCCAGCGACATTGATCCAGTGGGGTGGGTCCTTCGGCGGCGACTACTGCCTGTGGGACGCCCACGACCCCGACCCAGCACGGTGGACGCTGGTGTTCACCGACCTCGACAAACTCGACTGGGGCTTCTACCCCGGCACCGTCACCCAATACCTACTCGACTGGCTCACCGGCCGCACCGCACCGATCCCGCTGTGGGGCCTCGACGCCGTCCTGCCCGACGGCGGAACACCGTTCGCCGAGACCTACGACCCCACCGACTTCACCGGCGCAGCCACCGACCGCATCGACGCCGCCGCCCACTGATCCTGTCCTGCAGGGCACCCCGCTCCACGAGGGCGAAATCCCTCGACGGCCGACGCCAGCACTTCGACCACACCGGTCCGCAGATCACCAGGACAGGAGGTCATTCTTTTCGTTCAGCCGTTCCTGCCCGGTTGGACTGTCGATACTTGATACCGCACAGATTGATGTGCCCGCCCGATCGCAGAAATCTGGATCGGAGCGGCGCGAGCAGTTCTTTCGGCCCGATTCTCGATCGGAGCAAGCATCCCATCACTATGCGATGAGCGGAGGAATTGTCATGTCAGGTGGTGCAGATGACGCTGGCGAGGACATGGTTGTCGGCCGCACAAACTCCAGCCAGGAAAGAACCCTCCTCGTTGCCGAAGCCGGAGACCCAGACGGCTACCAGGCCGACTACGTGCTTCAGGTCGCGACCACGGACAACTCGATTCTGACCAAGGACGGGACTGGAGTCGATGCAGTGCAGGCAATCGGGACAGAGCCACTAGCCACCGGTGGGGCCATGGGGACCATCCCGGCGGGTAACGGAGTCGTCGGCCGAGGCCTCAACGGCCTCGTCGGATACGTACATACGGCCGTCAGGGACAAGAAAGAGGAGGGTAGCGCCGCCGCGGGTGTGCTCGGGGAGGGAGGATCCGGGTCTCCGGGGGTGTTCGGCCGCGGCGTGAATGGCGTGGTGGGATATACCGCCGGACTGCCGCGCGACACCAAGTTCGAGGCTGATGGTCCTGCCGGGGTTGTTGGTGTCGCTGCGGGCATCGGCGTGCGAGGCAAAGGAGATTCCGGTGGCGTCTTCGGCCAGGGGACCCAGGCCGCCGCCGGTGTAACAGGGTCGAGCGAATTGGGCTCTGGCGTGGTTGGATTCGGCGATGCCGGCGTAATGGGAATCAGCAGCGACGGTTTTGGAGTGATGGGCGTCTCCGATTCGGGCATCGGTGGAGTATTCGACTCAGCAGGGTCGGCGCAGGTCCGCCTCATTCCACGCACGGTAGAAGTGTCCGATCCCAACGGAAATATCGCGGGCCAGGCCGGCGATCTCCTCGTCCTCCAGTTTCAGCGAGAGCAACAGATCGCGACTCTATGGTTTTGCAGTAGAACGGGAGACCTTGCTACTGCCACCTGGGTGCAAGTCGCCTGAGCGACTAGCAACGATGAAACCTCCCCAGCCGACACCACCCGAGCAGAGATCGGTCAGTCGGGCAGCCCGACATCGCGGGAATCGCGGTCTGCGCGCAATCCGGCCCAGCTCGGATGCCGCAGCGTGGTGGTGAACTCCCGGTAGAACACCGTCGCCACCAGGCCCGGTTCGACCCAGTACGCCGGCACCGGCCCGAACCGCGGCGCCACCGCGAACGGGCTTGCCTGCCGAGCAATCTCGTCCAGCCGGGCCTGCAGCACCCGCCGCTCCGCGACCGAGAACCCGGTGCCGACGTTGCCGACGTAGACGAGGTCCCCGGCCGTGGTGTGGGCGCCCAGGATCAGCGAACCGAACAACCCGCTGCGAGGGCGGCTGCCCGGTATCCAGCCCGCCACAACCACATCCGCCGAGCGCCGCAACGCGGTCTTGATCCACGACCGTGACCGCTGACCAGGCCGGTATACCGAGGCCAGCCGTTTGGACACGATCCCTTCCAGGCCGTGCTCAGCCGCGGTGTCGAGCATCTGCTGCGGCGCGACGTCGGTCCAGTACGGCGGCACCCGCACCAGCGTGCTGGTCAGCTCCAGCGCCGCCAGCAGCTCCCGCCGCACCGTATACGGGCGGCCGGTCAGGTCGGTGTCGCCGATCGACAACACGTCGAACACGAACAGCTGCACCGGCACCGAAGCAATCAACCCCGCCGGCGGCCGCCCGATATGCATACGGTGCTGCAACCGACCGAACGACGGCACCCCGGACGCCAAATCCGGGGCCACAACTTCACCGTCGATGATGAACCGGCGACCGGCCGAAGTGTCGGCCAGCGCGGCAGCAACCTCCGGAAACGACGCCGTCGCCTCCCTGCCATTGCGGGAAAAGAGACTGACCTGCTCGCCGTCGACGAGGCCGATAGCACGCATACCGTCCCACTTCATCTCGAACCCCCACAGATCCGAGTTCTCGGGCGGCCGCCCCGCGGTCGCCAGCATCGGCGCCGGCACGCGTCCCACACCCGTAGCGTACTTCCGGCAATCATCCAGCGCCGGAGCGGCGCCGCGCCATCACACGCCGTTGACCAGCACCGTTCCCCGGCACGGGGTGCGTTTGCCGCCCCAGGCAACCAGCTCCGCCCGCGCGGCGTCGTACCCGACATGACCAACCCGCAACCACACCCCGAGGTCGCCGAACGCTGGACTCAAGCACGGATGCGCAACCTGCTCGCCCGCACCTACGGGCGACCGCAGATCACGCGCCGAAACCGGCTGCGCGCGCAGCGATGCCAGAGGCTCACTGGCCCGGTGCGGTGCCCTCGGCGGGGGTGAGCAACCGCAGCGGCCACCAGTACGGATACGAACCTGGTGCGTGTGCGGTGTCCCCGGTCGGCGCGATGAGCGCCCTCGCGTCGTCTTCGATCTCGACGATCTCGAAGACGCGGTCACTGTCTGCCGACTTCTTGACCAGGGCACCCACTTCCAGCACACGTCAACAATACGAGAACCGACCGGACGGTCTGACAACAGCGGGCAAGCGCGGCGCGTCTAGGGCGTCGCTGCGGTGGGCCGGTGGAGGTCCGGGCGCACGGTCGTGGTGTACGTGCCGGCGACGCCGCTGCGGGACGTCACGAGGTACGCGACGACCTGGGTATCGTCGTTGGGGTTGCGGTGAACGCTGGCGACCGTTCCGGTGTGTTTCTTCGCGGCCGGGTCGCCGGGCTCGGCCGGGCCGCCGTCGATGTCGCTCCACCACTCGATGCGATCACCGACCGCGAACACGTCGCCCATACCGCGACTATCCCACCCAGGCCTCGCCGCGGGCGCGGGCGACAAGCTCGACCGATGCCCGTCGCGCCGCGAACCCGGATCCGGTTGAAGTCGCGTGCCGGCCTGTCCGGTGGCGACCGGATCGGTTATGTCGCCCCTCCCGGGCACGCCGCGGTGGTCCGCACCGACTTCGACCACGCCTCCGGCGAAGTCGTTCAGGTGTGCTCGAAAACCCCGCCCACCGGCGGCACGGACTGGGTGGTGCTCTGGTGGCCGGGAAACCGCTGGACATGGGAACGCGAATCCGACCTCGAATTCGTCGAGACCGACTCCAACACCACATAACGGGGTGTGGGGGCGACGCTCAGAGTCCCCGGCGGGTGCAGGAACTCCATAGCGCCGGATCTCGGGCGACTGTCCGGCCCCGGAGCCCGTCCAGGATTCACCGGTATGGCTGCTGCCAGAACTCTTGGACTGTCTCTGGTACTTCTTGATCGGCACGTCGCCGTGCACGTAGCCATCGCCTGGCCGCCCGGTCGAGGCTTGGACGACGAGCGCAGCGAGAGACGGCTCGTCGCGGCGGATGCAGTCGAGTGACAGCAGGTCGAGTATTACGCCCGGCCGCCGGTAGTTGAACCGATCGTCGAGAGCTGTCGCTAGTTTGCCGTAGGTGATCGTCTGGCCGGCTATCGCGATGGCGCTGACCGCGGCTCGGGCCAGTGCCACAGTCATGAGCAGGTTCTCGGTCACGGTCACCTCCAGCTCCGGGCGCCACTCGAACTCGGGCTGCTCGCCTACAACCAACTCCATCGGAATCCCCTGCCTCCCTTGCCCACTGCGAGGTTTCTGCCCTCGCGGGATCTATCGCAGGACGAGGCGCGGGTGATACGGGACTGGACTACCACCGTGGCTTGCCGCCCGCTCCGGGCGGGCACAATCTTGTGGCATGTCATGGCCTTCGCTTCCCGCGCCGCCGTCGACGGGCGACTCCCTGCTGGTGCGCACCAACTTCACCGACGACTCCGCCTGGACGACAACCCATGCGGCGGTCCTCGCCTCCTACGGCGAGGACACCGTCACAGGGCTGACGCTCGTCGACGACAAGGCCTTCGACGCGCTGGCGCCGGCCGAACTCGTACAGCTGGCCGGCGACCGGACCTATGCCTTCCTCGCCGACACCCTCGCGCTCACCGCGCCCGAGCATCCGATCCTGGCGGTCGACACCCGCGGCGGCGAGGATCCTCCTCCCGTGTTCCGACTCGCCGCCGCCGCGACGGCCGAGGTCGAAGTGAACCTGTATCTGGCCAACCTCGATTTCACCGACTTCGCCGACACTCTCGGCGGCGACGATCTCTACCGCGGCATCTAGCCGACTTCCTCGCCGGGACCGAGGTCAGGATCAGGGGCGGTCCCGCGGATCCGGTCCGGCTGCGGTGCCGGCCTCGAGTTCGCTGATCCGCTGGCGTTGCTGGTCGAGGAGGGTGCGCAGACAGTGGCTCAGTTCGACGTAGCTGTACTGCATCGGCGGTATCTCCAGCGCGGCGGCGAGTTCGCGGTACTGGTGATTGGCGGATTCACGGACCGAGTCGTAGTCGGCCTGCAGCATCGCCAACTGCACTGCCGCCGGGACGTGGTCCCACACCCGCGGCCCGTACGGCGGAGGCTGCTGCCCCATCCACGGTGACCACCGGGCACGAATATCACCCTCGGTCATCTCCGCCAGCCGCTGCAGCAGCGCCCGGCACGCGACCGGGGACTGGAACACGGTGTCGAGGCATCGATGGTAGTCAGGGGGCTGCAACTGGACGTGATCACTCATGTTCACGACTCCCGGGACTCCGCACACGCGAAGAGAGCCAGCCTAGACGACTGATTCCCAATCGCGGGGTTGTCACCGGTTGAGGCGGCTTGGCGTGCCGGCGCATAGCCATCATCATGGATCTTCGTCCCGAATTGCTTCCCCGCTGGTAGATGAGCTACGTGTTGGCGCGGCCTGGTCGATTTCGTGCTGATGACCGGGAATGAGCAGGGACGGGTGCCGGTGCGGCAGTGGGTGCCGCAGCGAGCGCTCAGGGCCGCGCGGTGAATGCGTCGTAGACGCGTCGGGAGCCGCCCCGGTCAGAGCGAGGCGGCTCCCTTGACGAGCACAGTGGCACTGTGCCCCAACAGCTTACGCGGCTAGACCGACACGCTGCCCGAGTTCGCGGACCTCGTCGCGCATCCCGGCGGGCGGCGACTTCAACAGGCCGAGGACCATGTCGCGGGCATACCCGTTGTATTTGATCGTCTCCGGGGCCGTGCGCTCCGATTTCGCGAGTAGCGCAAGCGCCGCAGTCGACTCGCCCTGCTGAGTGTGGGCACGGGCGACCTCGATAAAATGACGGCTGCGACGCGGCACCGACACGATGTCGTCCGGGTCGAACCCGGAGGCGGAGCGGAGTGCCTCACCGGAGCGTCGGAGCTCGACACCAAGCGTCACCGCGTGCGCCGACATCACTGGCATCGAGAATGACGTCTGTACGTGCCGATACGCGGGACCGAGCCGCCGGGCGAATTCATCGGCGCGCTCCCATGCTGCCCATGCGTTGCCGTACCGGCCGCGACGGGCGTAGACGTAGGCGATTTCGGCCTCCAGCGCGCCCACGATTCCACGCCAATCGTCGGCGGTCGCGTCGCGCTCGAGATACGGGGCAAGGCGGTCTATCGAGTCCCGGGAAAGATCGATCGCTTCCTCCCACCGTCCGGAGTCGCGCAGCGCCTGGACCATCCCCCACGCGCTGCACGCGATCACGTACGGGTCGTCCGCTTCGTATCCCTGTTCAAGCGCCCGGTCGGCGACCATCCACACCAACTCTGGAGCGGGCTGATATGCCACGTAGAAATCGGCCAGCTGGTAGACGCCTGCGAGTAGCTTCCGGGCGGCGCGACGCTCCGGCCCGGAAGCGGTGCGTGCGGCGCCCTGCGCATCGCGAATCAGGCCCGGCAGGAGCGCCCCGAGCTGTGTGCGGTGATCCGGGCTGGAGTGCCGGATGTGCCAGGCTTGCCGGAGTCGTTCGGCGAGATGCTGCGTGCTCGGCTGCCGGTCACGCGGCGTGATCCGGAAGTCGGTCAGCGCCGATTGCACCTGCGTCAACGCAGCGTGGCGCTCACCTGCGAACACCACGACAGGCACAGCGTGATCATCTCCGGTCAATTCGGCGAGGTCCTCGATGTCCAAGGCCTGCGCGATCCGGAGCAACATCGGTAGTCGCGGGGTCTGCAGGCGGCCGGTTTCGACAGCCTTCAACCACCCGCCAGATCGTCCGAGCAGCCCCGCCAAGACGGGGCGCGACATTCCCGCGCGTTCGCGGTGAATCTTGATCCGCTGGCCAATCGCCAGGCTGTTCTCGGCATGCACGATAGTGCCTCCCGCTGATTGTGCTCGTCAGCACCAAGGGTATCGCCGATGTATGGGGTACGGAATGTACCCGGTGAATCAGTCTCGCGCTCATACGGTCTGGTCAACCTCGCCGCCGGGTGAATTCGTCATCCCCGGCAGCGAGCGCCCACTAACTCACTGACCAGCAATCGAGAGCGAACTGACATGAGCATCGATGCCATCGGATATGTGCGGAGCGACGTCTCCGGAACCCACCAGAAAGCCGACGAGGAACGCCTGCGCGCGCACGCCAAGTGCCACGGCTACAACCTCAAGAAGACGATCGTCTTCGGCTCGCACACCGACGATCCCGAGCACCGGCTCGGCGTGGTCCTCGACCGGATGGACGGTGTCGAGGCCGTCATCATCCCCACTGTCCAGCACTTCGACGGCGACCAGGTGCCCGATGCCATCTCCTCCCGGGTCGACGTCGTTGTCGTCGCGCCGCCGACCAAGCTCGCCCGGTTGGCCCAGCTCGCCCGGGTGGGCCGGTGAACCAACTCCCCCAGCGCATCCGGGAGCAGCACCCGGACGCGCAGAAGTTGCTCCGCCCATCCGCCGACTACGTCGCCGCGGTCGCCGACGGCCTTCGCTGGTGGGCGGAACGCGACCGTATCGCCCCCGCGCGGCGGCCGGCATGACCGGCACCGACACCGGGGACGAGCGGCTCATCGACCGGCTCGTCGAATCCATGGACAAACCACAATCCGCGCGAGTCTGGGATGCTCTCGACTGGGGCAAAGACAACTATGAGGTCGACCGCATCCTCGCCGAGCGTGTGCGCGCACAGTTTCCGGGCGCCAGCACCGCGGTCCGGGCCGCCCGCGTGTTCCATCGAGGCGCCGTCGAGACGCTCGCACGCGATGGGGTGCGCCAGTTCCTCGATATCGGCGCCGGGCTCGGGCCGAGCGTTCACCTCGTCGCGCAGCGCGAAATACCGGACGCCAGCGTCGTCTATGTCGACAACGATCCACTCGTGCTGTGCCATGGCCGCGCGATGTCCGCCAACGACACCGTGCATTGGTTCGGCGGGGAACTCGAAAACCCGCAAGCCATCCTCGATTTCGCGAGCCGACGCCTCGATTTCAACGAACCGACTGCGGTGTCGCTGGTCGGGGTGATCGAGTTGGTGCCGGGCCAGTCCCACGCGCTGCGCTGGGTGCGTGCCCTGCTCGCGCCGCTCGCGGCTGGATCCGCGCTCGTCCTGAGCACGGCCACCGCGGACCATGCACCCAAGCAGATCGAGGAAGCCGCCCGCATATACACGAACGACGGCATCCTGTACCGGCCGCGCACCCGCGACCAAGTCGCCGCGTTCTTCGAGCGCTTGGTCCTCGATGAGCCCGGCATCGTCACACCGACCCTCGGCAAGGCAACCGACGCCGACGTGTCCACCTACGCGGCGATCGGCCGCAAACCGTAGCTCCCTGGCGGCGGGCGAACGCCCACACAAGACGAGAGGACAAGGAATGGATTTCGGCCAACCAAACCAGAAGCCAACTGCGATATGCCTCGTACGCGCGGAAGTCTCCGGCTCCCACGCGACACGACACGCGATGGAGGTCCAGCGTCACGCAGAACGCCTCGGCTACCTCCACCTCTACACAGTGCGGCCGCCAGCCGACGCCACCGATCCGGTCGGCTACGCGCTCGGTCTGGCCGCCAGCCTGAATGTCGACGCGGTGGTGGTCTACGACCTGGAAACCGTCGGCAACACGCCGAGCCGGGTCTGCGAGATGTTCGACCTCGAAACAGTCTGTCCCCCAGCGACATGGGCTGCGAACCTGCCGGGCTTCTCCGACCCGGAACACTCACATCCGCAGCAGCCACTCACCGCCGACACAGCGCAGCAGATCATGCAGCAGCACAAGAATTGCCGCGCCGTCGAATGCCCGCGCAAGGCGAGCGCGTACAGCTGCCTCGTCCGTGAGGGCAAGATCGTTCCGCCGGTCGACACCCCTCGCGAGCGCGCCGCTGCTCGTGCGCCGAGATTCCGGCCGCGGCGCACTAACGACGCTCCGCTACCGGACGGGGTGAGCCTCGAGACCCTGCTCGACGTCTTGGGCGGGCTGGCCGACTACGCCTCGGTCGGGAAGCAGTAGCGAGCCGAGATGAGCTTCACCGAACCCACTGAAGCTCAACCCCCATCGCCGCTACCGCACGAACCGGACATCGGACTGTGCCTACTTATCACCGGCCCGAATACACACGAGCTGAAGTTCGTCGCGTGCATGCCGGCCGCGATCCGCTTCGCATTGCATTGGGTCACCGACTACCCGGCTGTCTCGGTGACCTTCGAGGCGCCGGATCCCCGGCGCCCGCGACTGCCCTGCGAACGATTGTGGGCACTTCCTTGAGCGATATCTGGGTTTTCGGCGGGACCGTTCTCGGCATTTTGGCGATCGTGGTGGCCGCGCTGTGGTGTTGGCCGAGCCGGATCCCGAAAGGCCGCTCCGTGGCAGAGATCCGCCAGCGCATCGATGATGAGGAGGACAACGAACCGTGACCGTCACCGCAGCTCGCCACCACCGAAACGGGGCCGACGATTCCAAAATTTCCGTAGCAGTCTGCGATTTGGAAGGGGTTGGGAGAGATGTTTATCGAGTCGAGGCGTCTACGTCCGAGGATGTCGCTCGCTGGGACAGAGCATCGGTGCAAGAGCACGAGGAGCAAATGGTGATGGGAAGGCTGATCACGGTCGACGGCGCGGGTGGAGTCGGCAAGTCCACCACTGTGACATCGACGGTGAAACATCTGCGTAGCACAGGCTTACCCGCGTACGCGACCAGCCAGCCGAGCCGGACGATCCTCGGTGACCACATACGCGGGAACACCGACACCTATACCGGAATTGCCTTGGCGTGCTTGGTTGCTGGGGACCGACATCACCAGCAGCGCGTGGAGATCGTGCCCGCACTCGCCGACGAGAAAATCGTGGTGTGCGACAGGTACCTGCCGTCCAGCCTGGTCCTACAAGTACTCGACGGGGTCCCCGCGGAGCGGGTCTGGCAGTTGAACGTCGGGATTCGGGTCCCGGACGTGGCGGTCTTTCTACGCGCCGACCCCAAGGTCATCGCGGACCGTCTCGCCGCCCGCGGCGCACACAACCGGTTCGAACGCCAGCCCGACTACAGCATCGCCCGCGAACTGGAGTTGTTCGACCAGGTCGCCGAGGATCTCCGGACACGGGGCTGGCCGGTCCATGTGATCGACTGCACCGAGCACGCGAAGAACGAGACAGCCGTCGCCATCGCCCATCTCGTCGAGCCCGCTGCTGGACCATCACGCTAGCGAAAGAAGAACTGCATGATCATGACCGACCATCCCGCCTGGTTGCAGACCGAAGCCGGTGCCGCGTACCGGGCCGTCGCCGTGGGCGATTCTGCCGTGTTGATCAAGGCCGATTCTGCCGAGGGCACCCAAGTTGTTGACTCCGGTGGGAGCACCCTCCGAGTCGACACGGTGGATCCGAGCGTTTTGTCCGGCCCCGACGACTTGGTGGCGCCGCTGAAGGATGCCGGAATTGTTGTGCGCGTGGCCAATCCGTCGCTGTGGAACGCGGTGACGGCGGCGATTATGCGGCAAGTGGTCCAAGCAGGCCACGCCCGCACCCGGTACCTCAGATTCTGCACCGCCTACGGGGAACCGGTCACCCGCGACGGTTTGACGGCATGGCTGTTTCCCGAGCCGCATCCTATCCTCGCCCTCACCGACGAACAGTTCGGATCCGTGGGCGCTGCATTCCCCAAGTCAGCGCTACGCGACGCGGCACGCGGCTTCCTCACCCACGGCGAGGTCTGGGAAACGTTGTCCGCCATCGACCTGGTGCAGGCGCTGCAAACCATCCCGCGGGTCGGGCGTTGGACGGCATGCACCGCTGTCGCCGACTACACCAACGACTTCAGCTTCTACGACTACTCCGACATCGCTGTGCAACCGGCAGCGCGGCGGCTCAACCCCGAACGGGACTGGCCACAGGGAGCGCCGGCGTTCAAGGCCGCCTGGGAAGAGATGGCGGGAAACCAGCTGTCCGCCTGGACAATTCTGACACTCACGTGGGGGATCAACCATGGAAAGCTCGACCGCTCAGCCACATCCTGACCTGCTCGCCGGAGCCGACCCGAAACGCAACCTCGACCTACTCCTGGTCAACGCGCCGCTACGCGACTATTCCTTCCGACCTCGGGTCAACAACTTCACGCTCCCAGTGCTCGGGATGGCCTACATCGCCACCTACGCCGCCCAGCAAGGGTTCAACGTCGCCGTCCTCGATGCCGAAGCCCACGGCCTGGGCATCAGCGAAACAATCGACGTAGTGAACCAGGCTAGCCCGCGTTGGGCGGGAATGAACTTGCTCGCCCCGACCTACGACATCTCCGCGACCATCGCTGCGGGACTCGATCCCGCCATCTCGGTCATCCTCGGTGGCCACCAGGCCAAGGCAATGCCGACCGACATACTCACCGACCCTCGAATGAGCCGCTGCGCCGCACTGATACTCGGAGAAGCCGAAACTCGAGTCGCCGAGCTATTGAAAGATCACCATTACCGCACTCGACTCCCCGGGGTCATGTGGCTGGACGCGATCATGAAAACTCCGGTCACCGGCGGCGTCCCCGGCATGCAGCACCATCTGGCACCGAACATCGACACGATGCCGTTCGTCGATCGCGCGTACCTGCGCCAGGACCCACATTGGGAGGACGGCCGGTGGGAAGCAAACATGGTCGGCGCCCGAGGATGTCCCTACAACTGCACGTTCTGCGGCGCCGCTGTCAGCGCTAACCCCGACATCACCATCCGAGTGCGCAAGCCCCACAACATCATCGAAGAAATGACGCAGCTGCGCGAGCGGCACGATGTGACCGCATTCCGGTTCGTCGACGACCTGTTCCTCGGCTGGAAGAAGGTCATCGAAACGATGATGAACGGCTTCCGCAGTGAACGCATCGGCGACTGGGCACGCTGGGATGCCACCGGCCGCATCAACGTCCTCGACCACACATCCGACGCCATGCTGGATACGCTGGCGGCCAACGGGTTACGCGAGGTCGCGCTCGGCATCGAATCCGGCAGCGACCGCGTCCTGCGCTACATCGACAAACGCATCACCCCCGAAATGGCCGTCCGCGTCGCGCACCGGCTTCTGATCCGGGGCATCAACGTCAAGGGCTACTTCATCCTCGGATTCCCCGGTGAAACGAAGCAGGAGATCGACGACACCGAAACCCTGGTCCACCGACTGTGGGACGCCACAGACCATCTCCCGGGGACGTTTCGAGCGAGCGTGTTTGAGTTCCGGCCCTATCCAGGCACCCCGGAATGGTCCCGCCTCATGGCCACCGGCCGCTACACGCCGCAGCGACTGCTCGACTACACGCCCGTCGACCTCACCGCCGGCGGAGTCGACGAAACCATGTACGGCCGAGACGAATTCAACTTCTCCACCGGCATCCAGCTGTCAGAGGCACCGATCAGCTACATCCGAGACAAACTGATCTACCTCGGTCGCACGCAATATGCACGCACCCACGGCTGAACTACACGACAGCGGGAACCGGCCAGCCGTACTCGCTGAACAACGCGGTGTCGCCGTCGAGGAAGGCCCGGATACCGATAGCCGGGTACTCGATGATGTCCTCGGGCAGCTCATCGAACCCGAACCACGCTACTCCCAGGCACTTGTCAGGTTCCCGGTTCACCGGCTCGCCCTGCCACCGCGTCGCATGCAGAAACACGCCGAGACGTGGCTCCGGGCCGGAGCCAGCCACATGCGCGACGTGAACGACACGCAGATCGGCCGGGTTGATCACTACCCCGATCTCCTCGTACGCCTCACGTGCCGCGGCCGCGGTGAGGGCCTCTGCTTTGTCGAGCTTTCCCGAAGGCAGGTGCCATCGACCGGCGAACTCATCGGTGCCGCCGCGACGGGTCAGCAGAAGCCGGTCGTTGTCGGTGAGAAGTATGTGGACGTCGATCAGGTGGCGGGCGGCCATCGAGACAACTCCTAAAGGTTTCGGGGTCGCGGAGACACTACGCCGCACTGCCATCGGTACCGCGTCAGGCACACGTGTGTCACCAGCCAAGCAGTATCCGTGCGCAGTCGCGCTGTTGCCTCAGACCGACCCACCACATCGTCACAATGACGTCCACTCCCCGCTGCTGCTTCGGTGGCCCCCCGGGGCGCCCACCCGCAACCGGGATCGTGATCGACGCGCGGGTCTGTGCATGGCACTCATCAGTGTTCCGCGTTGCCCCGGAAGTCTGGTCCGAATCCCAGATCTTCCGTTGGGGCGGTGTTTCCGAGCGTGGCGAACCAATTGGCGGGCACATCTGCAGTGGGTAGCCCGGTCTCGGGGGTGTGGCGGTCGGGGCAGCAGCGGTGCAGGGGCCCGTTGACGGCGTCGAGGATATACCGGAGGTGCGGGTCGATATGGGAGACGAACAGTGTCGACATGGCAGAGCGATCCTCAGCGATGCGAGCGGCTTCGAATACGACGTGCAGGCCGGCGAGGCGCACGGCGACGCTGCGGTGGTCCCACCACCGTCGACACCATGTGTATTGGTCTTCGCGGTGGTTGGCGGCGATGCGGACCGCGGTGACCGGCAGCAGCCATTGCTCGACGAAATCGGCATAGTGGCCGAACCGGTAAGGCTTGGTGTTGCTGGACTCGGTATCGGGCTTGACCGGGGGTTTGAACCATCCGGGCGGCACGGGTTCGCATGAAAGTGACGGCAGGGCGACGTGTTTGGTGCGTGTGCAGCGGTGCAGGGGTCCGTTGGCGGCGTCGAGGATGACGCCGAAGTGGGAGTCCAGGTGGTGGAGTATGAAGGTCGACAGGCCTGCGGCGTTCTTGTCGGCGCGCATGGCTTCGAAGGCTCGGTGCAGGTGGGCGATCCGCACCGCGACTGCACGGTGGCGCCACCATTGGCTGCACCAGGTCCAGGTGTGTTCGCGGTTGGCTTCGGCGAGGCGGACAGTGATGAAGGGGAACAGCCATTGCTCTGCGAAGGTGACGAAGTCTGGATATGCCGGAGCCATGGGCTTTCGCTGTCGTGCAGTGCCAGGTGTTGCGGGTGGAGTCATAGCTCGACCCCTGCTGCGCCACCTGGGTTGTCCGGCCGCGGCGGTGGGGTGGCTGGGATGGGTGGGTTGGTGTAGCGGGCTAGGGAGCGGGTGACCAGTGGTTCGAGGGTGGGGTTGTCCCACCAGAACTGCTTTTCGATCAAGACGGGTTCGTGGCCGGGGAGGCGGACCAGGGCGCGGTCTTTCGGGAGGCGGGCGAGTTTGGCGACGTTGAGGATGGGTTCGGCGCGCCAGCTGGTGCTGCGGTTGGTGCCTCCCGGCCCGGTGGAGCGGGATTGGTCGGCGACGTCGTGGTCGTCGACCAGCCGCGCCCACTGCTCCAGGTAGGCGGGCGTGGCGATGTTGCCGCCGTAGATTTCGATCGATTGCGCGCGGATGACGGTCAATCCGTTTGTGCCCCAGAGGTCTTCGGCTTGTTCGAGGACTTGCACGATGGTCAGCAGGATGACGCCGCATCCGGCGGCGTAGGTGTAGTAGCTGGGCAGCGCGTCGATCAATGCGCAGTTGGCTGCTTCGTCGAGCACCGCCAGCAGCGGCACCGCGAGGCGGCCGTCGAGGCGTGCACGCGCGCACGCCAGCGCTGATTCCAGGATTTGACCGACAAGAGCTGCGGTGAGGGCCGCGGCCGAGTCGGGTCCGGTCATCGACAGCGCGTACAGGGTGTCGTTGCTGGTAATGAACTCGGCGGGTTTGAATTCGGGCAGGTTGTGCGTTGCCGGCGCGAGGGCGGTGTCGATGACGATCGATTCGCTGGTCTCGTAGACGGTGACGCGTTTGCGGGCGGGTGGGGTGATCATGGTGGCGTAACGCTCATCGGAGAGCACGTTCAAAAACCGACGAGCCATGTCGTACAAACCGTCCCTCTGGCGCGCGTACAAACCTTGCGCGTCGAGGATGCGTTGCGCTGCGCGGACATGATTGTGGTGGCGCAAGATCAGGATCGGGGTCTGATCCTGGTCGCTGGACAGCCATTCGGCGACGTGGAGCAGGTCACCGTCGACACACGCGGCCGCCAGAAGATACAACGACAGCAATTCTTGAGCGCCGCCGTCGAAGTACGAGTCGACACGGGCGTTCGCGCGCTCAGACGCTGATCCCGACGCGCCAGAAACGAAGAAAGAGGCCAGTTTTCGTGCGCTCGCGAGGGTCCGGACTCGGGCGAGCAGGTCGACCCAGAACCCACACACCGGCCGTCCGGTCACCGCTTGCAGATCGCACAGCCAGATTCGGCCGCGCTGTTCACGGCCGAACACGGTGTGACGGTACAGGTCGGGTTTGTTGGAGGTCGCCATCACCGGTCCCCATGCACTCAGTACTGCGGGGATCGCCCATGCCATTGTTTTTCCGGTGCGCTGCCCGGCCGCGATGAACACACCCATCTCGGCCGGCACGAACAACTCCACTCCCCCGACGACGGTGCGGCCCAACGGCGGTCCCGGCAGTGCCCGCACCTCCGCGGGCGCGTCTTTGAGCAGACGCTCGCCGGCGGTGGCATTGTCTTGCTGTCGCGCGGCAGAAATGTGTCGCGGCGACACCATGGTGCGCGCTGCCCGATCGATATCGCTGCGCCGCACCGATGCCCACCGCTGGCGGCACACCACCGCGAGCGCCCCAACGACCGCGAGCGCAGTAGCGAGGATCGCGCTGGACTGCCATGGCCACCGATGCTGGCCCTCCATCACCTGCAGCAGCGCGGCTACCGGATGTGCGGTGATAGGTAGTCCGGCGCACCAGCTTCCGGCCGACAATGCACCCCATGCAAGCAACGCCACAGCGATGACGCCGAGGGCGATGAGAAGCAGCCAGGTTTCCTCGCCGACCCCGCCGGTGGTTCGGCGGCGCGTCTGCCGCGCCATCACACAGCACCTGCCCACGGCGGGGACGACACTGTGAGTGCCGGTGCATGACTCTGGCTGAAGGCCGTCACAAGCTCATCTCCCGATCAAGCTGGGACACAGCTTCTTTCGATGCGGAGCCGGTGGCGGTTGAGGTCCATTCGCCGAGGTCGGTGTCGGGGAGAGCAGTGTCGATCGCAGTGGTGATCGCGGCACCTGGACCGCTGGCCTGCGAGAGCGCCAGAGCATCGATGCCCTCGACCGAGCTACTGTGCGCGACCGGCGAGGCTGGATCTGCGGTTCTCGCGATGGCTGCACTGAGTTGGTTGCGGTAGGACTCTGCGGTGGCGCGGGCGAGGTCGCGGTGTTCGAGGAGCTGGGCGATGCGTCCCAGCTGCGGATCGGAGGGTTGTGTGGCCCAGTAGGTTCCGTCGCGGCCGGTGGTGTAGGCGGTTTGTACCTGTTCGTCGGTGAGTCCGATGGCGAGGGCGTCGCGGCGTGCGGCGCTGAGCCCGGCTCGTAGCCGGTCGAGGCGGGCGATGCGGGCTTGGTCGTCGGTGCCGTCGAGGTGGTCGGCGACGTTGCTGTGCTCGGCGGCGAGGTCTTGGATCTCTCGCAGAGCCTCGACATGGCGGCGTTCCCAGGTTTCGGTGTGGCTGTAGTCGGCCGAGATTCGGGCTTCACGAACTGCGCGGGGCAGCAGCATCTTTCGTGCCTCGCGCCCGTCGTCGAGGTCGGCTGCTGTTTCCTCGGTTTCGAGCAGGGCGTCGGTGTCGGCGATGACCGCGTCGACCTGCGCGAGGCTCGGCAACGCGACAGTCGGGTTTCTGGGTGCGCCCAGGGTGCGTTCGACCGCGGTGCGGCGATCAACCTGTTCTCCCCCCGCTGGTCCTGGCGCTGGGGTGGCGCCCATGTTGGATTGCAGGTAGGGGTAGCGGCGGGCGGCGTCTTGGCTGGAGCCGGTAGTGGTGCCGGTGCCGTGGCCGGTGATGAGGCGGGCTTGTTGCAGGGTGCGCCAGATGTCGTCGTCGATCGCTATCTCGCCGGTGGCGCGGGCGCGGGCGATTTGGTCGTAGTTGCGGCGCGCGATCTCGGGTTGGGTGCGCCATCCGGCCACGACTCGTTGCAGGCCCGCCCAGGTGCCGCGCCAGTGTTCGGACTCGTGACGTGCCCACCGGATCGCCAATTCGTCGGCGCGGGAGTTGAATTCGGCGCGCGCTTCGGCAGTGGCGGCGGAGGGTGCGATCTCGCGGAGCTGGTAGTAGCGGGCGAAGTCGGCGCGCAGCTGCCGTTCGGTTTGTGAGGCGGCGTCGCGGTAGTAGTCGGGGTTGGTGAATCCCAGCGGCTCGTCCAGCGCGGTCACGGCGTCACCTCCGGGCCGTGATCCATTGTGCTGGGCGGGGGCCCGGTGTCGGGGTCGGTGGTGTCGGGCCAGTAGTCGGGTTGGCCGGGCAGTGCGGTGTCGATCGCGGTGCTTATCCAGCCGCTGGTGTCGAGCGAGGTGGTGCGTTCGAGGGCGTCGATGTCGTTGGCCAAAGCCAACTCGGCGTTGGTTTGAGCCAGCGCGCGGGCGGGCTGGGGGCCGGGTTCGGTGTTGTGGTGGCGGTGTCCGGTGAGCCAGTCGGCGTCGACGAGTTCTTCGGTCTGGCGGGCGATGGTGTTGCGGGCGTGGGCGAGGTCTTCGGACAGGGTTTCGATCCGCGTGTGGGAGTGGTCGAGCTCGTTTTCGAGTTCGCGGATTCGGGCGCGGTCGGTGCCGGCGCGGGCCTCGGCGAGGGTGAGTTCGTGGGCGAGGTGTTCGAGCCGTCCCAGCAGCGGGTGGGCGGGTTGCTGGTTCCACCCCACTCCGGCGAGCCCGAGGTCGTGGGCGGTGTTGATCTCGCTGATCGGCACCCCGCTGTGGACTGCGTCGAGGTAGGCGCGACGCAGGTCGTCTTCGATGCCGTTGATCGCGGTCAACCGCCACTCGCCGGGACCGGCAGCCGAGGTCCCGGGGGCTGGGTGGTGTTGCCAGTCGATGTAGCGCTTCACCGAGTCCTGCACCGCGCGTAGCGCGGTCGCGCGCACAGCGTCGGGATCGTCGGGACCGAACCGGACGGCCAGCGCGGAAGCAACGGTGCGGGACCGAAACGCTGTCGGCGGCACCGCAGGAGGGGGCGCGGCGTCGGAGGGAGTTGAGCTCGCTGTCGGGTCTGGGGCGCTGACATCGGGCAAGTGGGTTGCGGGGAATGTGTTGTCGGACATCGTGTTCCGCCTTGTCGGGAGGCCGCGGCCGCCGGGCCGGGCGTGACGGGATGTCCTCGCGGTGGTTCGAATCGGTCTGCAGTGATGGTCGGCGCCAGCGCCATCACCGAGGGGTAAGCGCTGCGGTGGTCAGGGTTCGGGCCCGAGGTCGGGTCGCGTGGGGGTCGGCGGTGGTGGTGTGGCGGGGCCGGGGTCCCAGTCGCGGGCGGTGGTTTCGGGTAAGGCGATGTCGATAGCGGTGGCGTGGTGGATCGGGAGTCGGTCGGTACGGTCGGGGTCGATGCCGAGCGCGGCGGCGGCGCGCGCGATCAACTCGCTGGGGTCGGGTGGGCGTGCCTGTGCGTGGGTGGTCGGGGTTCCGGTGTCCGGGTCGACGGGGATGTAGGGCGGCAGCACCGGGTCGGTGGCGGGCTGGGTGTAGCGGCGCCATTCGAATTCCAGGTGCAGGTCATCCCACCGGTTGATCTGCTCGGCGGCCTGCCGGCGCGCGGTATGGACTTGCGGACTGTTCCACAAGGCTTCGACCTCGGGCGCCGACAGCTGCGCGGCATCGGACAGCCCGGCCGCGCGCTGATGGTGCAGATTCATGTTGCGGTGAAACTGCATATCGGCGACCGGATCGGCGCCCAAACCCAGACGGCCGGCGCTGAGGCGGGCATCGCGCGCCGCTGACAGCAGCGCCATCCGATGCACATGCCACACATCGACAACAGCCATATCGATGAACAACTGCTTCGACGCCGAGGCAGCCTCGGGCATCCCGGCCTCTGGGCTCGGATTCGTGTCCGCGGGCGCGGTTTCCGGTGTCGGTGAGGAGTGCTCGGCTGCTTCAACACCGTTGGTGCGGGCGCGTTCGACCCATTGCGCTGGGATGCCGAGCTCGATCGCCAGTTGTTCGATGGTTTCGCGTTCGGCTTCCAACGCATCCAGATGCGAACGCCACTCCTGCTCCGGCGTGGTGTCGCTGCCGTCGTAGCCGTCGAAACCACGCGCCTGCACCAGCGCATAGGTGCGTGCCAGTTGGTCGATGCGGGCCAGCAGCTTCGCCTGCCATTGCTCCATCGATACTCCGGGGTCAGGTTCGGTCATGGTCGGTATCTCTCTGGGTGGTGAACCTGCTGCGAGTCAGTGGGTGTG
>NZ_BAFW01000366.1 GCF_000308535.1 Nocardia cerradoensis NBRC 101014 | reverse complement strand
ATCGGATCATGTCGGCGAATATCCTGCGAATCGCTCCGCTCCTGGCGGTCCTGGTGGCGGGCGTCGCCTGCTCCTCCGGAAATGATTCCGCCCCAACGGATTCCACACCCGCCACCCCTGTCGGCCACACCTACATCTCCACCGATGTCCAGGGCCCGCGAATCCCCGGCGACGGCCCCTTGCGCCTGACCTTCACCGCGGGCCGCCTCAGCGCCACCGCCGGGTGCAACACCCTCATGGGCTCCGCCGACCTGGCCGGCAACACCCTCCACACCGGTCCCCTCGCCGCCACCCGCATGGCCTGCGTCGGCGACCGCGCCGGAGCCGACGAATGGGCGACCTCCCTCCTGCAGGCAAGCCCCACCTGGAGTCTCGACGGCGCGACACTGACGTTGAAGACCGCCGACCGCACCGTCACGTTGCACGAGTCGGAACCCACCGGCTGAGCCCTGCGCTCAGATCAGCACCTCTGCTTGCCGCGATCACGCTCCGGCGAACGGAGTGGATCACGGCCACACGCGATTTCCGGTCGGCATAAGCGCGGTTGAATTATGCAGGCAAATACCTGCATAATTACGTCATGCTTGACATCAACGCGCTGCGCGACGCCTACCGCACGCTTCTGGAAGCCGCCGACACCGTGGCCGATTCGGATCAGACGATCGCCCCCGCACCGGGCGAATGGAACGCCGATCAGATCCTGGGGCACGTCTGCCTGATCACCGCCGCCACCATCGCTGCCGCGTCAGCGGTCGCCGCGGACGAGCACACCACCTACGACAATCGCATTGCCCTCGACATCTGGACCATCGACCGTGTCATCGAGTCGGCCGGCGGCAGCACCGGGCTGCGCGACCGCCTGCAGCGGCAAGCCGAGGTCCTCTGCGGCTTCTCCGGCCCGGCCCTCAGTGACACCGAACTCGACACCCTGGTTCCCACTCGTCTGATCTCCGACGACGCCGTCTTGGTTGATCAGCCACTGCCCCTACGGGATCTGTTCATCGGCCTTGCCGACGTGGAGCTACCAGGCCACACCGAGCAACTGCTGGCCTTGCTGCACGGCCGAACCACCGAAGCCACGGTGTGACATCGAATGCCACCCGGAGCCTGAGCGGTGGGACAATCTAGCGATGACGGCCGCCAGAACTGCACGCCACCAAAGGATCTCGGCGTTCCTGGCGTCTCGCAGCGATACCGAGCTGGCGGAGTTGGTAGGCGCCGGCCGTGTCATCAGCGTGGGTGTGGGTGGTGGTGCGGCGCTCGTCGACGTCGACAGCGTGCCGGTGTTCACCAAGCGGATCCCGCTGACCGACAGAGAGCTTGCCGATCCGGGCTCCACAGCGAATCTGTTCGACCTGCCGATGTATTGCCAGTACGGCATCGGCGGCCCGAGTTTCAACGCATGGCGAGAACTGGCCGCCAACGTCATCGTGACCGACGCCGTTCTGGCCGGCGAGACACAATCGTTTCCGATCCTCTACCACTGGCGTGTGCTCCCCGGCCGGTCGCCGGTCGCCGCCGAACACGCCGACATCGACACCGTGGTCACCGCCCAGGGTGGCAGCCCGGCCGTGCGAGCTCGCCTCGAAGCCCTGGCCGCCGCACCGTGCAGCCTGGTGCTGTTCTGCGAATACATCCACCACCCCATAGCCGCCTGGCTGCGAGCGGACCCGGCGGGTAAGGCGGCCACCGTCGAGCGGCAGCTCTCGGAGATCGTGATGCTGTTGCGGGATCGGGAGCTGCTGCACATGGACGGACACTTCGGCAACATGCGCACCGACACGGAGCGGATCTACCTGACCGACTTCGGGCTGGGAACATCGCCGAAATTCGACCTGTCACCCGCCGAGCGCGACTTCGCCGAACAGCACACCACTCACGATGCCGCCTACGCCGCCATGCGACTGGTCAACTGGCTGGTGACCGATGTCTGCGGGGTACCGACACCGCCCACCGGCGGTCCGGCCGCTCGCAACGAGTACGTACTCCGGTGCGCCGCTGGGCTCATCCCGGATGACGTGCCACCGCCGGTCGCAGCGATCTTGGCCCGGCACGCCCCCGACGCCGCGAAGATGAACGCCTTCTATCGGCGACTGTTCGACGGCGACCTCCACACGAAGTACCCCGATATCTGAGCATGATGGGCCGACGCCGAACCGGAACGGATCACGGCCATGCTCCGACCCGCCTTCCACGACATCGTCCACGGCACACCAGAATCTCCGCCCGACCATGCCGCACCGGGCACATCGCACGAATAGGCATCCATCTCTCCGATGGCGGCCACCAAGTGTGTCGCGACGACGTGAGCCACGGTTGTCGCGACGTGTCCGCGCAATCGCCGACCTGTTGCTCTGCCGCTGAGGCGATCCCGGCGTCGGCAGTCGAGGCCCAGAACGGCGTGCAAGCATGTTCGCTATGGCGATTGCTACGGGATCCATTGCTCACGTCCGTCTCACGGTGTGCGATATCGGCCGTTCGCGGGACTTCTACGACAAAGTTTTCGGCTGGCCGGTGGCGCTGGAGGTTCCGGCCGACGCGGATCAGGAGACGCGCGAGCGCCTCGGTTTTCTCTACGGCGGGGTGATCTACCGGCTGGAACACGGGTTGCTCGGACTGCGGCCGGTGGGCACCGACCGGTTCGACGAGAACCGTGTAGGTCTCGACCATATCGCTTTCCCCGTTTCCTCACGCGCCGAATTGGAAGCCGCCGCAGCGCATCTGGACGCCTGCGGGGTCGCGCACGAGGACATCAAGGACATCGGTGTCAGTTACATACTGGAGTTCCGGGATCCGGACAATATCGCTCTGGAGCTGGTCGCGCGGAAGTAGTCGTCCGGTGAGGGGGCGGCCGCGGTAGGGCGATATCCGGGCTCGGTGTTGCCGCCGAGCCCGGACGCCCGGTTCCCAGCGATCCGGCGTCGCACCCGGTCGCGGGTTCGTGCCTTCGACCTATCGGCGCAGGTTGCGGTCGAACAGGGCCAGGAGTTCGTCGTAGTGCCGCTCGGCGGCTTCGGGGTCGTAGGCGGAGGTGTCGGCCTGGGTGAACCCGTGGTGGGCGCCCGCGTAGACCTCGGTGCGATGGCGGACGCCGGCATCGGCGAGAGCCTTGTCGAACGCACCGATATGTTCGGCGGTCATGTGGTCGTCCTCGCCGGCGTGGGCGAAATACAGTTCGCCGGTGATGTTTCCGACGCTGCGGTGCGGACTGTCGGCGGTGTCGGTGACGAGTGGTCCGCCGTGGAATCCGGCCGCCGCCGCGACTCGATCGGGGAACATGGCGGCGGCCAGCACGGCCAGACGGGCGCCCATGCAATAGCCGGTGACGCCGGCTTTGCCCGCCGTGACCTTCGGCGAGGTCGCGAGCCGGTCGAGGTAAGCGCCGGCATCGGAGCGCCAGCGCTCCGGTGTCAGGTCGCGGATCATGGGAAAGACCTGCTGGAAGATCTCGGGTCGCCGCGCCGGGTCGATGAAGTCCGGCAGTTCGATCACCGGTGCGCGTCCGTGGCGGTAGTAGGCGTTGGGAAGCAGGACGGTGTAGCCGTGGGCGGCGATCCGGTCGGCCAGCGCCCGCAGGCTGGGTCGCAGCCCGAAACCGTCCTGGATCACCAGCACTCCCGGATGGGCGGCGCCGTCGGCGGGGGAGGTGAGGTAAGCGTCGGCGACACCGTCGGGTGTCCGCACGTCGACCGACATACCGTGCGTTGCAGTCATCGTCGAATCCTTCTGTCGTAGTCGAATTTTCGTGATCGACACGACGAAGGCGGAGCCCGGGCGACACCACGGCGGACCCGATCGATACGCGAGCCCGTACCGGCTCGCACGGCGCTCAGAAGAGCACCGGGTAACCCATCCGTGTGTGGCGCGAAACCGTCCCGGTAGACATCGCCTCACACCATAGCCCGCCGCGCCGCGCCGGTGGAACCGCCGGCATCTGTCGACACGGCACGGCACATCCCGGTAGGCGGAATGCCGGTCCACCCGGCACCGGTCGGTTGGTAGGACGAATCTCGCGATTCTCGTGACGGCACGACTGATAGGGGCTTCGATGCGGGATCTGTTCGACCACACCGACATGACGGGACTGGCCGCGGCGATCGGCGCCGGCGACGTGTCGGCCGAGGAGGTCCTCGAATTCAGCCTCAGCCGGCTCGCGGAGCGCAATCCCGCGATCAACGCGGTGGTGAGCGAACGCGGTGACCAGGCGCGCCGGGAGGTGACCGCGGGGCTACCCGATGGGCCGCTGCGCGGGATCCCGTTCGTGATCAAGGATCTGCACATGGACGTCGCTGGGCTGCCGACGACCAACGGTTCCCGCCTGTTCGCCGATGCCGTCGCCACCGCGGATTCCGAACTGGTGCAACGGTATCGGCGTGCGGGAATGGTGATCATCGGCAAGACCAATTCGCCGGAGTTCGGGTTGAACGCGAGCACGGAACCGGTGCTGTTCGGTCCGACGCGCAACCCGCATCGCCTCGACCACTCCGCCGGCGGTTCCTCGGGTGGTTCGGCGGCGGCGGTGGCCGCGGGAATCGTGCCCGCCGGTCAGGCCAGCGACGGCGGCGGATCCATCCGCATCCCCGCCTCCTCGTGTGGTCTGGTGGGCCTCAAACCCAGCCGCGGGCGGGTACCGGCGTATCCGGCCCGGACGCTGCTGGCCGCGCCGATGAGCGTCAACCACGCCCTCACCCGCAGTGTGCGCGATACGGCGATATTGCTGGATATCGGCGCCGGCGCCGTCCCCGGCGATCCGTATGTCATCGCCGGGCCGTCGATGCGCTATGTCGACGCCATGCGTATCGATCCGGGTCACCTGCGCATCGGGATCGCGACGACGCTACCTTCCGGCGCCGCGGTACATCCCGATTGTTTTGCGGCGACACGCGATATCGCCGGCGTCCTCGCCGACCTCGGCCACGACGTCGTGGACGAGGCACCCGACTTTCCCTTCGAGGAAATCATGACCGGGCTGCAATATCTGATGGCGGTACCGGTCGCGGTGGAGGTGAAGGCGCGCCTGGCAGCGCTCGGGCGCGACCTGCGCGACGACGATCTCGAACCGATGACCCGGATGATCTACGACGGCGCGAATCAGGACAGCGCGGCGGATTACGTCCGCGCGCTGCGCGACCTCGAAACGGCCGCGACCATGCTGGGCGGCTACTTCGCGGACCACGATCTGCTGCTCACACCGACGCTGGGGACGGTCGTCGCGCCGCTGGGCCTGCTCGACACCACCGACCCGGCCTCGTTGTGGGAGCACGCGATGTCGTTCAGCGGCATGACGAGCCCGTTCAATGTGACCGGGCAACCGGCGATCTCGCTCCCGCTCGGGACCGACAGCACCGGAATGCCGGTCGGTATCCAGCTGGTCGCCGCGTTCGGCCGCGAAGACCTGTTGCTGCAGGTCGCGGCTCAACTCGAACAGGCGCGTCCGTGGCGCACGACTCCGGTATGGCCGCCCGTCGACTGACCGCCGGACAACCCGGGTTCGTTGTTTCGCTCAGTGGGAGTGGAGGATTGGCAACCCACGGAACCACCGGTACCGTGCGCACATGCCGGACATGTCTGTCTTTCGTGAGATCGCGGCGCGCGTGAACAACTGGGGCCGCTGGGGCGCCGACGACGAAATCGGCACCCTGAACTTCGTCACCGACGAGGTGGTGCGGGCCGCCGCGGCGACCGTGCGCACGGGACGACGTGTCGGGCTGGCACTGCCGCTGCACCAGCGCGGCGTGCAGACCGGGCTCGTGCCCGGGCGCGTGAATCCGCTGCACACCATGGTCGCCCTGAACTGGGAGATGTTCGGGCCCGGCACGATTGCGACCAGCGACGATTCGATCACCATGGGATTGCAGGCGGGCACGCACTGGGACGGCCTGGGACATGTTTCCTATGCCGGGCGCCTCTACAACGGCCGTCCCGCCGACTCGATCACCGCCCATCGCGGTGCGCGGTTCAGCGGTATCGAGAAGGTGCCGCACCTGGTGTCGCGCGGCGTGCTGCTCGACATCGCGCACGCCCGCGGAGTCGATCGACTGGCCGCCGATCACGCCGTCTCACCGGAGGATCTCGACGCCGCCGCCGCGCTGGCACAGGTACAGGTCCGGCCCGGAGACGTGGTGCTCGTACGCACCGGACAGATGCGGCTCTACCTCGCCGGTGACCGCGAGGGGTACGCGACCCCGTCGCCGGGGTTGTCGGTGCGCTGCCCGGAATGGTTCCACGCCCGCGACGTCGCCGCCGTCGCCACCGACACGCTCACCTTCGAGATCTGCCCGCCCGAAGCGGACGGGCCGTGGCTGGCGGTACATGCCCTGCACCTGGTCGAAATGGGCATGCTGCAGGGCCAGAACTGGAATCTCGAGGATCTGTCGCGGGTGTGCGCCGAGGAAGGCCGCTACGAATTCCTGCTGTCGGCGATGCCGGAACCGTTCGTCGGCGCCACCGGGAGTCCGGTCGCCCCGGTCGCGATCTTCTGACCGCTGGGCGGCGCGCCCGGGTGCGGTAGCTACGGTGGGGACGCGGCATCGGTGGCGGTAGGTGAGTGAGGTGGTCATGGGCAACCGCGCGGCGGATTCGATCGTCCCGGGGAGCTTCGCGACCGCTCCGGAGCCCTACGCGGATCATTCGATCGGCGACATCGTCCAGATCTGGGCGCAGCAGATCCCGCATCGCACGGCTTTCGTCACAGCGGCCGGGTCGACCAGTTGGCGTGAATACGACCGATGGGCGGACACGATCCGCGACGGGGTGCGCGCTACTCCCGGCGGTCCGCGGTCGCGGGTCGCGCTGCTGTTGCCGGATACCGCCGCCGTCCACGCGGCGCTGTGCGGATGCTCGCGCGCGGGCCGCATCGCCGCCGCTGTCGGAGCGCGGTCGGGCGTGCGCGAGATCGCGCATGTGATGCGCCGGACCGACGCATCGACCCTGATCACCGTGCCCGAGATTCGCGGCATAACCTGGCAGACGCTGGTGCGGGAACTGGAGGCCGAGGGCGTGATGCCGGGTGACGTCCTGGTGGTCGACGAGCAGTCGCGCACCCTCGCACACCATCGCGTCGGCGCGCGGCAGGCGCACGAGAACGCTGCTGCCGGTGCGTCTTTCACGCCGTCGGACGTTTCGGTTCTCAACTCGACCTCGGGGATGACCGGGACACCGAAGATCGTCGCGCACACCGAGCGACGATGGACGGCCTTCGCGCGCGAGGCGATGCTGGGCGCGCGGATCGGACCCCGTGCTCGGTAGTTCCCGCTCCGTACGGATTCGGTCTGTGGTCGGCGCATTTCCTGCCCGCACTGCTGGGCATCCCGGTCGTCGTCACCGCCCGCTTCGACGCGGAGGAGACCGCAATGCTCATCGAGCGCGAGCGGGTCACCATATTGTGCTGTGTCAGTACGCAATTCAAGATGCTCTTGCGCTCCGGGGCGCTCGAACGCCACGACCTGTCCAGCCTGCGGGTGCTGTACACCGGCGGGGAGCCCGTACCGTATCGCGATGCCCGTGCCTTCGAGGAACGAACCGGCGCCAAGGTCCTGCAGTTCTACGGCTCCAACGAGAGCGGCGCGGTGAGCCGGACGACCCTCGACGACGACACCGACACCAGGCTTCGCACCAGCGGCCGCACGCTCCCGATGATGAATGTCCGCGTGCTCGACGAGGCCGGCGCCGATGTGGACGGTGAGGTCCGTCGCGGCCGGCCTGCGGTGCGCGGGCCACTGGTGTCGGCGGGCTACTGGGACGATCCGGCCGCCGACGCCGAGCTTTACACGCCCGACGGCTGGACACTGCTCGGCGACATCGTGGAGATCGACGAGACCGAGCGCGTTCGGGTGGTCGGACGGACATCGGATTTCGTCATCCGGGGCGGCAAGAACATATCGATCACCGAAATCGAGGAACTCGTGCGCGAGCACGAGTCGGTCACCGACGTCGCCGTCGTCGGTGTTCCCGACGACGTCTACGGCGAACGTGTCTGTGCCGTGGTCGTGCTCGCCGACGGCGCAACCCTGGACGCCGCGGGCCTGTCCGGCCGGCTCGAATCTCGCGGAGTCACCAAGGAATACACACCCGAATATGTCGTGGTGGTGGATCGCCTCCGGCTCGGCCCCCGGCGGCAAGACCGACCGCGGGGCGGCGCGAGAGGCCGCGATCCGCACGCTGGGGCTGCGGTGACCGGGCTCGAACTTCCCGATCTGCCGGTCCGGGCCGTCCTCGACCATCTCGTCGCGACGTTGGCCGACCGGCGGACCGCGGTCCTGGTCGCGCCGCCGGGCACCGGGAAGACGACGCTGGTGCCGTTGGCGCTGGCGCGGAACAACTCCGGTCGCGTGCTCGTAGCCGAGCCACGCCGGCTCGCCGCTCGGGCCGCGGCCGCCCGGATGGCCGCGCTGCTCGGCGAGCAGGTGGGCGAAACCGTGGGCTACTCGGTCCGTGGGGATCGACGAGTCGGACGGCGGACCCGCATCGAGGTCGTGACCTCCGGCTTGCTGGTGCGCCGTCTGCAGGACGATCCGGAGTTGGCGGGTGTCGACATGGTCGTGCTCGACGAATGTCACGAGCGCCATCTCGACGCGGATCTGCTGCTGGCGCTGCTGCTGGACGCCCGGGCCGGATTGCGCCCGGACCTGCGGGTCCTCGCCACCTCGGCCACCGTTGCCGCCGAACGACTTTCGGCCCTGTTGAGTACCGACGACGCGGCGCCGGTGGTGCGGGTCGAAGCGCGGACCTTTCCCGTGGTCACGACCTACGTGGCGCCGTTGCCCCGGGAGCGAATCGACGCGCAGGTCGCACGCGCCACCCGGACCGCACTGGCCGAAACCGCGGGCGACATCCTGGTCTTCCTGCCCGGTGCGGCCGAAATCCGCAGAGTCGCAGCACTTCTGAACGATCGCGGCGATGTGGATATCGTCGCTCTGCACGGCAGACTGAGCGCGGCGAGCCAGGACACGGCACTACGTCCCGGACCGCGGCGGCGCGTGGTGCTGGCCACGGCCGTCGCGGAATCGAGCCTGACGGTGCCCGGCGTGCGCGCCGTGGTCGATTCGGGCCTGGCCCGGGTGCCTCGCATCGATCGAGCGCGGGGGCTGTCCGGGTTGGCCACGGTCCGCGTCTCGGCGGCCGTCGCCGACCAACGATCCGGGCGAGCCGGGCGTGAGGCACCGGGCCGGGTGTGGCGATGCTGGCCGGAACACGAGCACGCCACCCTGCCCGCCTATCCCGAGCCGGAGATCCGCACCGCGGACCTGACCCGGACGGCCTTGGAACTGGCCTGCTGGGGCACGGCGGACGGGCAGGGACTCAGCTGGTGGGATCCGCCGCCCGCCGGTGGGCTGACCGCGGGGCGGAATGTGTTGCACGCGTTGGGAGCCGTGGACGCCGACGGCGCGGTGACCGCGCGCGGGCGGCGCATGGCCCGCATCGGGCTGCACCCGCGACTGGCACGCGCGTTGCTCGACGGAGCGGCCGAAGTGGGAGCGCGAACGGCCGCGGAGGTCGTCGCCGTCCTCGACGACGACACCCTGATCTCGAGTGTCGATCTCACGGCCGGCCTGCGCCGGCTCCGCCGCGAGCAACCCGCGCGCTGGCGACGCGAGGCCGAGCGGCTGGCCCGCACGGTCGACGGGCCGGAGGGCGCCGACGATCCCGCGTATGTGGTGGCGCTGGCATATCCGGAACGGCTCGCGCGGCGGCGCGCCCCGGGCTCGGCGAGCTATCTCATGGCCGGCGGTACCGCGGTCACGCTGCCACCCGGCTCCGGAACCGGCGAGCCGGAATGGCTGGCGGTCGGCATCGCCACTCGCGACCCCGGTCGTTCCGAGGGTTATATCCGGCTGGCCGCGGTCGCGGACGAATCCCTCGCTCGCCGCGCCGCCTCGGATCTGCTGACGACCGTCGACGAGGTCGACTGGGTCGACGGCGACGTGGTGGCGCGGCGCATCGAACGGCTGGGCGCGATCACCTTGTCGGAGAAGGCTCTTCGCGACCCCGACCCGAGCTTGCTCGCCACCGCCGTGCGCCGCGGGCTGACCTCGTCCGGACTCGGCCTGCTGTCCTGGTCCGCCGAGGCGACCGCCCTGCGTCAGCGCCTCGACTTCCTGCACCGCACCCTCGGCGACCCCTGGCCGGCGGTCGACGACGAGGCGCTGCTCGCCGCCGCCGAGACCTGGCTCGGCCCCGAACTCGCCGGTGCGCGCCGCCGCGCCGATCTCGAACGCATCGACACCGGACAAGCCTTGCGTCGCGTGCTGCCCTGGCCGGATGCGGCCCGCATGGACGAACTGGCACCGGAACGGGTGCCGGTGCCGTCCGGCAGCCGCCCCCGCATCGACTATTCCGCCGATCGGCCGGTGCTGGCGATCAAGGTGCAGGAGATCTTCGGCTGGACGGACGCGCCGCGCCTGGCCGACGGTCGCGTCCCGATCGTGCTGCATCTGCTCTCACCCGCTCAGCGCCCGGTCGCGGTGACCGCGGATCTCGCCTCGTTCTGGCGCAGCGGCTGGCCTCGTGTCCGCGCGGATCTGCGCGGCCGCTATCCCAAACACGCTTGGCCCGAAGACCCCACCACCGTGCCCGCCCACCGCGGCACCGCCCGCAACGCGGGCCGCGGTTAGGCCCGACCCGCGTCCTCGGCGCCGGGGGCCTCCGGAACGCGAACCGCGACATCCTCGATGAAATCGACCACCAGTTCCCGTCGCGAGAACAACCAGTGCTCGCCGATACGGTCGAAGGTGTCCTGATAACGGATGGCGACCCGCCGGTCCCGGTAACCGTCGGGACGCCGCGAGACGTGGTGTGCCGTGCAATAGACCTCACCCCGCACGCGGTCGCGCGAAACCGGTTCGAGCACACACTGTTCCACGACGTGGCGGGTGAGCACGAAACGCGACACCGCGTCCGTCACCGACGACACCACGCGCTGCGTGCCCGCCAGCTCGACGGCCCGCTCCGTCCCGTTCAGCACGGGCGGTAGCACGAGGACCGCGTCGGGAGCGAACAGCGCTGTGAGCGCCGCACTGTCGCGGCGGTCGACGGCGCGCGCATATTCCGCCGTGAGTGCGGTGATGGCAAGTCGGTCCGCGGAATCCACCCTCCCATCCTCGCCGCTCGACCCGGCACGGGACCAGAGCTTTCCGGTGGGTGGGACCTCGCCGGACATCCGACCGCCCGGCACCGCTAACGTGCGAACGACGTATCGCGACACCCGCGAACGGCAGAGGAGAACCACGATGGATTCGATGACGTCGGCCGAGCCGGAGCCGGAAAGCGTTCCCGCAGTGCGCCATTCGCCCGCCGACATCGTCCTGACCTCGGAGCGGCGGGATGTCCCGGTCGACCGCGCGACAGCGGCGGCCCGGCGGGTGATCGACGCGCTGCTGCGCACCGATCGGGCGAATGCGAATCTCGACCGGGTCGCCGAGGAACTCGACAGCATCGCCGACCATCTCGAACAGCACGCCCCGGTGGTCGCGGAACGGCTGATCGATATGTGGCGCGGTGAGGGCGTGACCCGCCACGACCCGGTCACCGGTCCGGAGAATGCGATCGCACCGCCGCTCGCGCTCACCGGCCGTGCCGACGGTTCGGTGGACGGTGTCGTGACCCTGACGCTTCCGTATCAGGGACCGCCGGGACATGTGCACGGGGGAGTGGCGGCGCTGCTGCTCGACCACACGCTCGGGGTGGCGAACGCCTGGTCGGGACGCAGCGGCGCGACGGCGCAACTGAATGTGCGGTATCACCGTCCCACACCCTTGTTCGAGCCGCTCACGGTCAGCGGCCGGATGGTGTCGGAGGACGGCCGCAAGATCAATTCGACCGGCGCCGTCCACACCGCCGACGGCACGCTCTGCGTCTCGGTGGAGGGATTGTTCATCGACAAGCGGGTTCCCCGGCCACGCTGACGAGCGACCGGAAACGATCGTCCCCATCCCCGAGCGAGAGATGTCTGTCCATGAAGATCCTGATCGTCGGCGGCACCGGCATGATCGGCGTGCACGCCGCGCTGCACTTGCGCGAGCACGGTGACGACGTCACCGTGGCGGGTCGCGGCCCGATACCGGCCGATTCACCGGTTGCCGAATTTCCCCTGCTGCCGGGCGATTACACGGTGCCCACCTTCACCCCGGCACAACTGGAACACTTCGACGGCATCGTGTTCGCCGCGGGACAGGACGTGCGGCACAAGACCCCCGAGGACGACACCCGGCGATTCTGGGAGACCACCCAGAGCGTCGGCGTACCCCGTTTCGCGGCACTGGCCAAGCAGGCCGGCGTGCCACGCTTCGTGCAGGTCGGCAGCTACTACCACCACCTGCGCCCCGACCTCGCCGAGCACAATCCGTACATCGCCGCCCGCAAAGCCGCCGACGAGGGCGTCCGTGCGCTCGCCGACGACGGGTTCGCCGCGTGCACCCTCAATCCGCCGTCGATCATCGGCGCCGTGCCGGGACCGTCGGCTCGCCGGTACCGGCGAATGGTCTCCTGGGCGGCCGGGAACGAACCCGACATCCCTGACTTCGCGCCGCCCGGCGGCACCAACTACATGTCCGCCGCCTCACTCGCACAAGCGATTCGGGGTGCGCTGGTGCGAGGTGAGCCGGGTACGGCTTATCTCGTCGGTGATCAGAACCTGTCCTATCGGGAGTTCTTCCAGATGCTCGTCGATGCTGCCGGCGGCGGGCGGACCATCGCCGAGCGCGACGAGCAGCATCGATTGCAGCCGGACGCCTCGATCATTCAGGGCCGCGGCAACACCCTTGCCTACGAACCGGATGCCGGGCAGGTGCGTCTGCTCGGCTACACCCGCGACGACTGCGTCCGTGCCGTGCAAGCCCTCGTGGACGTGGTGGCGGCCGCGCACTGACCCGGTGAGCAGTCCGTTCCGGCGATAGGCGGGAAATCCGCGGCAATTGGCGGCAGGATGGCAGTATGCGCGCACTCATCCAACTCCGTCCCTCCGCCGATCTGATTGCCGCAGTTGCCGATCCGGCCGTCGCGGTGGCCCCGGCCGATGTCGCCGGCGATTTGCCCGGGTTCGACCTCGACCATGACTTCGCCCCGCTGTCGGTCCCGGATACGGTGTCCGCCGAACAGGCGGGCGCCGGTTCGGTGGTGGTGCGCGGACAGATCCCCGACGGCGACCTCGACGCCACGGTGGCGCGACTGACCGGAACGCGCGGCGTGGCGGGCGTTTTCGCCGACCCGCGGATCGAGACGAACCTCACCTGCGGCGGCGATCCGGCGGTGGGCACCTGGCACGACGTCCAAACCCTGTTGCACACCGGCGATCTGGCCGCCGGGGGAATGGACGGAAAGTCCGTCGCGGTGGCGATCGTCGACACCGGGATCAACGCCGCCCGCGTCGAGCAGGCGCGCGGCGGGCCGGTGACCGTCGACACCGCGCGCAGCTGGAACCCGCCCGGGGTCAGCGGCACGGCCGGACAGTTCCCGGTCGACCACGGATCGATGTGCGCGTTCGACACCCTGATCGGCGCGCCGAACGCCACCCTGCTCGATATCCCTGTGCTACAGAGCAAGACTCGCGGCGGCTCCACCATGGACGGGCTGCTCTCGGACGCGCTGGCCGCCTACGCCCATCTGCGCACCGTGCTCACCGATCAGCCGGAGGCCACCCGCACGCTGGTGATCAGCAACAGCTGGGGCGCGTTCTCACCGGACTGGGACTTTCCGGTGGGGCAGCCCGGCAACTACTCCGACAATCCGTCCCACCCGTTCAACGTGATCGTCGGCTCGCTCGAGTCGGCCGGCGCCGACATCCTGTTCGCCGCCGGGAACTGCGGCCGCGACTGCCCCGATTCGCGGTGCGCGTACCGGGATCGGCCGATCGGCGGCGCGAACTCGCATCCGAGCGTGCTGAGCATCGGCGGCGCGGACACCAAGGGGCAGCGCGTCGGTTACTCCTCGCAGGGGCCGGGCCGGTTGTCCGACCGCAAACCCGATATCTGCAGCTACACCCACTTCCTCGGGTCCACCGTATTCGGCGCGAAAGAACCCGATACCGGCACGTCGGCCGCCTGCCCGGTCGCCGCGGGACTGGTCGCGGCGATCCGCACCGTCTACCCGGCGAGCAAACTGGCCCCGGCGCAGCTGCGGGATCTGTTGCGGCGCACCGCGACCGCGCAGCCCGGCGGATTCGACTACGACTACGGATTCGGTGTGGTGAACTCCGCCGCCCTGCTGGCGGAGCTGAAGAACACCGAGATCCGCGCGTAGCGTGGAACCATGCCGCTGCTCACCGTCCGGCTGGCCGCCCACCCAACATTGGCGGCGGCGCTGCGCGAACTGCACCTCACCGAGGCCGAGGTCGACCTCGACTACGGTCTCGTCGCGGTCGACCCGGACCAGCACCTGTACGCGCTGCGGGTGAGCGATGCGGCCGCGACGCGGGCGGCGGCGGTCTCGGACACCGCCGAGATCTTCGCCGATCCGCGCATCGGCCCGGCCCACGACGCCGGGCCGGACACGTCGTCGCCCCGGCTCCCGCCCGACGACTCCGCCCCGGCCTGATCGCGCACGAATTACGCCGTCCCGCTGCCGAATTGGCCCGTATGCGCTATATATCGGCGAGACGTTCCCAACCCGCGAGGAGCCCTCCCGTGTCCGATCATCCGGTCGACCTCCGCACCGATGTGGCACACCCCGCCCGTATGTACGACTACTTTCTCGGCGGCAAGGACCACTACGAGGCCGACCGCCGTGCCGCAGAGACCGCTCTCGCGAACTTCCCGGCGGTCCGCCTGACCGCACGCACCAACCGCGAATTCATGCGCACCGCGACGCGGTATCTCGCCGAGCAGGGCGTGCGCCAGTTCCTCGACATCGGCACCGGGATCCCGACCGAACCCAATCTGCACCAGGTCGCACAGGAACATGCGTGCGACTCGCGGGTGGTGTACGTCGACAACGATCCGATCGTGCTCGCGCACGCGCGGGCCCTGCTGGTGAGCGCGCCCGAAGGCCGCACCACCTATGTGCAGGCCGACGCCGCGGACCCCGAGGCGATCCTCGGCTCCCGCGAACTCCGCGACACCCTGGATCTGTCGCAGCCGGTGGCGATTTCGCTGATGGCGGTGGTCCACTTCGTCCCCGGCGACGTCTACGCCATGGTGAACACGCTGATGGACGCGCTGGCCCCCGGCTCGTATCTCGCGATGAGCCATGTCACCACGGATTTCGACAGCGGCGCCAACGATCCGGACGGGATGGGCCGGCTGCTGCAGGTGTATTCGGATCAGGGCATTCCGGTGCGTCCGCGCAGCCGCGAGGAGGTCGCCCGCTTCTTCGACGGCCTCGAACTCGTCGAGCCGGGTGTCGAGGTGATTCACCGGTGGCGGCAGGAGGGCATCGAACATCCCGCCGACCACGACAAGAAGGTGTCGCTGTACGGCGCGGTCGGCCGGAAGGTGTGAGCGCCGACCGCGAATTCACCCGCAACGTGTGACGCGCGCCCGCCGCCATCGTCGTTAACGTCGCTGCCGAGCGGCAACGACGGTCTGGGATCGGGAGACCGGTCCGGTGGACGGGTGGAGGACAGGTGGCGGCACGCTGGGTGATATTCGAGTCCTTGGCGGGATATCGCCCGCAATGGCTGCGTGCCGACGTCGTCGCCGGCCTCACCGTGTGGGCGGTTCTGGTGCCGGAAGCACTCGCCTACGCGTCGATCGCGGGTGTGCCGCCGGTGGTGGGCCTCTACGCCGCCGTTCCCTCGCTCGTGCTGTACGCGCTGGCGGGCAGTTCCCGGCATCTGGTGGTGGGGCCCATGTCGGCGACCGCGGCCTTGTCGGCGGCGATCGTGACACCGATGGCGGGTGCGGACGGCGGCCGCTACATCGCGTTGTCGGCGGGGCTCGCCATCGCCACCGGGATCGTGGGCCTGATCGCGGGCGCGATCCGGCTCGGCTTCGTCGCGGCGTTCATCTCCGAACCGGTGCTGAAGGGTTTCATCATCGGGCTGGCGTTGACGATCATCATCGGCCAAGTGCCGAAACTGCTCGGCATCCCCAAACACGGGGGCAATTTCTTCGAACAGGCGTGGGGCGTGCTGCGCCATCTCGGGGACGCGCACTGGCGGACCGTGGTGGTCGGTTTCGTGAGTCTGGCGATCGTGCTGGTGGTGAAGCGCTGGCTGCCGCTGGTACCCGGTTCGCTGCTCGCCGTACTGATCGGGATCGGCGCGGTCGCCGTGTTCGATCTGGACGAGCGGGGCGTCGCCATCGTCGGCCACATCGATGCGGGCCTGCCGGCGCTGGGGCTTCCGGACGGGCTCGACGTGAGCAACTACATCGATCTGCTGGGCCCCGCGGTCGGGGTACTGTTGATCGGCTTCGCCGAGGGCCTGGGTGCGGCGAAAACCTATGCGGCCAAAGCGGGTTACCAGATCGACGCCAACCGTGAACTGCTCGGATTGGGCGCGGCGAATCTGGGCGCCGGCCTGGCGTCGGGCATGGTCGTGAACGGCAGCCTGTCCAAAACCGCCGTCAACGGCTCGGCGGGGGCCAAATCACAGGGCAGCGGGCTGGTGGTGGCGGCGCTGACCGTGCTGACCCTGCTGTTCCTCACCGGCCTGTTCGAGAACCTGCCCGAGGCGACGCTGGCAGGTGTGGTGATCGCGGCGGTGATCGAACTGGTCGACTTCGCGGCGCTGCGGCGACTGTATCGGGTGTGGACGCAGCGACTCGGCGGCATCTACGGCAAGGCCGCCCGCGCCGACTTCGCCGCCGCCGTCGCGGCGATGATCGGCGTCCTGCTGTTCGATACGCTGCCCGGCCTGCTGATCGGCATCGGCATCTCCATGCTGCTGCTGGTGTATCGCACGTCCCGCCCGCATGTGGCGCCCGTGGTGCGCTCGGGCACGCTGTGGCTGGACGCGGACCGGCATCCGGAGTTGACCCAGCGCCCCGACCTGGTGGTGGTGCGGGTCGAGTCGGGCCTGTTCTTCGCCAACGCCGACTATGTGCGCGGACGGATCGAGCAGTTGTGCACCGACCGGACCCGGCTGGTGGTCCTCGATGCCGAGACCTCGCCGAGTATCGACGTCACCGCCGCGGCGATGCTGGCCGACCTGCGCGACGATCTGGGCCGGCGCCACATCGACTTCCGGATCGCCCGCTCGATCGGCCAGTTCGGTGACGCGCTGGGCACCGCGGAAGCGCAGACGACACCGGTCGGGCTGTATCCGACGGTGACGGCGGCGGTCGCGGACCTGCCCGCTGTGGACGAACACTCCGACGGCACCGAGCCGACGCGATAGGCCGGTCGGACGACAGCCACCGTCGCCGGGGTGCTCGCGCGGTGGAGAACGGAGGCGCCGCCGCTGATTCAGTGCGCGATCACAGGGGTGTTCTGGCAGAAGGTGAGGAGCCAGCGTCCGTCGGTCTTGGTCATGCCGTAGAGCGGGGAACCTTCCGATTGCAGTTGGTTGTCGTTGGACCAGTAGCGTTGACGCACTTTGACCGCGACCACATCGGGGCGAATGAAGCGGACGAAGAAGACCTCGTAGGTGGCGTAGCCGTCCTTTGTCGCACCGGGCAACACCGCGCGGGTGAATTCGGAGATCTCGTCGAGTCCGTTGAGAAACTTCCCGGCACCGGTGGTCCAGATAGCGTCGGGGTGGAACAACGCGAGGAATTCGTCCGCGTTCTCGTCGCGTTGCGCGTGATCGACGGCCGCCACAACGGCGTGGATGGCGTCCAGTTCGGCAGCGGCGTCGGTCTCTGCGGTAGTCATGGCAGGGAACGTATATCCTCAACATAAGTTGAGGTCAACACCGCTGCCGAAAGCCCGATCGGCGCGTCCGGCGAGCTGCGGAACCGCACTGTCGCAGATGACTTACCGGAATGTGGGAGTGAGGCATGGCGCCGGGCTGCGGCGTCCGTCTCTGGCGACAGTCAGGGGCGATGGAGTGCGTCGAAGGTGATGGCGAGTGTGACAGGTGTGTCGAGGATGCGCGCCGGGATTCGATCTCGTCACAGTCAACTCCTCCCGGTGATTCGCGCCTACGACACCTGACTCAGTGAAGGACGATGCGCGACCGCCGGCGACGGGATCAACGGATCGTGCCACGAAGTCCGCCCGACTCGATAGAATCATGGGAAACAGGTAACCCCCGGCCGAAGCCGGGGGTTACCTGTAACTCAGAGTTACACACAGTGTCCGGAGGGGGACTTGAACCCCCACGCCCGTTAATAGGGCACTAGCACCTCAAGCTAGCGCGTCTGCCATTCCGCCACCCGGACCGGTGGTGCTCAGCAAGGTTAACGGATCTCTCCGCGAGGTCCAAATCACGGGTGTCCGTGCAGGTCCCGGACTCGCGGGTGACTGCTGAGCGCCGCCTTCGGGAGGGCTAGTTCGTCAATGCCTCGAGCAGTGCGGCACGCTGACGGGACCCCAGGCCGCCGATACGGCGGTCGACCGGAATATCGGCTTCGTCCATCAGCTTTGCCGCCTTGACCGGCCCGATACCGGGCAGAGCCTTGATGACCGCGGCGACCTTCGTCTTCTTGACCAAGTCCTCCTTGTCGGCACGCTCAAGCACCTGGGCCAACGAGACCGAGCCCTTGCGAATCTGCTCGATCAGTTCCGACCGCGCCTTACGGACCGCGGCCGCCTTGGCCAGCGCTTCGGAGCGTTGCTCGGCGGTCATGGTGGGAAGTGCCATGTCTCTAACCTTTCACTCGTTCGCTGGAACCTCAACGGCACCGATTGAACATCACCGGCAGCCCGGTGATGGGTCGACACACCGCGAGGATAATCCCGGTTCGGCGGTGGTGGCGGGGGTTCCGATACCCGAGATGCGGGAAATTTGCCACGATTCGCCCACGTCGCCGGGGTGCTCGGCGGACGCTAGCGGCCCGGCGATCGCACCAGGCCGTGCCGGTAGGCGTACACGACGGCCTGAATGCGGTCGCGCACTTGCAGTTTCGCCAGAATCCGGGACACGTGGGTCTTCACGGTCTCCTCGCCGACGCCCAGGGCGGCCGCGATTTCGCTGTTGCTGCGGGCATCGGCGAGCAGGAGGAGAACCTGCTGTTCCCGGGCGGTGAGGGCGTGATCGGGCGGCGGCGCCGGGGCCAGGGTGGCGGCGAGCCGGGCGGCCAGGCGGCGCGTCATCGACGGGTCGATGATCGCGTCACCGCGCACCGCCACCCGGATCGCCGCGATCAGCTCCTCCGGTGGCAGCGTCTTGAGCAGAAATCCGCTGGCACCGGCCTGGAGGGCGCGGGCCAGGCCGGCCTCGCTGTCGTAGGTGGTCAGCACCAGCACGCGGGTGCCGCCGGCGGCCACGATGGCCTCGGTGGCCGCCAAACCGTCGAGTTTCGGCATCCTGATGTCGAGGATCGCCACGTCGGGCCGTAGCCGCGCGGTCTCGGCGACGGCGGTGCGGCCGTCGCCCGCCTCGCCGACGCAGTCGAGGCCCGGGGCCGCATCGAGGACGGCTCGCAGTCCGGAGCGGAACATTGCGTGGTCGTCGGCGATGAGGACCCGGACCGGGCCGGTCACGACCGCCCGCCCGGGAGTCGGACGAGGACACGCCAGTGGCCGTCGGCGACGCCGTGGTCCACCCTGCCGCCGAAGAGCTCCGCGCGCCGGCGGATGCCGTCGAGTCCCCGGTGCACGCCCGTGGTCGCCTCCGGTGCGGCCCGAGTGCCGGGCCCGCGTTCTCGCATCGGCGCTCGCCGGCCGGAACGGAACCTGGCCGTGGCCGGTGTGGTGGCGCGCTGACTCACCGGGATGTGGACCGCATCGGCCCCGTGCGGAGTCGCTGCCGAATCGAGTGGAGCCGTTGCCCGCGCCGCCGGTACACACGGTGCTGAGGTGATCGAAACCTGTTCGCCGGTAAGCGGATTGGACTGTTCGATCTCGACCCCGGTGCCGTCGTTGCGGACGGTCAACCGCGCACTGCCGGCACCGTGGCGCAGGGCGTTGGTGAGCAGTTCCTGGACGATCCGGTAGACGGTGATGTCGAGCGAGCGGGGCAGTTCGGCGCCGCTGGTGGTGACGGTCAGCTCCAGGCCGGCGCCGCGCACGCGGTCGACCAGATCGTCGATATCGGCCATACCGGGCTGGCGGGCCGCGTCCTCGCGGCCGTGCAGCAGATCGAGCTGACGGCGCAGATCCACCATCGCGGCGCGGCTCTCCGATTCCACCGCCGACAGGGAACGCGTCGCCGCGGCGGTGGCGGCGCCACTTCCGTGCAGCGCCAGGCGCGCCGCGCCGGCATGGATGCCGATCGCGCTGACGTGATGGGAGATGACGTCGTGCAGGTCTCGGGCGATCGCCTCGCGTTCGTCGGTCAGTGCTCGTTCCAGCGCGGTCCGTTGCTGCTGGCGGGCGAGCCGTTCGCGCTGCTCCAGTTCGGCGATGTAGGCGCCGCGACCTGCGGTGTAACGGCCGACCAGCCACGGCACGACGCCACCGGAGATCGCCGAGGTGAGCAGCAGACGCCAGTCCGCCGCCGGCGCGCCGCCCGCGATCAACGGCGCACCGCACGCACCCAGCACCAGCACGGGCACCGTGACCAGCGACGCCCGGCCCGACAACCAGGCGCCCGCTCGATAGCCGGCGACGAGGAATCCGACGTCGGCCACGCGCACGGGCAGTCCGTGCCGGTGCAGCAGCACCGTGACCGCCAGCCGGATCGCGACCTGGACCACGGCGACGACCGCGGCCGTTGCCGGTGGCGCGGCGAAAGCCAGATCGGCCGCCACGATCGCCACCAGGATTCCGCTCGCCGGGCCGGGTGCCACCGCGAAGACGCCGGACAGCGCGAAGACGACCGCGTCCACCAGCGCCGCGACCACCGCGACCGCCACCGATTGCCTGGTCAGCGACCGGCGAACCGCCCGCAGTTCACCGCCCGGCGGCCCCGCCGCGCTGTCGGCCCCCGGCTGCCGTGAAGTACGCCGCAGCAGCGCCCACGGGCTCGGCGACACCGCTCGCTCCCACAACACACCGCGACGATACCGGCGCGCAGCGGGACGGCGAGTCCCTCGGCCGGGGGATCCGCGGTCCCTCTCGGGCCCGATGTTCGGGCTGGTCGGCGGCATTACCGTCGCTGTGGCACGGCGCGCACGAGAACGCTTCGGTTCACGCGGGCGGCCGGCTCACGGATCGGGACAGGAGTTCGGATGAACAATGCGGACCTGGCGCTGTACGCGGTGCCGGCCTTC
>NZ_BAFW01000367.1 GCF_000308535.1 Nocardia cerradoensis NBRC 101014 | reverse complement strand
TCGGCCGCCCCGAAAAGGTGAGACTGGACCGGTTGGAGCTGTCGACGGTCATCACTGACTCCTTCTACTCCCGAACTATCTGTTCCGGCGGTTAACGCTAATCGGCGGGCCGGGAACCGAGGGTGCTTCGCGAATCGTCTGTGCGGAAATCGAAGCAGGTCGGCGGGCCGTTGTGATCGCTCACAGTCGCCGGGGCGTGATTCGATTCCTCAATGCCACAATCGGCGGCAGGGCAGCGGTCGCAATCCGGGCCGGACCATGCCGTCCACGGTGACGGCCAGCCCGGAGTGCACCGCGGCGGCGGCGAACTCCCAGGCCTCGGCGCGGGTGGCGGCGTATTCGAGCACCATGTCGCCATCGGGGCCGGTGCCGCCGAAGTAGACCGTGATCCGGCGAGTGGGGACGTCGGGGACCGTATCGGAGATGTCCATAGCCGTGCTCCTTTGCATCGGTGCAGGAACGAAGCTACGTACTCGCGGGTAACCCGAACAGGTTTCAGTGCGTAATTCATCGCGTTACACAGACCGCCGCGCGGCAAACTTGTGATTTCTCAGGACCTGCGGTGCCGATTTCGGGTTGCCTCGCGCGCGCGATAATCTCTTGGCCCATGGGCCATACCGCGGTCCGGCGGGCGCTGAGCGTCGCCGCCGGCAGTCTGCTGCTGTTCGCTGCCGCCACGACTTCCGCACCGGCGCAACCGATCTACCCGGCACCGGATCCGGATCCGTTCTACGCCGCGCCGGCCGATATCGCCGAGCACAAGCCCGGCGACGTGCTGGCGACGAAACCGCTACCGCCGCTGGACATCTTCCCCGACACCGACATCACGCTGATCAAGTTCCGCTCGACCAATTCCGAGGGCAAGCCGATCGCGGCGACCACCACGGTCCTGACCCCGCGCAAGCGCGCGGCCGACGGCCCGCTGCTGTCGTATCAGACCATCATCAACGGGCTGGGCACCGATTGCGGTGTCTCCCATGTGCTCTACACCAAGAACCCCGATCTGATGGTGCGCGAGGCGCCCGCCTACAACGTGGTGTTGCAGCGCGGCTGGAGTATCGCGATGCCCGACCATCTCGGGCCGCAATTCGCCTACGGCGCAGCGCGTCTGGGCGGCCAGATCACCCTGGACGGCATCCGTGCGGTGCAGCGCGCCGCCGATCTGAAACTCGAGCACAGCCCGGTGACGATGGCCGGCTACTCCGGTGGCGGCATGGCCACCGCGTGGGCGGCCGCGCTCGCGCCGGCCTACGCACCGGAACTGCGCATCGCCGGGGCCGCGGCCGGCGGCGTGCCGATGAACATGGTGAAGATGCTGGAGGGCCTGGGGTACGGCTCGCATCCGGCCTTCGGCCTGGCGATGGCGGCCGGACTCGGCCTGGAACGCGAATACCCGGACCGGTTCCCGCTGTCGGAGCAGCTCAACGACAAGGGTTTGGCGGCGCGGCAGGTGATGGCCGACAGCTGCACCAACGGCCTGCTGGCCGCGGGCGCGGGCCACGGAGTGACCGAGTTCGCCAGGACCACGTCGATGACCGAGGATCCGGTCGCGCGCAAGGTGGTCGAGGACAACAGTCTCGAGCTCTACACCGACAGCGTGCCGAATATGCCGGTGTTCGAATGGCATTCGCCCATCGACGGCCTGATCCCGGTGGACTCGATCATCGCGACCGACCGGCGCTGGTGCCAGGCCGGGGTGTCGGTCCAGTCGGAGGCCATTCCGGTGCCCGACCACCTCACCGCGGCGGTCCTGGGCTTGCCGCAGGTGCTGAACTGGCTGGACGGTCGCATGCACGCTCAGCCGGTGCCGAGCAACTGCTGAGCGCGCCACTTCCACACCGCTCGCACGCCACGAATTCGATATCGATGCGGACTCGCGCCGCACACGATCCGAACACGCCGCGCGGGCAACCGGATTCGCGCCGGTAGTCTCGAGTCACCTGGTTCAGCGCGGAACTCGGGTTGGCAGCGCACGGGGAACCAGCGGTGAGCTTGAGTGGGGTGCGCCATGCGAATTCGGCATGTTCTGGTCACGGTATTGCTACTCGGTTGCGGTCCCGTCGCGGGTACCGCGGCGGCGCAGCCGCCGATGCCTCTGCCTCCCTTGCCGTTACCGGCTGTTTCGTTACCGGGACTGCCGACGCAGCCGTTCGCGGTCCAGCCCGCGTCGCCTCGGGACGCCGTGCCGCCGGATGCCCAGGAGCCGGCGAAGTCGAATCCGCCCGCGCCGGGTCTCGCGCAGTTGCAGCAGTGGATCGACGTCCTGATTCCGCCGCCGCCCATCCCGGTGGCCGATCAGGCGGCCGCGGGGGAGACCGGTGTCACCGCCGACCTGGCCCGGCTGCAGCAGGCCGTCATGCCCTCACCGGTGGGCGATCCGCTGCTCGACGACTGGCCCGCCGATCTCGCGGGGCTGCGCCCCGGTGACGTGATCGCGACCCGGAACGTGACGGCGACCGCCGCACCGCTGCTCGTGGTGCCCGTGCGGCAGGCGCTGCAGTTGAAGTACCGCACGACCGATGCCCACGACGCGCCCTCGTATGCCACTGCGACACTGGCGATTCCGGCCGCGCCGTGGACGGGTCCAGGATCGCGGCCGGTGCTGGTGAACAATCTGCCGATCGACGCGCTGGGCCGGACCTGCACGCCCGGCTACACGCTCGCGCACGGCTTCACCGGCGACACCGGGACCACCGATTTCGTCCCGCCCACCACCCAGCTGGCGCTGCTGCGCGGATACGCGGTCCTGATCCCCGATCACGAGGGCCCGCGGATGGCATATGCCGAGCCCTTCGTGGCCGGTCACGCCGTGCTCGACGCGATCCGGGCGATGCGCGCGGCGCTGCCCGCCGAATTCGGCGCCAGCCGCTACGCCATGCACGGCTACTCCGGCGGTGCCATCGCTACCCGCGGCGCGGTGGCGCTGATCGATTCCTACGCACCGGAATTGGCCCCGGCGATCGTCGGTGCGGCACTGGGTGGGGTGCCGGCCGACTATCAGATCCTGTCGCAGAGCATGAACGCCAACTTCGCGTCGGGAGTCTTCCTGGCGGCCACCTTCGGGATGGGACGGGAGCGGCCGGAGATCCTGGGCCGGATGAACAATCTGGCCCGGTGGGCGGCCCTGTCGCCGCTCAAGGACACCTGTGCCGGCGTCTTCGCCGTCCCCGGAGTGCTGTCGCTGCCGATCGACATCGCCGCCGACACCCCCGATCCGCTGCACAGCGCGCTGGCCGGCGACATCTACCGGGTGACGCGGATGCAGGGCATGAAATCCGCTGTGCCGCTGTACGTCTACAACGGCGAACAGGAATTCTGGATTCCGGCCGCGGGCGCCCGCGAGTTCTATCACGACCAGTGCTCGCTGGGAGTGGCGGCGGTGTATCGCAGCGTGCTCGGCGAACACATCATCGCGGCCGGATTGGGATATCCCGAGGCGATGGGCTGGGTCGATCAGCGATTGCAGGGTATGCCGGCCCCCAGTGAATGCTGAACGGCCGGTTCGTACATTCGCGCTGTCGTCGCGGGGAATTTTGTGCCGCGACCCCAGCCGCCGCCGGGGCGATTCATGAATTGTCATCGGATCGCCGGTGTTTCGGTTCGAGGCGATTCCGTGGCCGTACCGTGATGTGAACGCGGCACCGGTTTTTGCGCGGACGGTGCCGCGTTCGGCAACCGGCGCACCCGCACCTTCCGGAAGGAGAGGAGGTCGGCACTGCGGACGCCGGACCGGCCACCGGTGAGCGGCTCCCGACTCGAAGCCGCCGCTCACGGCGCACAGCTCGACTCGCGGCACCAGGACTTCCAACCCCTTCCTCGACGCGGTCACTGTGCGTAGCAGTGGAACCGTCCGCCGGGTGCACCCTCACCCCAAGGCATCCGGCGGGCACACTTCGCGCGGGGACAGATTCTGGAGCGACCCGATGACACCATCCGCACCCAGCCTGGCGGCGACTCTGACCCGAAGCGTGCGCAGCGAGGCGCCGGCGCCGCATTCCGACACCACCGCCGAGTTCGGCGCGGGGGTGCGCGAATGTCTGGCCCTGGCAGCCGATATGGTCGCCGAACCCGATCCGGAACCGGCGGATGCCGCACGGCTGGCCGAACTGGTCGGCCGGGCCGGCGCGTGGGCGCGTGAGGGCATCGATCTCGACACCGTGCTGCGCGCCTACCACGAGGCGGTGCGGCGCGCGTTCAGCGATATCGCCGGAGGCCGCGGTGACGGCGAGACGCTGGTCGCCGACGCCGAGCAGGCGCTGCGGCTGCTGGAGACGGTGACGGTGGCGACGTCGGCCGCCTACCTCGACGAACACCGCTCGGCCGCACGGCATCATCAAACCGCTGCGCAGACCCTGGTCACCGCGCTGCTGAGCGGTCACGGCCGCGCGGCACTGGCCCGCCGCACCGGGATCGTGGTCGCACCCGCCTACCAGGTGGTGGCGCTGTCGATCGCCCCGCATCCCGGCGAATCCGATCCGCGCCGCAACGCCGAAACCGTGGCGCGCCGCAAACTGCGCCGGCTGCAGAGCGCGTTGGCGCCGGTGCTGGGTTCGCGGGCCCTGTCGCTGCTCTCGGTGGACGGCGGCACCGTGCTGGTGCCGGTCGAGGACCCCGATGCGTCGGCTCGCATCGATGCCCCGGTGCTGACCGCCGACACCCTGGATGTCCTGTCCGCGGCGGCCTCTGTGCCGCTGACCGCCACCGTCGTCGCGGGGCCCACCGCACGCATCCCGGAACTGGCCGCCGAGGCTCACGAACTGCTGGAACTGGTGCGCGCACTGCGTCGCCCACCGGGCCTCTACGGGATCGCCGACGTCGCGGTGGAATATCAGCTGACCCGGCCCGGCCCGGCGCGTGCGCACCTGGCCGCGGTGCTCGGCCCGTTGCGGCCACATCCGGATCTGCTGGAAACCCTGCGCGCCTATGTGGATTCGGGCCTGGACCGCAAATCGACCGCGGTGCGGCTGGCGATCCATCCGAACAGTGTGGCGCACCGGGTGCGGCGGATCGAGCGGTTGACCGGTATCGAGCTGGGCCGTCCGGACGGTATCGCGCGGGCGAGCCTGGCGTTGCTGGCCTTCGATCTCGGCACCCATTCGCGCACCGAGGAGTACGCGTGAAAGTCGCCGATCGCGATCTGCTCCGTGAGCTGGAACCCGTCGCCGAACGCTGTCTCGCGGATCATCTGCGCAAGTCACGCGCCTGGCATCCGCACGACTATGTGCCCTGGGGTGAGGGCCGCAATTTCGCGGCGCTGGGCGGAAACGACTGGGCGCCGGAACAATCGGCGCTACCGGAGGTGGCGCGGGTGGCGCTGGTGACCACTCTGCTCGCCGAGGACGATCTGCCGTCCTGTCATCGTGTGATCACCGAGACGTGCGGCGGCGACGGCGTGTGGGGACGGTGGGTGGGATGCTGGACCGCCGAGGAGAACCGCCACGCCCTCGTGATCCGCGACTACCTGGTGGTGACTCGCGCGGTGGATCCCGTTGCGCTGGAACGCGCCCGGATGACGCGGCTGACCAGCGGCGTCGCCGCACCGGGGGCCCCGCGGTTGCTGCGCGGGTTGGCCTGTGTGACACTGCTGGAGCTGGCCACCCGGATCAGTCACCGCAACACCGGCATCGCCTGTGGTGAACCGATCGCCGACCGGATGCTGTCGCGCATCGCCACCGACGAGAACCTGCATATGATCTTCTACCGCAACATCTCCCGGGCCGCCCTCGAGCTGGCTCCGGATGCGATGATGCGCGCGATCACCGAGGCGGTCACCGGTTTCCGGATGCCCGGATCGGGCCGGCCCGGCTTCCGGCGTCACGCGCTGCTGCTGGCCGCCCACGGCATCTACGATCCGGCGCAGCATCTGGAGCGGGTGGTGCGTCCGGTGCTGCGCAACTGGCACGTGTTCGAGCGCACCGATCTGACCGCCCCGGGGGAGCGGGCCCGCGACGAACTGGCCGTCCATCTGGCCACTCTGGAGAAGGCGGCCGACCGCTTCCGGGAACGGCGGGAACGAGTGCGCGCCCGGGAGGCGGCATTCGCGGACGCTTCGGCGGTGGTGCAGCGGTGATCACCCGTGCGGCGCTGGGCGCCGCTCTGGCCGTGGCCGCCGGCGCGATGGCGGCCGCTCCGGTGTGCGCCGATCCCGCCGCGCCCCCGCCCGCGGCTCCGCCGGCGATCGATCCGGCCGTGACGCGAACGGAACTCGTGCGCACCGAAACGCGCGGACCGGGCTGGGACCGGCTGTATGTCGCCTCCGCCGCGATGCATCGAGTGGTGCCCATCGATGTGCTGCGCGGCGGCGGGAGCGAACCTCGGCCCACCCTCTATCTCCTCGACGGCGTCGAGGGTGCGGCGACTTCGGGGTGGCTCACCGACGGCGAGGCCGCGCGCTTCTTCGCCGGTAAACCGGTGGACGTGGTGCTACCCGGCGACGGCGTCGGCAGTATGTACGCCGACTGGGACCACTACGACCAGAACTTGGGTCTCAACCGCTGGGAGACCTTTCTCGTCGACGAACTGCCGCCGATCGTGGAGAAGTTTCTGCATTCCGACGGACGCCGGGCGATCGCCGGAGTGTCGATGGGCGCGCAGGCGGCGATGATGCTGGCCCAGCGTCACCCGGGCTTCTATCGCGCGGTCGCGGGTATCAGCGGCTGCTATTCGACCGCCGACGAGGTCGGACAGGCCGTCACCCGCATCACCGTGGCCTCGCGCGGAGGAAACCCCGAAAACCTGTGGGGCCCACCGAATTCACCGGAATGGGCGGCGCACGACAGTTATCTGGGCGCCGATACCCTGCGCGGCACGCCGATCTATCTGTCGGCGGCCACCGGCCTGCCGAGCCCACCGGATCTGACCGCGATCGCCACCGCGCACGACGTCGCCGGTGCGCTGCGATCCGCGGGCGGAGGTGTGGCGCTGGAGGCGGGGGCGCGCACGTGCACCGAACGGTTCGCCGCGCGGCTCGCGCAACTGAACATCCCGGCCACGGTGCGCTACATCCCCGCGGGGACGCATTCCTGGCCGGATTTCACCGCCGCCCTGCCGTCGGCGTGGGACGCGCTGGCCGCCGGACTCGGTATCGCGCGGACCTGGGGTCCGCGCTAGACGGCCGGCGGCGCTGGATTCCCTACCGGGGCCGCTTCACTGCTGCGGCCCGAACACCTCCAGCACCACCGGCGGGAGATCCTGCGGGCTGACCGTGCCCACCACCAGCACCCCGGCATCGACGAAATCGGCTACCGCACGGGGCATATGGTCGGCCGACGTGACGACCACCGCATCGCCGGCGCCCAGGGTGTGCATCAACTCCGCGGAGTTGACGGCGTTTTCGACGGTATCGCTGGCGCGTGACTCGATGTGGATCCGGTCCGGGGCGATGCCGTGGCCGGCGAGCCAGCCGGCCATGGCGTCGGCTTCGGTGGTGCCACCGCGCGGATTTCCGCCGGTGACGATGATCGGCGAGGCCGGCGACACCATCGCCTGTACGAGCGCCGCCTGCAACCGGGCGACGAGTTCGGGTCTCATACCGCCGTCGGGCAGCAACCCGTAACCGAGCACCACGATGGCGGTGGTCGGTCCGTGCGGGGCGGGCAGCGGCGGCAGCGGATCACCGACGGCGCGCAGCTGTTCGATGACGCCGGCCGCATCGGTGAGCGGATCGGCGGCGGCGGTGGGGAAGGCGACCGCGGTGAGGGCGCCGACGGCCAGAGCCGCTGCGGCGAGGAAGCGAAAACCGTTGGGGCGCAGAGAAGTGCGAATACCGGGCATCAGGACTCCAGACGACGTGGGGCCGTGCCACGTACGCACGTGGACCGGACCGGACGGACAACTCCAGTGAGAATCCGATATCTGTTCGTGATTGCGTCGTAATTGGTTGTATCGCTGGATATTTCACGGCACGGCCGACATTGCTGCTGTGACTGCGCCGATAACGGGAAAAGCCCTGACGCCACCGGGCAATTCGCCCGGCTGTGCAACTTCACTGCGGTCGGTTCGGCGCCTCGTGAGATTCCGAAGAGACTGCCTTTGTCCGTATCGGCGGCCCGTCAGCGACTTTAGCGTCTGAGTTCAGTTTCGGCCGCGCGGCTCGCTGTCGCGCATCGCAACAAAGAACGCCGATGTTCTGACGAAAGGTTCACCCATGAGACCAAACACCCGCCGCAGGCCGCTGAGCGCCGCGGTCGTCGTGGGGGTTTCGCTGTTGTTGATGGGCTTCGCGGGGATCGGCGCCGACGCCGAGCCGGCGGTGGCGTCGAACGATCAGCAGCAGGAGCAGCAACTGGTCGACTTCATCGACCAGGGACTGAAGAATCCCGCCGCCCACCCGATCGCGGATACCGGCAGCTCCGGCACCGGTTCGGCCTGCACCTCGGGCAGCGGCGCGGGATCCGGCAACGGGTCGGGCGACTGCTACGGCGGTTCCGGGTCCAGCTCGGGATCCTCGGGTGGAACCTCCAGCGACACCATCGGCTACGGCCCGGCGCAGAGCTCGTTCCTGGCCGCCTTCGGATACGGCCTGCTGCATCCGGACGTGGCCCCGCCGGGAACCAACGACTGGAATTGCCGGCCCACCGCGGCGCATCCGGAACCGGTGGTCCTGGTGCACGGCACGTGGGAGAACGCCTACGACAACTTCTCTTTCGTCAGCCAGCCGATCAAGGACGCCGGCTACTGCGTATTCACGTTCAATTACGGCAAATCCAATCTGATTCAGGGCGGCGGCCTGGGATCGGTGCTGCCGGGCGCGAACGGCACCGGCTTGATTCAGGATTCGTCCAAGCAGCTGGCGCAATTCGTGGATCGCGTGCTGGCGGCGACCGGGTCGCAGAAAGTGAATCTGGTCGGCCATTCCCAGGGTGGCGCGATGTCGCGGTGGTATCTGAAGTTCGACGGTGGCGCGGCGAAGGTGCATCACATGATGACCTTCGGTGCCACCAACCACGGCACCACCCTCGACGGCATCGGCGCGCTGGGCCGGGCCATCAACAACTTCGGCATCGACGTGCTGGGACTGGTGGAGATCTTCGTCGGCCACTCCGGTATCCAGCAGACGGTCGGTTCGGATTTCGTCAATCAGCTCAACGCCGGTGGTGACACGATGCCGGGCGTGGACTACACGGTGGTCGGCACCCGCTACGACGAGGTCACCACACCGTACGATCTGACCTTCCTGCAGCCTGGGCCCGGTGCGACGGTCAAGAACGTCACCCTGCAGGACGGCTGCGAACAGGATCTGTCCGATCACCTGACGATGATGTATTCGCCGCGGGTGCTCTCGATCATCCTCAACACTCTCGATTCGGCTCAGACTCCCGCGCTGACCTGCAGCTTCAACCCGTGGCTGCTGGGCGGTGGTGGCAAGCTCTGAGTCGTCCGGCCTGCCCGCCGGGCGATGTCCTCACTCAGCATCGCCCGGCGGGCCTCGTCGTCTCCGCGGCGATCGTTTTGTCACGAAGGAGTTCTCATGTTCGGAAAGGTGCTGCGCGGCAGCATCATTCCCGCCGTTCTGATGATGGCGGGCGCGGTGCTGGGGGCCGCGCCCGCCGGTGCGCAACCGGACCCGGTCGCCGCGGACGGGTCGGCGGTCACCGGTAGCTGGCGGCTCGATCCGCGGACCGAACAGTTGCGGGTGCATTCGGCGGCGATGAACACCGACATCATGGTGAAGGTGCAGACGCCGGCCGACGACCAGGAGCCCGCGCCCGTGCTGTATCTGCTCAACGGCGGTGGGGGAGGCCAGGATTCGGCCACCTGGGAGCGCAACACCGATGTCGCGGGTTTCCTCTCGGCGAAGCAGACCTATGTGGTGCAGCCGGTCGGGGGCCGCTGGAGCTACTACACCGATTGGCGCGCGCCGGATCCGAAACTCGGTGTGTACAAATGGAAGACGTTCCTCACCGCCGAACTGCCGCCGCTGATCGACGGCCGCTACCGCACCACGGGCGCCAACGCGCTGGCCGGCTTGTCGACGTCGGGGACCTCGGTGCTGCAGTTGCCGATCGCGGCACCGGGACTGTATCGCTCGGTGGCCGCGTATTCCGGATGTGCGCAGATCAGCGATCCGATCGGCCGGGAATTCGTCAAAATGGCGGTCCAGACGTGGGGCGGCGGCGACGTGGAGAACATGTACGGCCCCGACGACGATCCGATGTGGGCGGCCAACGACCCGTACGTGCACGCGGACGGGCTGCGCGGACTGAATCTGTTCATCTCCACCGGCACCGGTGTACCCGGCATGTATGACGCGTACGGCGGTGACCATATGCAGCCCGGTCCGCGCGGATATCTCGATCAGCTCGTGATCGGCGGAGTGATCGAGGCCGCGGTGAACTGGTGCACGCACAATATGTCGACTCGGCTGGGAGAGTTGGGCATTCCGGCGACCTTCGACTTCGAACCGACGGGCACGCATTCGTGGGGCTACTGGCAGGACGCGCTGAAACGCTCGTGGCCGGTACTCGCCGCGGGACTCGGCATCGCGCCGTGAACCGGTTTCTCACGCGGTGAGTTCGACCGCCGGCGCCGCGCCGGGCTCGTGGCTGGAGTCGCCGCCGCGGCCGGGCGCACCGGGTGCGCAACTGCCATTCCACGCCGCTGGACCGCCGGGGGTCCTACGGCCGAGGGAGCCGGTGTGCGCGTGTGGCACGCCACACCGGCCGGTACGGTGGCCCGGCAGTCGTAGACTGTGCACGAACCACATGACGATGGGACGGTCGCAACGAATGATTCGGGCAGGTGAGCAGGTGACCAGCGGAGTCCTGCGGTGACGGCGGCGGCCACCGAGACCGCCTCCGGACCGGGCCCGGGGGAGACTCCGCCGCAGCCGGTACCGGCGCTGGAGAAATTCGGATTCGCGGAGTTCCGCCGTACCGCCGCGATCGGCACGACGATCGGCAGCCGGGTGACACGGCGCGTGCTGCGCCAAGGTCTGCGCCCGGCGAAGCGGCGACGGGCGATGGCCGAGGGGACGGTCGACGGTTTCGAGGCGCTGGGCCCGATGTTCGTCAAGCTCGGGCAGCTCATCGCGTCGTCGCCGGCCTCGTTTCCGGACGAACTCGCCGACGCGTGCCTGCGCTGCCTCGACGACGTCCCGCCGTTTCCGGCCACCGACGCGCGCGCGGTGATCGAGGCCGACCTCGGCGCCCCGATCGATCGATTGTTCCGGGAATTCGACGACGAACCGCTCTCGGCCGCCTCGGTGGCTCAGGTGCATGCCTGCGTCCTCGCCGACGGCCGCCCGGCGGTGCTCAAGGTGCAGCGTCCCGATATCGCGCGGCGCATGATCGTGGATCTGCGCGCCGCCTATCGGCTGGCCGGCTCGCTGACCAAACGTTCGGAGAACGCCCGCATCGCCAACGCCGAGGGCGTGGTCCGCGATCTGTACGACACCACCGTCGCCGAGCTGGACTTCCGCAACGAGGCCCGCAACCAGGCGCAGGCGCGGGCCGATCTGTCCGCCTTCGGCGACAACACCGGTGTGGTCGTCCCCGAGGTGTACTGGGAGTACTGCGGACCGCGCGTGCTGTGCATGGAGCGGATGCGCGGGATGCCGCTCGACCGCTTCGACGATATCCGCGCCGCCCACCCCGATCCCGAGCTGCTGATCCGCCGGCTGGTCAAGGCGTGGGTGGAAAGTGTTGTGGTACACGGCCTTTTCCACGGCGACGTGCATGCCGGAAATCTCTGGCTGCTCGACGACGGCCGCGCCGCCATGCTCGATTTCGGCATCGTCGGCACCATGACGCCGCAGTGGCGGGCGTTCGTACGCGCGCTGTTCCACGCCAGCGCCATCGACGGTGACTTCCGGCCGGTCGCGCGGGCACTGCGGGAACTGGATCTGCTCGACGGGGACGACGGTGACGACGCCACCATCGGCCGGCAGCTGGCGACCGCGCTGGCGCCGGTGCTGTCGGGCAAACTGGCGCAGCTGGATATGGGCAAGGTCGCCGCCCGGCTGGTGGAATTCGGCAAACGCCGCGGCGCGTCGGGCCCGCAGCAGTTGCTGCTGATGGGCAAACAGCTGGGCTATTTCGAACGCTATGCGGTCGCGCTGGCGCCGGGCTGGCGGCTGGGTCAGGACCTGTACCTGTTCCGCAACATCTTTCCCGAGGAAGTGACCGCCAAGGTCGCCGCCGAGGGGATCGAACTCCCCGCCGACTGAGCTCACCGGCGGGGAGCAGCACCACGAGAAGGAGTGCGCAGATGTCGCCGGAGCAGACGTCACCAGAGCAGATGCCCGCGGTATTTCTCGGCCACGGCAACCCGATGAACGCGCTGGACCGCAACCGCTACACCGAGGCGTGGGCGGCCGTCGGGCGCGCCGCTCCGCGTCCGCGCGCGATCCTCGTGATCTCCGCGCACTGGTACACCAACGCGACCGCGGTCACCGCGATGCCGCGCCCGCGCACCATCCACGACTTCTACGGATTTCCCGACGAGCTGTTCGCGGTCGACTATCCGGCGCCGGGCCTGCCCGAACTGGCCGAACAGGTCGCCGATGTGGCCCGTCCGCAGTGGGTGGGCTGCGATACCGACAGCTGGGGCCTCGATCACGGCACCTGGTCGGTGCTGGTACACGCGTTTCCGGACGCCTCGATTCCGGTGGTGCAGTTGTCGCTCAACGCCTTCGAACCGCTGGACTACCACCTCGAACTCGGCCGCAAGCTCGCTCCGCTGCGGTCGGACGGGGTGCTGATCGTCGGCAGCGGCAATATCGTGCACAATCTGCGCGCGGTCGATTTCGCGCAGCCGGACGCCGGGTACGACTGGGCGGTGCGCTTCGACGAGGCGGCCCGGGAGGTGCTGACGCGCGCACCCACCGAGGCGGCCGCGCTCGACGCCCATCCCGATTTCGCCGCGGCCGTCCCGACGCCCGATCACTACCTGCCGCTGCTGTACATCGCGGGCCTGGCCGATACCGAACCGCTGGTGCCGATCGTCGACGGGCATTGTGCCGGTTCGATTTCCATGGCCGCCTACCAGCTCGGCGGTATCTGCCCACCGCAGTCGGCCGGAAGTGGCGCACCGGGGTTGCCGGAGGGAGTTCCGGCCCTCGACAGCAATATGTGACCGCGTTCATGCCCGGTGTTGCCCGAGAAGCAGGGCGACGATGGCCAGCGCGGTGTCGATGCGTGGTCGATCGCCGCCGAGCAGGGGCGCGTAGAGGTGCGCGTCGCAGATGCGGACGATGGCCTCGCCCAGGACGTCGGCGGCCAACGGTAGCGCCAGATTTCCCTGACGCTGTTCGCTGTCGAGCAGTTCGGCGACCATGCGCGCCGACGTCGATTCGATCCTGCCGGGAAGCAGCGCGAGCCGGATGAACAGTGTCGGTTCGCGACTCGTGAGGATCCGCAGCGGTTCGGATTCGGCGACCGCGTTCATCACTCGTTCGAGGGTGTCGAGAACCAGTGCCGCACCGGATCCCGTGGCGTCGGCGAACACCTTGCGGTAGGTGCGTTCGGTGGCCTCGGCCAGCACGGTCGCGATGAGGTCGTCTCGGTTGCCGACGTGCCGGTACAGCGTTGCCCGTCCGATGCCCAGCTCGCGGGCCAGCACCGACATGTCGAGTTGTTCGCCCGCCAGGTACAGCTTCGTCGCCGCGTCGACGGCGCGACGTCCCTCGGAAGTAGCGATCATGTCGTCCATCTCCTCATACCGAGGCATGCCGTGCCCGCTCGGCGGCCGTATCGAGCTGGTTGACGAATCCTCGACTCTGAGACACACTTGCGCAGTGTCTCACACAGGATGGCGTGGATCACACTCTTCCGATCGTGTTCATAGCCGTTCTGCTCGCCGCTGATACCCCGAGGAATTCGATGTCTGCCGTTGAAACCGTCCGTGGACCCCTCGACACCGCCGCCCTGGGCAAGGTGCTGATGCACGAGCACGTCTTCGTGCTCGGCGAGGAGATGCGGCAGAACTATCCCGACTATCCGAATCACTGGGATGAGGACGCGCGGGTCGCCGATGCCGTCGCGAAGTTGCGCGAATGCGCCGCCCGCGGCATCGACACGATCGTCGATCCGACGGTGATCGGGCTCGGTCGCTACATTCCGCGGATTCAGCGCATCAACGAGCAGGTCGATATCAATATCGTCGTGGCGACCGGCCTCTACACCTACAACGAGGTGCCGTTCCAGTTCCACTACACCGGCCCCGGCCTGCTGTTCGACGTCGCCGAGCCGTTGGTCGAGTTGTTCGTCAAGGACATTCGCGAAGGGATCGCGGGGACCGAAGTGAAGGCCGCGTTCCTCAAATGCGCGATCGAGGAACAGGGCCTGACGCCCGGAGTCGAGCGAGTGATGCGTGCCGTCGGCCAGGCGCACGTGGAGACCGGGGCGCCCGTCACGGTCCACACGAATGTGCACAACCAGTCCGGTCTGATCGCGCAGAAGGTGCTCGCGGAGGAAGGAGTGGATCTCGGCAAGGTGGTCATCGGACACTCGGGCGACAGCACCGATCTGGACTATCTGTGCGCTCTCGCCGACGCCGGTTCCTACCTCGGCATGGACCGCTTCGGACTCGACGTCCTGCTGCCGTTCGAGCAACGAGTGGACACCGTGGTGCGACTGGTCGAGCGCGGCTACGCCGAGAAGATGGTCCTCGCCCACGACGCGGCCTGTTTCATCGACTGGTTCTCCGAGGAAGGTAAAGCCGCCGCGGTGCCGAACTGGAACTTCACCCACATCAGCGACGACGTGCTGCCGGCGCTCCGGGAGCGCGGCGTCACCGACGAGCAGATCGACACCATGCTCGTGCACAACCCGCGGCGCTATTTCGGTGCCTGAGTTCCGCTTCTGCACGGGCCGTGATGTGTTGCGCGCCCAGCGAATTGCGAACACGGCCGATCGAGGAGATGTACTGATGACAACCGAACCCGCGGTGATCGAGATTTCGCGCCACGGCAATCCCTTTCCGCGGACCGGCGTCGCCGAGCGTGACGGTATCGCGCACTACACCGGCCTACCGGCGACGCTGCTGGATATGCTGCGTGCTCAGGTGGAGAGGCGGCCCGACAGTGAAGCGGTCGTCGAACTCGCCGGGGATCGCCTGACGTATCGGCAGCTGTGGGAGCGTGCCGCCCGGGTCGCCGGGGGTCTGCGCGCGGCCGGATCGGAACCCGGAGACCGTGTCGCCGTGCGTTACCCGGCCGGGGTCGACTGGGTGCTCGCCTTCTGGGGCACGGTGATGGCGGGCGGAATCGTCGTCGCGGTCAACACCCGCTCGGCCGGGCCGGAGATCGATTTCGTGCTGACGGATTCGGGCGCGCGCATCGACCTCGCCCCCGGGGTGCCGCTTCCCGACGGCGAACCGGTTGTGACGCAGGATCTTTCGGCCGCCGATATCGCGGCGATCTTCTACACCTCGGGCACCACGGGTCATCCCAAGGGTGTGCCCACCACACACGAGGCGTTCGTGACCAATGCCGAGAACATGGTGCGCTGCATCGGACTTCCCCGCGATATCGGCGAGGGGATGCGGACGCTGATCTCGGTTCCGCTGTTCCATGTCACCGGCTGCAACTCCCAGCTGCTGACCGCCGCCCACCTCGGCGGCACCGCGGTGATCATGCCGGCGCTCGGCGTTCCCGAGTTGATCGCCGCGCTCTCGACCGAACGGATCTCGTTCCTGGTGACGGTGCCGGCCGTCTATGCGCTGATGGTGCGCCACCCCGACTTCGGCGCGGCGGATACCGCCGCGGTGCGCTGGGTGGGTTACGGCGGCGCGCCGATCGCACCGTCGCTGGTGCTGGCATTGAAAGACGCGTTTCCCAACGCCCAGGTGTTCAACGGATACGGCATGACCGAAACCGCGTCCCTGATGACGGTGCTGCCCGATACGGACGCCGTCGACCACGCGGATTCGGTCGGTTACGCGGTGCCGTCGGTGCAACTGGGCATCGTCGCGCTCGGCGACGAGCCCGGCGTCGGCGAGCTGGTGGTGCGCGGGGCGAATGTCACCGGCCGCTATTGGCATCGTCCCGACGCCGACGCCGCCACGATCGTCGACGGCTGGCTCCATACCGGCGACGTGGTCCGCGTCGACGATGCCGGGCGGGTACACATCGTCGACCGGATCAAGGACATCATCAACCGCGGTGGAGAGAACGTCTCCAGCGTCGAGGTCGAAGCGGTTCTGCTCGCGGCGCCGGGTGTCGCCGACGCCGCCGTCCTCGCCGTGCCGGACGCCGTCATGGGCGAGAAGGTCGGCGCCGTCGTCGTCGCCGATCGTGACGGTATCGACATTCCCACGCTGATCGAGCACTGCCGGGAACGGTTGGCCGACTTCAAAGTCCCGCAGTATGTGACCGTGGTGGGTGAACCGTTGCCGCGCAACGCGGGCGGCAAACTGCTCAAAGCCGCGCTGCGGGAACGGACGACGTGGGGCGAGCCTCTGCGGTGAGGAATGCGGCTCGGTGACGCCCTGCGGTGGCACTCCACTGCGATGACCGCCCGGAGTTCGGGCGTCGGCACGCCCGGCGCCCCTCGGCGCCGACCGTTTCGGCTTCGCATGGCGCGGGTACTGCCGCCTCATGGGTTTCGAAACGGCGAATGTCGTGGACTTTCCGCAGGCCGACGTCTTCGAATGGTTCACCCGGCCCGGTGCGCTGACCAGGCTGGCACCGCCGTGGCAACCGGTACGGGTGGTCCGCGAAGCGGGCTCGCTGAAGGACGGGCGCGCCGAACTGGCACTGCCCGGCAACCTGCGCTGGGTGGCCCGCCACGATCCGGTCGCCTACGACCCGCCGCACCGGTTCGCCGACGAACTCGTCGCCGAGGGCCCCGCCTCGGCCTTCGCGCATGTGCTGCAGTGGCGCCACACCCACGGCTTCGAAGCCGTCGACGCGGGACGTACCCGGATCGTCGACGAGGTGGACACGCCCGTGCCCGCCGCACTGCTGCGGCCCATGTTCGAGTACCGGCACCGGCAGCTCGCCGGTGATCTGGCGGCCCACGCTCGTGCCGCCGAGGACGGTCTGCGGTCGTCGACCATCGCGATCACCGGCGCCTCGGGACTGGTCGGGACGGCGCTGACCGCGTTCCTGCGGACCGGCGGGCACCGGGTGATCCGGTTGGTGCGCGGGCCCGCCCGCGGCCCCGACGAGCGGCAGTGGGATCCGTCCGCGCCCGCCGCCGATCTGCTGGCCGGGGTGGACGCGCTGATCCATCTGGCCGGGGCGCCGATCGCGGGCCGGTTCACCGACGAACACAAACGCCGCGTGCGCGACAGCCGCGTGGAACCGACCCGCGCGCTCGCCGAACTGGCCGCGCGGATCGGGTTGCCGACCTTCGTCGCGGCGTCCGCGATCGGCTACTACGGCTACGACCTCGGCGATCGCTCGCTCACCGAGGACAGTCCGGCCGGTGACGGATTTCTGGCCGAGGTGGTCTCGGCGTGGGAGGACGCCGATCGGCCCGCCCGCGAGGCCGGGGTACGGGTGGTGCGGGTGCGCACCGGTCTGGTGCAGTCGCCGGCCGGTGGGCTGCTGCGCTTGCTGCGGCCGTTGTTCGCTGCCGGGTTGGGCGGGCCAATCGCCGGTGGGCGGCAGTGGATGTCGTGGATCGGCATCGACGACATGATCGACATCTATCACCGCGCGCTGTGGGATACCGCGCTGTCGGGTCCGGTGAACGCGGTGGCTCCGCATCCGGTCCGCAATGCCGAATACACCCGCACGCTGGCCCGCGTCGTCCGACGGCCCGCGATCCTGCCGGTACCACAGGCCGGTCCGGCGCTGCTGCTGGGCGGGCAGGGCGCACGGGAGCTGGCCGCGGCGAGTCAGCGAGTGGAGCCGACCCGGCTGCTGGCCGCCGGCCATCATTTCCGCACCGATCGTCTCGAACCGGCCCTGCGGCACGTGCTGGGCCGGCTCGAGGCGCCGGGGGAGTAGACGGCCGAGTATAGACAGCGCGGGAGCGGGGACTGCTCAACCCACCCCCAGCAGTCCGATGACGGCCGCGCAGCCGAAGACCAGCCATGCCGCGTAGTCGCCGATGTGCCCGCTGTGCAATCGATGCAGTCCGTGCCGCACCGCGACCACTGCGGCCGGTCGAGAATCGTTGTCGCCCAGCATATTACGAAGGTGAATGCCGAACAGCGCCAGGGCCACCGCGGCACCGGCCGATACCAGCCCGAGGACAGTTCCGTGCAGCGTCCAGCTCAGATCCGGCGCGGACTGCACCGGAACGGCTCCCGTCAACGCGCGGTCTCGATAGCCGATCCGATCGCAGAACTGCGCGGCCGCCGCGGCCACCTCACGGCCGAAGCGTCCCGGAAGTCCGCTCAGCACACCGGCACTCAACAGCGCGAACACCGCTGCGAGCATCGTCACCGGAATGCGGCCGGGTGGGGTGTCGGCATCGGGAGTCTCGTGCGCGCCGGTGGTCTCGTCCGCCTCCGACGCCGGCCGCGGTGGACGACCGACGCCGAAGAACACCCGCAGCCCCACTCGCAGCACCGCGGCGCCGGTCAGCGCCGACACCGCGATCACCAGCACGGTCAGCGGTACCGAATGTGCCGACTCCTCCAGCAGTGATTTGCCGAAACCGGTGCCCGACAGCGGAATTCCGCTCAGCATGAGTCCACCCAGCACAAATGCCGCGCCCACCACCCGGTGCCGCCGGGCGCGACCGTACAACCGCACCTCGTCGAGAGATCGATAGCGCGACAACAGGATTCCCGCCATCAGGAACAGCGCGCCCTTCACCGCGGCGTGCCCGGCCAGATATACCGCCGAGGCCGCCACGCCCTCCGGGGTCAGGGCGGCCAGGCCGAGCAGGAACAGTCCGATGTGCGCGATGGTCGAATAGGCGAGCAGTCGCTTGATATGACGCTGCAGGACACACATCACGGTGCCCAGCAGCGCGGTACACACGGCCAGTACCAGCATCATCCGATGGACGCCCGCGGCCGGCAGCACGGTGTCGAACACCGCCCAATAGACCCGCGCCACACCGTAGATGCCCAGCGGCGCCATCGCGCCCGAGAACAGGACACACACCGGCGTGGGAGCGACCGCGTGCGCGTCGGCCAGCCAGAAATGGAACGGCACCGCCGCGGCTTTCACCAGCCAGCCCGTCGCGATCAGCCCGAACGCGATGAGTACCACCGCATCCGGCGCCCGCTGCGACAGCGCGAGGCTCAACTGCGGCAGACCCAGCCGACCGGTCCGCGCGTAGAGCAGTCCGATGCCGAACAGGCACAGATAGGCGCCCAGCGAATTGACGACCGCGAAGTTCAGGCCGCCCTGCACGGCTTCGGGTTCCTCGATCTCGAGTCCGGTCAGGGCATAGGCGGCCACACTCATCAGCTCGAAGAAGACGAACATGTCGAACAGGTCGCCGGTGAGGACATAGCCCGCCATGCCCGCGGTGAACAGCAACAGCAGCGCCGGGTAGTGCGCGCGCACGCTGTCGAAGTAGCGCCAGCCGAACAGCAGGGCCGTGGTCGCGAGCACGGCGATCAGCAGCACCATGGCCGCGCCCAGCCGGTCGGCGACCAGCACGATGCCCACCGCGAATCGCGGTCCGGGATGCCAGCCGCCGGCCCAGGTCACCACAGCGCCCGACCCCGTCGCGGCGAGCAGCCGTGCGGCCAGGACCGCGGTGGCGAGGGCGGTGACCAGCGCGAGCGCATCGATGAGGCGGCGGGGAGCGATCCGTCCGAGAAGCAGCAGCACACAGGCACCGGCGATCGGCACCGTGACGATCAGCGGCGGCAGCGCGCTCGCGGAGCCGCCCATCAGCCGCGCAAAGCGTGCAGCTCATCGGGGACCACGGTGCCGTGCCGTTTGGCCACCTGGATCACCAGCGCCAGCAGTAGCGCGCTCACCGTCGCCGACACCACGATGTCGGTCAGCGCCATGGCCTGCACCACCGGATCCACCACCGGCGAACCGGGCGGATTGGCCTGCCCGAAGATGGGTGCGCTCGCCTTCTGCTGATATCCGACGGCGAGCAGCAGCACGTAGGTACTCGACTGGGTCACCGATACGCACACCACGGTGTGGACGAGATGGCGGCTGCGGACCACGCCGAACAGTCCCATCAGCAGCACCCACGCCGCGACCAGATACGGGAATACGCTCATGTCGCCCCTTCGTCGGCGCCCAGATACTCGTCGAGGAACTGGGCGAGCAGTACGACGATGCCGCTGCCGACCGCGATCCCGACCGCGCAGCTGAACAGCGCGACGGTGCCCGCGGAGAACAGCTGCCCGCTCGTGCCTTTCGGCAGGAAGTTGGACAGGAATCCGGTGCCGGCCGCCAGCCCGGCCGCGCCCAGCGCGAGGACCGCGCCCATACCGACGGCTTCACCCGTCTCATACCAGACCAGCGGCCGGACCCGCCGCAGTGCCCGATAGTCGCCGGCCACATACAGCAGATGCAGGCCGGTGGCCAGCACCACGCCGCCCTGGAAGCCGCCGCCGGGGGTGAGGTGGCCGTGTACGACGACGTCGGCGCCGATCAGCAGCGTCACCGGCAGCAGGATGTACCCGGCGAGGCGGGTGGCGGCCAGCAGTGGTGGACGCGACGACGAGGCGACGGCCGGCCGCGGCGGCCGGGGCCGGGAGGTGCGCCGCAGCAGCGTGGCCGCCCCGACGACCGCCGCCACCAGAATGGCCTCCTCGCCGAGGGTGTCGAATCCGCGTTGATCGAAGTTGATGGAGGACACCACATTCGGGCTCCGTTGACGCAGCGCCTCGGTCACGGTGGCGTCGCGATAGGGATGAAAGTCGTTGCCGAAGCCGGGGATTCGCAGCACCGCGAGGATCAGCGCGACACCGAGTCCGAGGGCCCCGGCGGCGAAGACCAGCAGGCGCGTCCGGGTGCTCACGAGCGTCCCCGCCGGCGCACCGACCGCACCGCCAGCAACACCATCAGCGGCACCACGGCGGTGCCGACCGCGATCTGCGACAGCGCGACATCGGGGGCGCCGAGCACCAGGAACAGCGGCGACAGCAGCGCGCCGTAGACGCCCAACGTCACCGCCTGGCGCTGCGGGTTCTCGGTCCACACCACGACGGTGGCCGCGACGGCCACCAGGACCAGTGCGAGGATGATCAGTACGTTCATTCCCGTTTCCGTTCGCCCAGAACGACATTCAGCTTGCCGATCGCCGCCGAGGACACCGGTGCGGTGACCCACAGCAGTGCCGCGGTGAGCGCGACGATCGCGGTGGTGAGACCGGGGCCGTAGTCCAGCAGCACGGCCAAGGTGAGCAGCGGCCCGGTCACCGACGTGAGCATGCCGGGATAGTGCAGCCGCGCGTACACCCCGCGCGTTCGCAGCGCCGCCCACGATGCGGCCACCGCGACCACGACCGCCGTGCCGAGGACGACGGCGGCCGCGATCGCGGCGGGATCAGTCATCGCCCGCCCCGATCAGCCGGGTGAACACCAGGGTTCCGGCGAAGGCCAGCAAGGCCAGTACCGTCGCCACGATCAGATAGTCGGGACGGCGGGCGGCCAGGCTGATGGTGATCAGCACCAGCACCGTCACCGTCGCGACCATCTGCATGCCGACCAGCCGATGGGCCGCGATACCGCGAGCGGACAACCAGATCCCCGGCGGCAGGGCGCCCGCCAGCAGTGCGATCGAGGCGACGGTCCACATCAGCGTCGCCGGTCCGGGGCGCGCACCGCGCGCTGCAGCGCGGACTCGGGCAGCGGCAGGGTGTGCAGCCTGATCCGGGAATGTTCGGGATCGGAGTAGACCACCATGGAACCGGGCGTCACCGACAGCAGAATCGTCGCGACGGCTTCCCGTCCGTCGCGCTGTGCTGTCGAACCGGTTGCGGGCAACCGCAGTTCGGTGAATCGGCCGGCCGGCCGCCGCCCGCGTGCCACCAGGGCGAGCGCTCCGGCACCGTCTCGCACCACCGCGAGCGC